>CAYMQN010000025.1:0-26836 GCA_964392545.1 uncultured Desulfobacteraceae bacterium
GCTACGTCTGCGGGCGCCCGTCGGCTGCGGCCTTGCCAGGAACCAAAAGCTACCCTTTCTGGACGAACACCCTTCAGTTGCAGGCGGCATTCGCGGCCCTGTGTAATTTCCACCTCTGCTACCCGGTGCTATCCCTTGTAAGGCTATCCTTCACTTTCGCCCCCGTCCCGCTCCCGCTTGCGGCGGCGTTTGTCCTTGTAATGGATCAAGCACTGGGGGCGAAACTTGCAGTATAAATCCGGATCCTGGCAGGCAACCGCATCGCCCTCCTGATAGCGGTTGTACTTCATGCACAGGTAGCGCACCGGATTCTCCCCGGCCGTATCCTCGGCGGATTCCTTTGTTTCCTCGTCTTTCGGATGTGTCGCGGATGTCATCAGCCCCTCTCCCGTTGCGTTCACTGAACCACGAAAGGCGAGGTGGGGGCGCCGCCCTCCAATGCCTTCTGCACCGCCGTTTCCAGTTTGCTGCGGTTGACCATGCCCGTCATCTGATCGAAGACCCGGCCATCCTTGAAGACCATCACGGTGGGTATCGCCCGGATCCCATAGCTATTCGGGATTTCTGGATTTTCGTCGACGTTGCATTTGCCCACGGTCAGCTTGCCCGCATAGGCTTCGGCCAAGGCGTCGACGGCCGGGCCGATGGCCTTGCAGGGGCCGCACCAGGGGGCCCAGAAATCCACCAGGACCGGCTGGGACGACTTCAATACGCTGCTTTCGAAATTTTGATCGGTGATCTCGGCAACCTTGTCGGCTGACATGGCATATCCCCTTTCCACGTAATTTTTGGATGAATGCTAAACACTAGGAGCTTTTATCACCGAAAACGTTACACCTTCACGGCCCAAAAGGCCAGGGGGACCGCCCGCGTCGATTCAAGCTTTGCGGCGAACCGCCGATAACCCTTAACAGCACCGGGTCCCCTATATCCACAGCCTGTTGGAACGACCCGCGCACTTCAGATTCCCTCCGGTCAGGTCCTGCCGGATAGCGGAAAGGATGGGTGATGGTGGCTGACTGTGCTGCGAACCCGGCCCGGGCCGGCGGCGTCCCTGCCGAACAACGCGTAGCGCCGCGTATTTTGCTGGTGGCCCAACCGGGCGAGGCCTGTGCCCTCTACGAGGCGGCTCTTCACCGTACCGGTGTCCGGTTGGATACCGTGGCCTCCACCGGTGCCTTCTACGGGGCGGTGACCCACCATGCCTACAACGGTCTGGTCATCGATATCCCAACCAAAATCAAGGCCCTCAGCGATCATAAAGACCTCGTCTACAGCATTCTGGAGCGCTTTCCGGTCATTCAGGTGAATCTGGATCGGCGCAACGGCTCGATCCGGGCGCTCCTGTACGGCGACCATGAGCGCACCGGTCCCCTGGAGCACCTGATACGCGAGGCTTGCTGGCACAGCCCGGCACGCAAACTGCGGGCGGAGGAACGCAAACGCCTGCATTACAATGTCCTGCTGTCGACGAATCCGCATTTCGCTCCGCAATCCCTGATCCGCACCGTCACCATGGATGTATCCCGCAACGGCTGTTTTCTGTTTTCGGCGGCCCGTTTCCAGGTGGGGGCCCGGGTGTGGATTCGCATCGTGGACCTCTATGACAAGACCCCGATCCGCTGTGTGATCCGCCACAAGCGCAAATGGGGCGAGGCCATGGCGATCCCCGGCATCGGGGTGAAGTTCGAAATCATATCGGAGCGGCAGCGCGAGGCCCTTTTAAACCCGATTAGACCTGCTTCAGGCGGTCTCCGCGAGTGGGACGATCTTTTTATAGGCCCCCTATGAAAGCGGCCGAACTTTTGGGAGGCACCATTTCGGTTCCCGAGGTCGTCATCGGACGCGGCAAGATTGCTTATCCTGTCGCTACCCCGATCATCAGTATCTCCTGCCAAACGGACAAAGGACCGTTGCACATCGACGTGGCGTTGAAAGAGATTTCTTCCTTAATTATTTTAATCGGAACCAATTCTTGAACTATGGAAACGGATACCATCATCAATTGTCATATCGCCCGTCAGCCTGTTTTCAACCGACGTAAAGAGGTTTTCGGCTATGAACTGCTGTTTCGTGACGGAAATGCTGATTTCTTTCCCGGCATCGACGGCGATTTGGCCACGGCTCAAGTTCTCCATAACAGCTTTCTCAACTACGGCTTCGAGAATTTGACCAACGGGAAGCCCGCCCTCATCAATTTTACTGAAAATCTGTTGTTGCAGGACCTGCCTTTGTTGTTTCCGAGGGACAAAGTGATCGTCGAGATCCTGGAAACGATCGAGCCCACCGAAGGCATACTGGACGCCTGCCGACGACTGATTCGGCATGGCTTTACATTGGCCTTGGATGATTTTGTGTTCGAGGAGCGGTACCAAGCTCTGGTTGATATGGCCGGTTTGATCAAAATCGATTTCAGGGCGGCCTCGCTTGAATCCATCCAGGACGCGCTTTCCCGCATGGGGCGGACGCGGGCGCGGCTACTAGCAGAAAAAGTGGAAACCCACGCGGAATTCGAGCAAGCCGTGGCAATGGGGTTCACCCTTTTCCAGGGGTATTTTTTCAGCAAACCCGAGACCGTAAACAGCAGAGACATCCGGGCCAACAAGGCCAGTCTGTTGGCCGTCATTGCCGAGATATCCGGTGATGACTGCAATATCGAGAATCTGGAGCGCCATTTTAAAAGCGATGTTTCGCTGTCGGTCAAATTGCTGCAAATGGTCAACTCGGCCTTCTACCAGCGGGTTGGCAATATCACCTCGTTACGGCATGCCTTGTCCTACCTGGGGTGCAGGGACATCAGCCGCCTGGCCACGATTATCGTCATTTCGGATCTGGCGGGCGACAAACCGACCGAGCTGCTGCGGCAATCCCTCCTGCGGGCGCGTTTCTGCGAGTTGCTTTCCGATCACCTGCCGGTGGACGGCGATACCGGTACGGAAGCATTTTTGTCGGGCCTTTTTGCCAACATCGATGCCATTCTGGATCTCCCCATGGAAAACATCCTCCTCCAATTGCCTTTGTCTGAGAATATCAAGACCGCGTTGCTTCCGGGCCGATCGCCATTAGGGGATCTGTTGACGCTCTTCATGCACTATGAAATTGGAAGGTGGGACGCTTACGAAGGTTTGCTCGAGGATCTGAATATGACCGAGCGCGGGGTAACGGGGGCCTATCTGGAGGCCGTCCGATGGGCCGACGCAACGCTTGCCATGCTGTAAGCGTTCTCCAAGCGGCACTTCCTGCTCGATTCAATCTGCCCTGTGGGTGGAATGACGGTGTAGCGACATGCGCGATAGCGTTGTGAAAGGGCCCGCGGCGAGGATTCTCAAATGGCGATAGCATCAAGTTGGGTCGGATGATGCCATTTCCGGTAGCGTACTAGTTTACGTAGCCGCTGCCGATTGCTGAAAGCGGAAGGTCCAACTGCAGTTCGGGCACCTGTTTGGCGATCCAGGCCGTGAAGGTGTTGCTGTTGGGGCCCGGAAAGATTTTGTAGGTGGATTTCCAGGGATAGGTCCGCGCGGCCTCGTCCACGGCATCGATCAGGCGGTCCACCCCTTCGCCACGGTGTTGCTGGAGGATTTGGGGCTTGGCGCCGTACCAGTAGCGGTCGGGGACATCCTGGAAGATACGCACCACGGAACGGCCCTGGCGGCTGCGCCAACCCACCACGTCGTAGATCGTGTAGGCATCTTCGCCGGTCCGTTTGGCGGCAATCCAGGTATGAATGGCGAACCAGCCCCGCCAACCCCAGGCATCGGCCCCATAGACATGCAGCACCGCCTCCCGGGTGGCAGTGGGATCTGGGGCGATGCCGGCCGACCCACGGCTGGCGAAACGCCAGTCCTTGTCGGACGAGCAACCGCTTAAAACCAGTACGACAGTGATGATCAACGAAAAGCATTTCAGTGTTTGCATTGCTATTGTTGCGCCCAATCGCGATTCAGATTCCACCTCAGCATCGATCGCTTGTTATGTATCAAACCCTTCAGTCGCTGCGTGGTAAACTTTACGTACTTTCCGATGATCGTCAAGATTCAAACCGCTATCTCGTTCCCCTGCTTGAAGTCCGGATCAAAATAACATACATAGGAAGGCGCTCGTTTTTTGACGTCCGCCGGTTGGTATGCCGGGGATGGCTGCGAGCGAACCAGCGGGGCCCACCGGCTCGAGACCGCCTTTGAAGCGACGACCCCAGGGGAGTTTCGTGGAACAAACGACGCCCGATCTGACCACGCGTATCGCCGGGATGGACCTGGCCAATCCCGTCATGACCGCTTCGGGCACCTTCGGCTACGGAGGTGAGTTTCGCGATCTGGTGGACCTCGGGCGGCTGGGCGCGATCATCGTCAAGGGCTTGTCGCGGGAGCCCTCGGCGGGCAATCCGCCGCCGCGCATCGTGGAAACGCCCTGCGGCATGCTGAATGCCATCGGCCTTGAAAATATCGGCATCGAGGCCTTTCGGGCCACCCGCCTCAAGTTTCTGCGCCAATGGGGTGTTCCGATCATTGCCAATATCTATGGGCAGCGCGAGGAAGACTATCTGGCCCTGGCGCAGATCATCGCCGAAGAACCCGCTATCGCCGCCATCGAAGTCAATATCTCCTGCCCCAACGTGAAGGCCGGCGGCATCGCCTTCGGCGTCGAGGCTGCGGCCGCCGCGGCCCTGACCCGCCGCCTCCGGGCCCGCTATCCCGGCCCCCTGATCGTCAAGTTGTCCCCCAATGTCACGGACATCACCGAAATTGCGCGCGCCGTGGAAGCCGAGGGCGCGGATGCGGTTTCCCTGATCAACACCATCACGGGCATGGCCATCGACGTCGAATCCCGGCGGCCCAAGCTGGCCAACGTCACCGGGGGGCTCTCGGGACCGGCGATCCGGCCGGTGGCGGTGCGCATGGTGTGGCAGGTGGCCCGTGCCGTCGCGATCCCCGTCATCGGCATCGGCGGCATCCTGAACGGGCGCGATGCCCTGGAATTTCTGATCGCCGGGGCCTCCGCCGTCCAGGTGGGCACGGCCAACTTCGTCAACCCCCGGGCCACCATGGACATTATTGACGCGCTGCAGGATTTCATGCAAAAGCAGAACATTGCGTCCCTCCGGGACGTGATCGGCAGTCTTTTGCTGGATTGATCCCGCCCTCCTTTGCAAGCGGGAGAAGACCATTTTTGGCTGATGATCGAACACTTTCTGACGGTATGCTTTGAAAGGAGACTTCATGGACTTCACTGCGCTCGATGACATCCTGGATTTTGCCATCTCCAAAGAGGTCGAAGCCGAGCAGTTCTATCTGAGCCTTTGCGAGGAGGAGGCGCTCTCGGGCAACCGCGCGCTGTTTCAGGATTTTGCCAAGGAAGAGCGCAAGCACGCCGATTTGCTGGCGTCTCTCAAAGCGGGCGGCGTTGCCGAAGGCATCGACGACTACGAATTCAAATGGATCAAGGATATCAAACGCAGCGATCTGGTGGTGGACATCACCTACGAGAAGGGCATGAACTACCGCGACATTCTGATGCTGGCCATCAAGCGCGAGGAGAAAGCCCTCAAGCTCTACAACGATCTTCTGGACCACGCCGAAACCGACCACCCGAAAAAAGTGTTTAAAATTCTGTGCCAGGAAGAGGCCAAGCACAAGCTGGCCCTTGAATCCATGTACGACGACTATATGGCAACAATGGGCGACTAGGAAAGTGTCCCTTCAGAAACGGCATCTTTTGGCCCGGGCCGTCGTTCTCGCTCTTTTGAAATCCTCGCCGTAGCCCAGCTACGCCTCCGGTTTCAGAATCACTGCGGCCTTGTCCCGAACCAAAATCTACCATTTCTGGACGGACACCGATAAGAATCGAAGGGGCCTGGACATTCAGGGAGGTGAGCATGCGACAGATTATCGGTGGAGCGGTCATGCTGGCAATGGTGCTGGGGGCAGTGGGGGGCGCACTGGCGGGAACACCTCTGACGGAGGCGGACGCCCTGTATGACGCCGGGGGGATGGCGAATTTCCTGAAGGCGATTCCCCTCTACGAGAAAGCGGTGGCCGAAGACGGGAACGACTACGAGGCGCTGTGGAAATGCGCCCGGGCCCACCGCGACTACGGCAACAAGGCCAAACAGCAGGCGGTGGCGGACTGGGAAGCGCTCTGTGCCCGGCACGGCAAGGCCGGCATGCAGTTCGCCGAGCGGGCCGTTGCCCTGGCGCCCGAAAAGGTCGAAGGCCACTACTACTATGGGCTCAGTGTGGGCATTTATTCGGACGGGGTCAGCATTTTGACGGCCTTGAGCGAGGGGCTCAAAAACAAAACCCAGGAGAGTTTCGAGAAGGCCTATGCGATTGACAAGACCTACAACCAGGGCGGCCCCATGCTGTCCCTGGGGCGCTTCTGGTCCGTGCTGCCCTGGCCCATGGATGACGAGGACAAGGCGCTGGCCTATTTTCGGGAATTTCAGTCCGCGGGCTTCCTCGACGATTCGGTGGAGGGCAAGGTTTATTTTGCCGAGCTGCTCATGGACATCGGCGGCAAGGAGAACGAAGCCGAGGCCCGCCAGCTGCTGGCATCGGCCGCCCGGTCGCCGGAAACCTATTATGCCGAATGGGCGGGGCGGCTCCTGCAGGACCTCGATTAGGACGAACACGCATCAACGGCGCCAAACGCGCGCCTCAAATCGATGGCATCGAATGAACCTTTTGAGGAAGGAAAGGAAACGGGTATGAAAACCAAGATTTCGCTGGCGATCATGATGGCGGTGTGCATGCTTTTTCTGGCCAACGGCGCGGTGGGGGCCGCTGACATGGAAATTGCGGACGTCACCTTTCCGGGAGAGAAAGTCATTGCCGGCAAGACGCTCCAGTTGAACGGGGTGGCCCTGAAGACCAAGTTCTTTATCAAGGTATTCGCCGGCGGTTTCTACCTCGAAAACCCGACCCGGGACGCGGAGGAGGCGATTACCTCCGAGCAGGTCAAGCATTTTCACCTGCATTATCTGACCAGCAAGGCCACGGCCGAAAAGCTGCAGGACGGCTTCAAGGAAGCCATCACCGCCGCCAATCCGCCCGAGCTGGTGGAGAAGTACCGCAGCGAGATCGACCTCTATGCCTCCTGGCTGGATGCCGATATGGCACCCGGCGCCACCTCGCTGACCACCTACGTGCCCGGCCAGGGCTTGACCCTGGTGTTCAAGGGCGAGGAAAAGGGCACCATCGCCGACCCGACCTTCGCCCGGATGTACTTCCGCTACACCCTGGGCGAACAGGCCGACGATGATCTGCGGGAGGGCTATTTAGGCCAATAAAAACGCTGCGGCACCCTGTGCCGCAGCGTTTTTAGGAGGCTAGTCCTGCGGGCGCCGCCGGCGCCCGCTTTTTTATGCAACCTTGGGGGTTATAATCCCTGCCGATCCTTGACCGGGTGGGTTTTGAGATATTCCAGTCGGTTCAGGCCGTTGACGTAGGCTTTGGCACTGGCCGTGATGATGTCCGGATCGGCCCCCTTGCCTAAAGCCACGAGACCGTTTTCCCTCAGACGGACCGTCACCTCTCCCTGGGAGTCGGTGCCGCCGCTCAAGGCGCTGACCGTGAAGCGCAGCAGTTCGGATGCCGTTCCGGTCAGTTTGGCGATGCTGTTGAAGGCCGCGTCGATCGGTCCGTTGCCGTAGCCCGCATCGCGCACCGGGCGGTCGTTGATGGCCAGTTCCACACTGGCCATGGGCAGCACCGTGGTTCCGCTGGTCACTTGCAGGTAGTTGAGTTTGAACACCTCCGAGGTTCGCAGGAGGCCTTCGGTCACCAGCATCTCCAGATCCTCGTCGATGACGTTCTTCTTCTTGTCCGCCAGGGTTTTGAACTTCACGAAGATCACATCCAGCTCTTCCTCGCTCAATTCGTAGTCCAGCTCCTTGAGGCGGTCGCGCAGGGCATGGCGGCCGGAGTGTTTGCCCAACACCAGTTGATTTTTGCTCAAACCGATGGTCTCGGGCCGCATGATTTCGTAGGTCATGGGATTCTTGAGCATGCCGTCCTGGTGAATGCCGGCCTCGTGGGCAAAGGCATTGGCCCCCACGATGGCCTTGTTGGGCTGCACCATGATCCCGGTGATCATGCTCACCAGGCGGCTGCTGGCATGGAGGTGCTCGGTGTGGATGCCGGTGTCCAGGCCCAGGTGGTTGCGGCGGGTATGCAGGGCCATGACCACTTCTTCCATGGAGGTGTTGCCGGCCCGTTCGCCGATGCCGTTCAGGGTGACCTCGGCCTGGCGGGCGCCGGCCTGGATGGCGGCCAGGGTATTGGCGGTGGCCAGGCCCAGATCGTTGTGGCAGTGCACGCTGAGAACGGCACGGTCCATGTGCGGCGTATGGGCGTGCACGTAGCGGACCAGTTCGCCGAATTCGTCGGGCACGGCGTAGCCCACGGTATCCGGCAGGTTGATCGTGGTGGCGCCGGCCTCGATGGCCGCTCCGAAGACGCGGCACAGGAAATCCCGGTCGCTGCGCGAGCCGTCCTCGGCCGAGAACTCGACATTGTCGGTATAGGACTTGGCGTGGCGGACGGCGTCCACGGCCGTCTGGACCACCTCCTCGCGGTTCATGCGCAGCTTGTATTCCAGATGAATATCGGAAGTGGCGATGAAGGTGTGAATGCGCGGATGAGCGGCATGCTTAACAGCTTTCCAGGCCCGGTCGATATCCGCGCGGGAGGCGCGGGCCAGGCCGGCCACTTGGACCCGCTTCAGTTTGGCGGCAATTTGGGACACGGCCTCGAAGTCGCCCTCGGAAGCCGCCGGGAAACCGGCTTCGATGACGTCGACCCCCAGTTTTTCGAGCTGCACGGCCAGCCGCAGCTTTTCGCCGGTGTTCATGCTGGCGCCGGGGGACTGTTCACCGTCCCGCAGGGTGGTGTCGAAAACAATCACGCGATTTTTGTCGTTTGGCATGGTGGTGACTCCTCGTCTTGCTGTGGCAGTCGATCCGGTCTGCTTCGGCAGAGCGGGCATGTTCATCGGGACAGCCGGGCCGAAAAGCTTTCTTACGCAGCGTGGGGAGCGGCGATGACGTGGAGAAATCCTGTGCTGGCAGGGCGCTCTCCGGCCGGCCGGGGTCAGCGCAACGGGAGCATGGGCCGCAGAGAAGGGCTGCGGCGGCTCTCTGCGGCATTGGACTTTCGGATGCTTGCTGGGAGTGACATGGTACGCTTCCTGCCGGGTTGTTGCCGGCCACCTTGGAAGGGCGGGTTAGACCGACACCCGTCCGGCCGGCGTCTCCTGGTTCGGCGCCGCCGGGGCGGTCGCTTCCGCCTTGGACAGTTTGTATTGGAAGCTATCCGCCAGGGCCTGCCAACTGGCCTCGATGATGTCTTCGGATACCCCGATGGTGCTCCAGATGTCGTCGTGGTCGCGGGATTCGATGAGCACGCGTACTTTGGCGGCGGTGCCGTCCCGGCCGTCGATGACGCGGACCTTGAAGTCCACCAGGCGCATCACGTCCAGATCCGGGTAAAAGCGCCCCAGGGCTTTGCGCAAGGCGTTGTCCAGGGCGCTGACCGGCCCCAACCCCTCGGCGGCCGTGATTTCCTCCGACCCGCCGACGCTCAGTTTGATGGTGGCGTGCGCCGAACAGGGTTGGTCCTTGTCCTTTTCGATGGAGACGCGAAAGGATTCCAGTTCAAACAAGGGGCGGAACTGGTCGGTCAATTTTTCAACCATGATCTTGAAGGTGCCGTCGGCCACATCGAACTGATAGCCCTGTTCCTCCATTTCCTTGATGCGGCAGACAATCTCGCGGCTGTCGCATCCGTTGCCGCCCAGGGTGATGCCCAGTTCTTCCGCCTTGTATTCCACGTTGCTCTTGCCGGAGAGGTCCGAAACCAGGACCCGGCGCCAGTTGCCCACCAGGGCCGGATCCATGTGCTCGTAGGCGCGGGGCTCTTTCATGATGGCGTTGACATGGATCCCCCCCTTGTGGGCGAAGGCGCTTTTGCCCACGAAGGGCCGCGTGTTGCTGGGCACCTGGTTGGCCGTTTCACTGACGAAGCGCGACAGGCTCTTCAGTTTGGTCAGATGGCCCTCGGCGATGCAGGCGTGCTTCATCTTGAGTTGCAGGACCGGAATCAGGGACGTCAGATCGGCATTGCCGCAGCGTTCCCCATAGCCGTTCACGGTGCCGTGGACCATCTGCGCACCGGCCCGTACGGCGGCCAGGGCATTGGCCAGGGCCAAGCCGCAGTCGTTGTGGGTGTGGATGCCGATCCCGGGGACCCCACAGCCCTTGGGCGCGCAGTGCGCTTTGAGGGCCTGCCGCACGACGACGGTGGCCTGTTCCACATCGAAGGGCAGGGAGCCGCCGTTGGTGTCGCAGAGGACCACCCAGTCGGCGCCCGCCTCGGCGGCCGTGAGCAGGGTTTCCATGGCGTAGGCCGGGTTATGGGCATAGCCGTCGAAGAAATGCTCGGCGTCATAGATCACCTCGCGGCCGCGCCGCTTCAGGAATTCCACGGTGTCCCGGATCATTTCCAGATTTTCGTCCAGGGTGTTGCCCATGATGTCCCGGACATGCAGATCCCAGCTTTTGCCGAAGATGGCCAGGGCCGGGGCGCCGCTTTGGAGCAGCGCCCCCAGGTTCGGGTCTTCCGCCGCGCTTAGTTCCGCCCGGCGGGTGGCGCCGAAGGCCGTGAGGCGTGCCTGGTGGAAGATTTCCCGCCGGGCGAGGTCGAAGAAATGCATGTCCCGCGGGTTGGATCCCGGCCAGCCGCCTTCGATGTAGTGAACCCCGATGTCGTCGAGACACTGGGCGATGGCCAGTTTTTCATCGGCCGAAAAGGAGATATTCTCCCCTTGCGTGCCGTCTCGCAGGGTGGTGTCGTAAAGCCGTATCGGTTTCATGATCCTATCCATTGATAGAGGGCGCTTGCGCGCTAGTCCGTGTCGCGCCGGTTTTCAGGGCGTAGGGCCCGCACGGCCGCGCCGGCCCGCCACATTTCCGAGCCGCCGAGGGTTTGCAGCTCGGCCTGGAGTTTTTCACGATAATCGTCTGCGCCGCAGGCCGCCATGACCCGACGGGTTTCCTCGCCCGATCGCACACTTTTGTAAAGGGCGTCGAAAACGGGGACCACGGCATCGCGGAAGCGCGGTGCCCAGTCCAGGGCTCCCCGCTGGGCGGTGGTGCTGCAGTTGGCGAACATCCAGTCCATGCCGTTTTCGGCCACCAGGCGGATCAGACTTTGGGTCAATTCCTCCACGGTTTCGTTGAAGGCCTCGCTGGGGCTGTGGCCGTGTTTGCGCAGCAGATTGTACTGGGCCTCCATGACCCCCGCCAGGCAGCCCATGAGCACGCCGCGTTCGCCGGTCAGATCGCTGTAGACTTCGTGCTCGAAGGTGGTGGGGAAAAGATAGCCCGATCCGATGGCGATGCCGGCCGCCAGGGCCCGTTCCCGGGCCCTGCCCGTATAGTCCTGGAAGACCGCGAAGCTCGAGTTGATGCCGCTGCCGTCCAGGAAGTTGCGGCGTACGGTGGTGCCGGAGCCTTTAGGGGCCACCAGGATGACGTCGACATCGGCCGGCGGGACAACCCCGGTCTGGTCCTTGTAGACCACCGAGAAACCGTGCGAGAAGTAAAGGGCGTCGCCTTGGTTGAGGCATTGCTTGACGGTGGGCCACATGGCCGACTGGCCGGCATCGGAAAGGAGGTACTGAAGGATGGTCCCCCGCCGGGCGGCCTCTTCCACCGGGAACAGGGTCTGGCCGGGCACGAAGCCGTCGGCCACCGCCCGGTCCCAGGAGGCGCCGCCTTCCCGTTGGCCGACGATGACCGGGATGCCGTTGTCGCGCATGTTCAAGGCCTGTCCGGGCCCCTGGACCCCGTAGCCGAGCACGGCGACCGTTTCCCGGGCCAAAATCTCCCGGGCGCGGTCCAGGGAAAATTCTTCGGATGTGATGACTTCTTCGACGACGCCGCCAAAATCGATCTGGGCCATTGGACTTCCTTTCACATGATGTCGTTCGCAGGTAATGGTTCCCTCCCGGATCGTGCGTACGGTGGGAGGCCTATTTCGGTTCGCGTTTGAGGGCGATGGCCCCCGTGCGCGCGATTTTCTTGACGCCCATGGGCTTCAACAAGCTCAACAGGGCGCACAATTTGCCTTCATCGCCGGTCACCTCGATGATAAAATGCTCCAGCCCCACATCCACGACCTTGCAGCGGAAGATGTCCACGATGCGCAGAATTTCGGCCCGGTTCTCCGGGCTGGCCTTGACACAGATCAGGGCCATCTCGCGTTTGACCGCGTCGGCGTGGGTGAGATCGCGCACCTTGATCACGTTGATGAGTTTGTTGAGCTGCTTTTCGATCTGTTCCACCACCGGCGGATTGGCCTTGGTGACGATGGTGATCCGGGAAACGCCGGGGGTCACCGTTTCCGCCACGCACAGGCTTTCGATGTTGAACCCCCGGCTGCCGAAGAGGCCCACCACCCGCGAGAGTACGCCGGGCTCGTTGTCCACCAGCATGGTAATGACGTGTTTGTCTTCTTTCATGGGCAATCCCTGTAATCATTTCCCATCGGTCTGCGTCGCATCCTGCTTTCCGCCGTATCAGACCAGCAGCATTTCGGTGATGTTGGCGCCGGCCGGCACCATGGGATAGACGCTCTCCTCCTTTTCCACCACGAAATCCATGATGACGGTGCGATCGGCGGCGAGGCCTTCCTTGAGGACGGGCACGACCTCCTCCGGTCGGGTCGCCCGAAACCCAAGCGCGCCATAGGCTTCGGCCAGCTTGACGAAATCGGGCTGGTGGTCCATCAGGGTGCAGGCGTAGCGGCGGTCGTAGAACAATTCCTGCCACTGGCGCACCATGCCCAGATAGCCGTTGTTCAGGATGACGATTTTCACGGGCAGGCAGGACTGCACCGCCGTGGCCAGTTCCTGGATGTTCATCTGGATGCTGCCGTCCCCGGCCACGTCCACCACAAGGCGATCGGGGCAGGCGGCCTTGGCGCCGATGGCCGCCGGCAGGCCGAAACCCATGGTGCCCAGGCCGCCGGAGGTCAGAAACTGACGGGGGCCGTCGAAATGATAATACTGGGCGGCCCACATCTGGTTCTGGCCCACTTCGGTGGTCACGATGGCCCGTCCCTCGGTGAGTTCGAAAAGCTTGTCGATGACGAACTGCGGCTTGATGATCTCCTCCCCCTGGTCATAGGCCAGGCGGAACTGCTGCTTCCATTCCTCGACCTGGGACAGCCAGGCCCCATGCCGCTCGGTGGCATCGCCCATGGGGGTATCGTCCAGCAGGGCATTCAGCCGTTCGAGGGATTCCCGGCAGTCGCCCACCACCGGCACCGCCACCTGGACATTTTTACGGATCGAGGTGGGGTCGATATCGATGTGCACGATCTTGGCATTGCCGGCAAAGGTTTCGATCTTGCCGGTGACCCGGTCGTCGAAGCGCACCCCGATGGCGATCAGCAGGTCGCAGTTGCCGACGGCCATATTGGCCCGATAGGTGCCGTGCATCCCGATCATGCCCAGCCAGAGCGGGTCCGAGCCCGGGAAGGCCCCCAGACCCATCAGCGAGGTGGTCACCGGCGTTCCGGTGCGCCGTGCCAGGGCCGTAAACGCCTCGGCGGCATTGGAAAGAATCAGGCCGCCCCCGCCGAAGAGCACCGGCCGCCTGGCCTCCTTGATCAGGGCAATGATTCTTTTGAGCTGCTTCATGTTGGGCTTGTAGGTGGGCTGATAGGACTTGATGCGCACCCGGCTGTCGGCGTTCCAGCGGGTGCAGGCGTTGGCCACGTCCTTGGGGATGTCCACCAGGACCGGCCCGGGACGGCCGGACTTGGCGATATAGAAGGCCTCGCGCAGCACCCGGGCCAGATCTTCCACGGATTTAACGAGATAGTTGTGTTTGGTGCAGGGGCGGGTAATGCCGGTGATGTCCACCTCCTGGAAGGCGTCGTTGCCGATCAGGTGGGTCGGCACCTGGCCGGTGATGACCACCAGGGGGATGGAGTCCATATAGGCCGTGGCGATGCCGGTCACCGTATTGGTGGCCCCCGGCCCCGAGGTGACCAGGCAGACCCCCGGACGACCGCTGGCCCGGGCGTAGCCGTCGGCGGCATGCACCGCACCCTGCTCGTGGCGCACCAGGATGTGCCGAATATCGGTTTTCACCAGTTCGTCATAGATATCGATGACCGCCCCGCCGGGGAAGCCGAACACGGTATCGACCCCCTGCTCCTGCAAGACGGCCATCAAAATTTGGGCTCCGCTCATTTCCATGGGGTACGTCCTCTAATCACAAGGTTGGTGCCCATCCAGCGCTGTGCCATTTCTGAACGGACACCCTGTTAACCGCCGGCTAAACGACAATGGCGCCCTGGGCGGCCGACGACACCAGTTTGGCGTAGCGGGCCATGTAGCCGCCGGTGATGCGCGGGGCGGGCGCCTGCCAGGCCGCGCGGCGGCCGGCCAGCTCGGCGTCGTCCACGTCAAGGGTGATGCTCTTGCCGGGAATGTCGATGGCGATGCGGTCGCCTTCCGCCACCAGGGCGATGACCCCGCCCTGCATGGCTTCCGGCGAGACATGTCCGATGGAAGCCCCCCGGGTGCCCCCTGAAAAACGCCCGTCGGTGATCAGCGCCACATGGGCATCCAGCCCCATGCCGGCGATGGCCGAGGTCGGGGTCAGCATTTCCCGCATGCCTGGCCCGCCCTTGGGTCCTTCATAGCGGATGACCACCACGTCGCCCTTGTGGATGCGGCCTTCCATAATGGCTTGTGTGGCGTCCTCCTCGGCGTCGAAGACCCGCGCCGGGCCTTCGTGGCGCAGCATCTCCTCGCGGACGGCCGACTGTTTGACCACGCAGCCCTCCGGCGCCAGATTGCCGAAGAGCACCGCCAGGCCGCCCACCGGATGATACGCCCGGGGTACCGTCCGGATCACCTCGGGATCGCGTACCACGGCATTCGCGAGGTTTTCCCCCAGCGTGCAGCCGGTGACGGTGGGCACCTCCGGCTCGATGAGGCCGGCTTCCAGCAAGACCTTCATGACGGCCGGTATGCCCCCCGCCCGGTCGAGATCCTGCACATGGTGCCGGCCGCCGGGGCTCAGGGAGCACAGATGGGGTGTTCGGCCACTGACGGCGTTGATCATCTCGAGGTTCAGGGGCACGCCGGCCTCGTGGGCGATGGCGGTCAGGTGCAGCACCGTGTTGGTGGAGCATCCCAGGGCCATGTCGACGGTCAGGGCATTGCGGAAGGCCTCCGGCGTGAGGATCTGCCGGGGGGTGGGGCCCGTCTTGGCCAGGGTTACGCTTTGCATGCCGGCCTGCTTGGCCAGCCGCAGGCGCGCCGACATGACGGCCGGAATGGTGCCGTTGCCGGGCAGCCCCAATCCGATGGCTTCGGTCAGACAGTTCATGGAATTGGCCGTGAACATGCCCGAACAGGAGCCACAGGTGGGGCAGGCCGCCTCCTCGATGGCCGCCAGCTCGGCTTCGCTCATCTTGCCGCTTTTGACCGCGCCCACCGCTTCGAAGACGGTGATCAGATCCACGCGTTGGCCGGGATGGGCGGGATGCTCGCCGGCCAGCATGGGGCCGCCGCTGACCACGATGGCCGGCAGGTCCAGCCGTGCCGCGGCCATCAGCATGCCGGGAACGATCTTGTCGCAGTTGGGGATCAGCACCAGGGCGTCAAAGGCATGGGCGGTGGCCATGATTTCAACCGAGTCGGCGATGATCTCGCGGCTGCCCAGAGAATATTTCATGCCGGTGTGATTCATGGCGATGCCGTCGCAGACACCGATGGTACCGAACTCGATGGGCGTGCCGCCGGCCATGTAGATGCCGCTCTTGACCGCTTCGGCGATGCTGTCCAGGTGGGCGTGTCCGGGAATGATCGTATTGGCGGCATTGGCCACGCCGATCAGCGGGCGCTGAATCTCCGCGTCGGTATAGCCGATGGCCTTGAGAAGAGATCGGTGCGGGGCCCGTTCGATACCTTTCTTGACGCTGTCGCTGTGCATAAGATAGCTCCTGGTGGTGTTCGGCCCGTCTTCGGCAAAAAAAAAATCCGTTATCAGCTCGGGGCTGATAACGGATGCGGTAACGCTTTGATCCAGTGGTCTAGGCCATTATCAACCCTTTGCCTCGTGGCAGAATGAGAAGGTCTACCACGAGGATGAGAATGAGGCCGAGAAGGCTGATAATGCTGGATATCGTAAGCATGGTGATTTCCGTAAAAATTATTGAGTGATCCCTAACAGGGACGCGGGGCCTTGTCAAGCGGAATCTTTCCCTTCCGCCTCCTCATCGACGACGGGTACCCGGTTGCCGCAGTCCTTGGCGATGCAGGCGTAAAAGCGGCCGTCGCGCTTGGTGGTCTTTTCAACCATGAAAGGCGCCCCGCAGACCTCGCAGGTCCGCGCCACCGGCTTGTCCCAGATGGCATAGGTACAGTCCGGAAAACGGTTGCAGCCGTAAAAGATCTTGCCTCGCCGGGATTTGCGCTCCACCAGTTCGCCGGTACAGCCGGGTTCCGGGCAGGCGATGCCGGTGGAGCGGCCGGACCGGCCGTTGGTGAGGGATTCGGTATGCTTGCATTCGGGATAACCGGTGCAGGCCAGAAATTCTCCATAGCGGCCGTGCTTGATGACCATGGGGCGTCCGCACTTCTCGCAGGTCTTGTCGGAAGGCAGATCGGCCGCCGGTTCCACCGGCTGGATGCGGCCCTTTTCGTCGCGCTCGTAGTCGCGTGAATAGTCGCAGTCCGGGTAGGCGCTGCAGGCGATGAAGGGGCCGTTCTTGCCGACCTTGATGTGCAGCCGGCTGCCGCATTGGGGACAGGTCAACTCCGTTGGAAACCCCACCCCCTTGATGTTGATCATCCCCTCGTCGGCCTGGTCGAGTTTGGCCTTGAAGGGCGCGTAGAACTCCTCCAGGACCGTAAGGGCCTCGGCCTCGTTCTGTTCGATGCGGTCGAGATTGTCTTCCATGTGGGCCGTGAATTCCACATTGAAAATGTCGGGGAAATTCTGAACGATGAGATCGTTGACGATAAATCCCAACTCGCTGGGGCGAAAGTAGCCCTTGATCAATTCCACGTAGCCCTTGTCGCGAATCGTGGAAAGGATCGAGGCGTAGGTGCTGGGGCGCCCGATGCCGTTTTCCTCCAGCTCCTTGACCAGGGAGGCTTCCGAAAACCGGGGGGGCGGGGCCGTGAAATGCTGCTTGGGGGTGAGCTCCTGGAGTTCCAGGGGCGTGCCCTCGGGCAGATCGGGGATGTGCTCCTGGTCCTTTTCCTTCTTTTGCCGGGCGTCATCGTCGGCCGACGTGTAGAGCGTCATGAAGCCGGGGAACTTGACGGCGGAACCGCTGGCCGTAAAGACGAAATCGGCGGCCTTGATGGAGAGCTTGAGCTGGTCGATCAGCGCCGGCTGCATCTGGGAGGCCACGAACCGTTTCCAGATCAATTCGTAGAGTGCCAATTGGTCGGGGCGCAGATAGGCTTTGACGGATTCGGGCGTGTGATAGACCGAGGTCGGTCGGATGGCCTCGTGGGCGTCCTGGGCTTTCTTGCGATTTTTAAAGAAGCGGGGCTTGTCCAGAACGTAGTCCTTGCCGAAACGCTCCCGCACGAGCTGCAGCGCTTCCCGGGCGGCCTCTTCGGCGATCCGGGTCGAATCCGTGCGCATGTAGGTGATCAACCCTACGGATTCCCCCTGTTCCAGTTCGATGCCTTCATAGAGCTGCTGGGCCACCATCATGGTTTTGCGGGCCGAGAACCGCAGACGGCGGATCGCCTCCTGCTGGAGTTTGCTGGTGGTGAAGGGCGGCTGCGGATTGCGTCGGGTGGTTTTCTTGACCACCTGCTGGACCGTAAAGGCCGCGTCGGAAAGCCGATCCAGGATGGTCTGGGCCGTTTCCCCATTCGGAATACTGATCTTTTTCCCGGCCTGCCGCACCAGTTTGGCACTGAAGGGCGGGGGGTTGCTCCCGGCCAGGCGGGCCGTGATGCTCCAGTATTCTTCGGGCTCGAAGGCCTGGATGGCGCGTTCGCGGTCGCAGATGATTTTGACCGCCACGGACTGGACGCGTCCTGCACTCAGGCTGCCTTTGACCTTCTTCCACAACAGCGGCGAGATCTGGTAGCCCACCAGGCGGTCCAAAATGCGCCGGGCCTGCTGGGCTTCGTACTTGTTGGCATCGAGTTTCTCGGGGTGGGCCAGGGCCTCCTTGATGGCATTGGGGGTCAGTTCATGAAACAAAACCCGGTAGAAGCGGCGCCCCTTTTGCTTGAGGACTTCGGCCGCATGCCAGGCAATGGCCTCGCCCTCACGGTCCGGGTCGGGTGCCAGGTAGATATCCTGTGCGTCTCCGGCGGACGCCTTGAGATTTTTGATCACCTTCTGTTTGCCGGCGATGGTGCGGTATTTCGGTTTGAAACCGTTTTCGATGTCGACCCCCATCTCCTTTTGGGGCAGGTCCTTGATATGCCCCACGGTGGCCGCTACGGTGTACTGGTTGCCCAGCACCTTGTTGAGGGTTTTGATCTTGGTCGGTGATTCGACGATGACAAGCGGTTTACTCACGAATACTCCTCTGGGCAAAGCTGGCGGGCGCCCAAGGCCGTTGGCCTGCTTCAGGCTTTGGCCGCCCTATCGGGATGACCGGTGCGTTTTGGAGAGGTGAGGGGGCCTGGGGCGCTCTCGCTCCTTCGAAAAAGCTTGCCGGGTTCCTGTCGGACCAACCCCCGCAGCTCGAGGGTCAGCAAAACGGCCGCCAGGCGGCCGGGCTCGATGGCCAGTTGTCGGGTCAGGTCGTCCACATGCATCGCATAGGGCGAGAGGGCCTCGAAGACGCGTTTGGCCTCTCCCTCCAGCGCAACGCCCAGCGAAGATGGCGGCGGCTCGACGGCGGCGGGGCCGGAAAGCGCCCCAATGGAGGGCGGCAGCTCCTCCAGGATGTCGCCCACATGGGTTACCAGCTTGGCCCCTTGTTTGATCAGGGCATGGGTGCCCATGCTTTTGAAGGAATGCACGCTTCCGGGAACGGCAAACACTTCGCGGTTTTGTTCGAGCGCCATGCGGGCCGTGATCAGCGATCCACTGCGCCGGGTGGCCTCCACCACCACCGTGCCCAGCGACATGCCGCTGATGATGCGGTTGCGCTGGGGGAAATGGTGGGCATCCGGCCCGGCATCCAGGGGAAATTCGGAGATCACCGCGCCCCGGGCGGCAATCCGTTCACACAGCGCGGCATTTTCCCGGGGATAGATGTTGGCCAGCCCGCTGCCCAATACGGCTACGGTAGCGCCCCCGGCCTGCAGCGCACCCTCGTGGGCCGCGGTATCGATGCCCCGGGCCAGCCCGCTGACCACCGCGAGCCCCTGGCGGACCAGATCACTGCTGAGGCGCCGGGTGGTGGTCCGGCCGTAGTCGGTGGCATTGCGGGATCCCACCAGGGCCACGGCACTCGGAAACGCCGCCGTTTCCCCGAACAGGTAGAAATACGGCGGCGGATCGGGGATCTGCAAGAGCAGCGCCGGGTAGCGGGGGTCGTTCTGGGTGACGATAGGGCAGCCCATTCCAAGCGCCCGGTCCATCTCGCGCTGGCAGCCGTGGTCTTCCCGGCAGGCCTTGCGCAAGGCGGCCACGAGGCGCGGGGTGATGCCCTCCACCGCCAGCAGGGCCTCGCGGGGTGCTTCAAAAACCGCCTGCGGTTCGCCAAAGCGTTGCACCAGGCGACGGAAGAGAAGGTTGCCGATGCCGGACACCGAACGCAGCCGAAGCCAGGCGTGAGCATTTTCAGGCGCGGTTTGCAATGGTTTCCTGTTTCTCGGGCTCCCGGCCTACCGGTTGGGTCGGGGGGCTGCGGCGGCCTCGGTCGAACCGCCCCATTGGCAACCCGACCTGCAAGGCCGGCTTTGCCGGACGGCCCGGCAACCCTTCGATGGCCGCACCGGACCAGGGGCCGGGCGGATTATCCGGTGGGTGACCGGCGCTGCCATGCCAGAAGGATCGGGCTGGCCACGTAGATGGACGAGTAGGTACCGATCAGGACGCCCACCAAAAGGGCGAAGGCGAAATCATGAATGATGCCGCCGCCCAAAACGAAAAGGGTTACCACGACCACCAGGGTTGTCAACGACGTGAGCAGGGTTCGGCTCAGGGTTTCGTTGATGCTGCGGTTGATGATGGTGGCCAGCGGGTTTTTATGCAGTTTCTTGGTGTTTTCACGAATGCGGTCGAAAACGATGATCGTATCGTTCAAGGAATAGCCGATGATGGTCAACAAGGCCGCGATGATCGGCAGGGTGAATTCCTTGTTGAACAGAGAAAAAACCCCTACGGTGATCGTGACGTCGTGGATCAGGGCCACGATGGCCCCCATGGCGTAGCGCAGATTGAGAAACCAGAACAGCGCCAGGGTGACCAGCAGGGCCACCAGAATGAGGACGGGAATGCTGACCTGGAAAAGGCTGAACACGTAAACCGCACCGATCAGGGCGACGGCCAGCACGGCGCTCAAAAGCCATTTCAGTTCGAAACGTCCGGAGATGTAGACGGTGATGAAGAGCAGGGCAAAAAACAGGGCCTGGAGGGCTTTGGCCCGCAGGTCCTTGCCCACCTGGGGGCCCACCATTTCCACCCGGCGGATTTCAACCGCCGATCCGGTCGCCTCGCTTAGCGAGCGCCGCAGGGTTTCGTTGAAGCCCTGGTCCGTCAGGCCCGCTAAATCCGTGCGAATCAAGTACTCGGTGGCACCTTCCTCGCCGAATTGCTGGACCGCGGCCTGTCCGAAATTGAGCTGGTTCAGTGCGGCTTTGATGTCGGCGATGGCGGCCGGTTTCTCGAAGCGGACCTGAATCAGCGTGCCGCCGGAAAAATCGATGCCGTAGAGGGGGCCGCCATGGTACAGCAGCGTGCCGATACTCAACAGGATCAGAATCGCCGAAAAGATGAACGCGTATTTGCGTTTGCCGATAAAGTCCAGATTGACGTCAGGTCGGATGAATTGCATGGACACTGTCCTTTTCTAAACCGATTCGCTGAATCGTATGCGGGCCGTTTTGCCGCACCCCCCGGGCACCCAGCGTTGGATCCTCATTAGATGCTGATTTGTTTGACCTTGCGGCCCGACAGAAAACTGTCGAAGACCACGCGCGTGAACACCAGAGCGGTAAACATGCTGGCGATGACCCCGAGGCTCAAGGTGACGGCAAAACCCTTGACGGGGCCCGTGCCGAACTGGAACAGGACCAGGGCCGCGATCAGGGTGGTCACGTTGGCGTCCAGGATCGTCAGGGTGGCCCGGTCGTAGCCGGCTTCCACGGCCGCCCGGGGCGGTTTGCCGATATCGAGTTCTTCCCGGATGCGCTCGAAAATGATCACGTTGGCGTCCACGGCCATGCCGATGGTCAGAATGAAAGCGGCGATGCCCGGCAGCGTGAGGGTGGCCTGGAAGGCGGCCAGGGCGGCGCCCATCAGCAGGATGTTCAACACCAGGGCCGTGTCCGCCAGGAGGCCCGAACCCTTGTAGTAGACCGCCATGAAGACGATGACCAGGAGGCCCCCCACGATCATGGAAAGCAGGCCTTTGCGAATGGAATCCTTTCCCAGGGAGGGGCCCACGGTGCGTTCTTCGAGGATCTCCACCGGCGCCGGCAGGGCCCCGGCCCGCAGCACGATGGCAAGATCTTCGGCCTCTTCGGCCGTGAAGCTGCCCGTGATGACGGCGCTGCCGCCGCCGATGCGGTCCTGGATTTCAGGCGCCGAGTGGACCTTGTTGTCGAGCACGATGGCCAGGCGCTTGTGGATGTTGTCGCCGGTGACCCGTTCGAAGATGCGCCCGCCCTTGCGGTCGAAGTCGATGGCCACGTAATAACTGCGTTCACCCTGGTCGTAGCGCACCCGCGCATCGGTGAGATACTCGCCGGTGAGCATGGTGCGTTTCTTGATCAGATAAGGGGTGCGGTAGGTGCGCCCGGTACTCGGATCCAGCGTGGTCTGGTAGAGCACCTCGCTGCCGGGCGGCGGCCCGTTTTGGAGCGCGCTTTCCGGGTCCATCTGCTCGTCCACCAGCTTGAACTCCAATTGGGCGGTGCGCCCGATGAGTTCCTTGGCGCGCTCGGTGTCGCTCACCCCGGGGAGCTGGATCAGGATGCGGTTGTCGCCCTGACGGCGGATGTCCGGCTCGGCCACACCGAACTGGTCGATGCGGTTGCGGATGGTTTCAAGGGCCTGGGCCGTGGCCAGCTCCTGGATGCGGTCGGTTTCCTGATCCGGCAGGTCCAAAACCAGGCGCAGGTCGTCCCCGGAGCGGGTGCGGTCCTTTTCCCGCAGCTCACGAAAATCATTGTCCAGCAAAGTCCGAAAGGTATCGATATTGGCGCCGCCGCTGACGTTCACCGCAATCTGGTTGCCCTCGATGCGCTCCGCCTGGAAATTCTGGACACCCTCCCGACGGGATCGCTCGCGCAGTTCCTGGACCAGACGCTCCAGGGTGCTTTCCACGGCCTTGGCGGTTTGCACTTCCAGTACCAGGTGCATGCCGCCCTGCAGGTCGAGGCCCAGGTTGATCTTCTTGTGGGGCCAGATCGACGGATTGAAGGTGGGCAGAATATAAACGATGGCTGCCAGAATGACCGCGGCGATAATGACTGGCTTCCACGCAATGTTTTTCAATGGTCAGATCCTTTCCTGCGCGCACTCAACGGCAAAATGGTTAAACCGCCGGGGGGGCGATTTAACCATTTCGATCTCGTCAAGCAAAGGGTTGCCGGATTGCTCCGTCAGGATTTTTCGGTGGTGTCCTTTTCCTTGTCCTTGTCTTTCTCTTTTTTGGGCGAGGCGGCCGGGGCCGCGGCGCTCTGGGCCAGGGCGGATACATTGCCCCGGACCACTTTGACACGCACCTTGTCGGCGATTTCGACCGTGAGGGTGGCTTCATCCATGCCGGTAATCCGGCCGTAAAGGCCGCCGCTGGTGATGATGCGATCCCCCTTTTTCAGATTGGCGATCATTTCCTTGTGTTCCTTGTTGCGCTTCTGCTGGGGGCGAATCAGCAGGAAATAGAAAATGACGAACATCAGAATGATGGGGATCAAGCCCCCGAAGCCGCCGGCGCCCTGTCCGGCGGCTGCTCCGCCCTGACCCATTGCGTATGCGATACCTGTCAAGATAAATCCTCCTTGGAATGATCCCGGGGCCGCCGGTCGCCCCGACACTGCCCCGCGCGGCTCCGGGCCGCATGTCAACGCGGGCGCACACCGTGCCCCCGCCCATTTTCATCACACTAAAGTGGCGCTCATATACTGTAATTGCAGCGGCAGGTCAACCATCACCGCGATCGCCGGCACCGCCATGTCCGCCGCGGCACGGGCAGGGCCGACGTCAGGACCGGGGTCATTGGGCCGGCACCCACAGGGTGTCGCCGTCAAACTGGATATGGTTGACATTGGTATAATCCAACTGCTCCAGAAAAGCGAACACCCGGTCCATCTTGTACACCACGATTTTGGATTGCGGCTCGATGAGATCGAGATTCTCGCTGAACGCCTGGTCCTTGACGTTGTAGATGTACACCATGTTTTCAGAGAATTTGAGCAGCTTGCCCACGCCGGAACTGAAGCCGCCCTTTACGGGTTCATCCGCCGCCGCTGAAAGGCTGACGCCGCGCCGCTGGAAATAATCCCTTAAAAAGCGGAAGTGGATGTTCCAGATGTTGTCGCCGGGCTGAACCACGTAGAGCCCGAAACTCTCGGTCATCTGGACCAGCGGCCGGCCGTCGGGACCGATGGTTTCTTCGGCGATTTGCCCCTGCTTCAGTTGAATCTCGCGCTGCAGTTCCTTCATGGAGACGGTGCGGTCACCGATGCGCACCGTCTCGTCCGATCGGGCGATGATGTCGATGCCTTCGCCCACGTCATAGTCTTCCTTGCGCTGTTCCATGAGCGCCTGGAGCTCTTCGTCGGTTTCCAATTTGCCGTAATCGATGACGGTCTGGGTCTCCTCTTCAAGGGCCTTTCCGGACGTCCCTTCATCATTTTCCACCGGCGGCGTATCCTCGTGCACGACGATCTGAGGTTCCATCAGGATTTTGATCGCCGCCAGGATGGCCAGCAGCAGAAGACCGGCCAGGGCAATGACCAACAGGGAGTTGGGTCGACGACCGCTGGTATTTTTTGCCATCGATAGATCCTTCCGCCCGGCGGGGAAGAAATCCCCAGCCTAGTGGCGTTCGCGGTTGTGTTTCAAAAGAGGGGCGCCGTCAGGTGGTGAACTGCCGCCATGGCCTCCTGAAGGCCCGCGCTGCCACCGCCTCTACTCACAGGTGATCTCGTTTTCACCGGGCACCATATTCGTATCGGCTTCGATACGAATGGCGAGCTGCCGTTTTTCCTCCAGCTCGGCCAATTCCTTGCGCCGCCGGTTGAGCAGGTAATCCGCCACGCTGGGCGGTACGCGCCCCTTGAGGGTCTTCACATCGCATTTCAAACTTTCGAGGCTCAGCTTGCGCAAAAAGGCCACGCCCAGGGTTTCCGTGGACGGCACCTGCCCCTTGCCCCGGCAGTGTTCGCAAGGTTGGTAGCTGCCGTACTCGATGGAGGGTCGAATGCGCTGGCGGGACATCTCGAGCAGGCCGAAGCGGGAAATGCGGCCGACCTTGGTGCGGGCTTTGTCGTCCTTGAGGTGATTTTTGATGGCCCGCTCGACCTCCCCGCGGTTCTTGCGATCGCGCATATCGATGAGATCGACCACGATGAGCCCCCCCAGGTCGCGCAGCCGCAGTTGGCGGGCGACTTCCTCCACCGCCTCCAGATTGGTGGCCAGCGCGGTTTCCTCGATGGACCCCTTCTGGGTCGCCTTGCCGGAATTGACATCGATGGCCACCAGCGCCTCGGTCTGGTTGATCACGATGGATCCCCCGGATTTGAGGGGCACCCGGCTGTCATAGACCGAAGCGATCTGCTCCTCGAGCTGAAAGCGCGTGAAGATGGGTTTGGCGGCCTTGTGCTGCTTGACGATCTTGGTCTGTTTGGGGGAGATGATTTTCATGAAGTCTTTGATTTCCTGGTAAACGGCGGCATCGTCCACCAGGATTTCGGAGACATCCGAGGTGAAATAGTCGCGGATCGTGCGCCCCACCAGATTGCGCTCCTTGTAGAGCAGGTAGGGGGTTTCGACCTCCATGACCCGGCTTTTGATATTTTTCCAGAGCCGCGTGAGGTAGGCGAAATCCTTGCTGATGGCCGTTTTCGTGGCCCCCTCCGCGATGGTGCGCACGATGATCCCGAAGCCTTCCGGAATCGCCAGGGTGTTCAAAATATCCTTGAGACGTTGGCGCTCCTTCTCGTCTTCGATCTTGCGCGAGATGCCCAGGGTTTCGTTGCCCGGCATGAGCACCAGCAGACGTCCGGCCAGGCTCAGGTTGGTGGTCAGCATGGCCCCCTTGTGCATGATGGGGTCCTTGACGACCTGAACCAGCATCTCCTGCCCCTTGCGCACCAGCTGCGTGATATCGTGGCCGCCGCCTTCCACATCGTGAAAATAGTCGTGGTGGATCTCTTGAATCTGCAAGAATCCGTTGCGTTCGGCGCCGTAATCGACAAAGACGGCCTGCAGGCTGGGCTCGATGCGGGTGATGGCGGCCTTGTAGATGTTGCCCTGGGTGATTTCCATGCCCGCGCTTTCAATCTGGAATTCCTCCAGCTTGCTGTCCTTGACTTTGGCGATGCGGCATTCGGCCGTATCCACGGCGTTGATCAGAATTTTGCTGCTCATAACGATGATGTCCTTGTGAATCGCAATAGCGGGAAATAGGATGGCTCGAGGAATTTTTTTATGTAAACGATATCAATAGGCGATTGGCCGCAGCAAGTCAAACAGTTTAAGGGGCGGGATCCCGCCCCGGGCCTTGGGTCGGCTTGCTATTTGGACGGCATTGTGGCATGGAGATCCCTTGGTCGCGGGGGCGCCGGCGGGCGCCGCCCGCCCGATGCCGGCTTGCGACAATACGGATTCATCTGGAGGCATGCAAACACCATGGAAGAGCGCTACGATCCCCGGAGCATCGAGGCCAAATGGCAGCAATGGTGGAAGGCGTCCGGTTTGTTCACCGTGACGGACGATCCATCCCGGGAAAAATATTACCTGCTGGAAATGTTTCCCTACCCCTCGGGGAAAATCCACATGGGCCATGTCCGCAACTACACCATCGGGGATGTCGTGGCCCGCTACAAGCGCATGCGCGGTTTCAACGTGCTGCATCCCATGGGGTGGGACGCCTTCGGCATGCCGGCCGAAAACGCGGCCATCGCCAACAATACCCACCCGGCCCAATGGACCTATGCCAATATCGATGCCATGCGCGAGCAATTGCAGCGGATGGGGTTCTCGTATGACTGGACGCGGGAAATCGCCACCTGCCACCCGGCGTATTACCGCTGGGAGCAATGGTTGTTCCTGAAAATGCTCGCGAAGGGCATGGCCTACCGCAAGGAATCCTACGTCAACTGGTGCGATCCCTGCCAGACCGTGCTGGCCAACGAGCAGGTGGAAGCCGGCATGTGCTGGCGCTGCGGCAAGCCCGTTCGTCAGAAAAAGCTTTGGCAATGGTTTTTCCGCATCTCGGATTATGCCGAAGACCTGCTGGTCCACTGCGACCGGCTGCCCGGTTGGCCCGACAAGGTGCTGACCATGCAGAAAAACTGGATCGGCAAGAGTGTGGGTGCCGAGATCGGTTTTCCCTTGCGGGACCGGGAAGAGGAGATCCGGGTGTTTACCACCCGTCAGGATACGGTCTTCGGTGCCACGTTCATGGTCATGGCGCCTGAACACCCAATGGTG
>CAYMQN010000026.1:0-26743 GCA_964392545.1 uncultured Desulfobacteraceae bacterium
AGGCCGCAGCAATGTGGAAACCGCAGGCGTAGCTGGGCTACGGCGAGGATTTCCAAAGAGCGAGAACACCGGGCTGGGCCGAAGGATGCCATTTCCCGTTTGAAATGTTCCTTGGTCAAGGTGTCCACCAGGATGGGCAACTTCTCCGCCTGCATTCGCTCTTTCAGGCTTTCAGCACTTATCCGGCTGAAGGTCGGGGAGTTAGCCATGTGGCGCTCCTTTCCGCCTTGCATAAAGGCCGGTCTGTTTCGGGGCCAAAGATGGTGTCTGGCCGGTAGATCGAAGGGGGGCGCGGCTAGGACCAGACAAACCAAACGCCGACGCCATCCGGGGCTTTGCGGGCGATTTGCCCCTCGAGGTCCATGGGGTGTCTGGAATTGCGAAAAAGGAAATCGATACGGATTCGGTCGCCGACCTGGAGCGGGCCGCGGGTTTCCATGAACATCCCCTCGGAGCTGACGTTCTTGACGATTCCCGCCCCCTTCGCCCCTGCGTTGGCATAGTGGATCGGTGTGTGGTAGGGGGCGCGCGGCGCCCGGCGCCGCTCGGGAATGGTGGCGATGGGACAGATCGGGTTCGGCATGCTTTCAACCGCTCCAGTTCGGCTTTTCTGCAATATAATGCAGGACCGGCACCTGTCATGCCGATTTCCACCGAAACCAAGCGCCCCGCGCTTCCCGCCCACGAGGGATAGGACACAAATTCCATTCTGGCGTTGCTCAAGCCGGTAGGGGTCCTGGATCACCCCGAGGCGGAACACCGCGTGAGGCGTTTGTGCATGCGGCAGGTGCGGCGAAATCCGAACAGGCGGCTGAAAGGACCCATGGTGTGGGTGGCGACTTCGTCGTAGCCCAGTCGGGCATAAAGTCGTTTGGCCCGCGGGTTGGTCTCGATAACCTCCAGGGAAACCGTATCGAAGCCGTTTGCCAGGGCGCGCCTTTCGAATGTTTTGATCAGGGCTGTACCGATGCCCCGGCCCCGGTGCCCGGCGGCCACGGCGATGCCGTCCAGGTAAAGCTCGCCGGGGGGCAGCTTGTGGTCCATGGTCATGAGGAGGCCCGTGCGCAGCATGGCCATCGCAAGGCCGTAGTGCCGGACCATGGTTGGAAACGCCGGTTCCAAAAAACCACCGTCCTGGTCGTGGATGCCCAGCACGCCCACGGGTGTGCCGCGGCGGATGGCCAGCAGGCAGCGGGCCGCCTGCAGGCTGTCCGGCAATACGGCCAGGGCGGTCGGCGGCGGCCCGAACACCGGGGCCAGCTTGGCCTGCAGGCCGGAATAGTAGATCAGCGCCGCGGCCCGGCGGTGTTCTTCGGGCAGATGATCGCGTATTTCGATCATCCCGCCAGGGGGGGACGCCTTCGCATTCATTATGGTGGTTTGTCGCGTCAAGAGCGCCGTTTTTCCTCCGCCGGTCAAGATCGGTGGGTCAGGGCCCGCTCCAGGTCGTCCAGGAGATCGTCCGGGTGTTCGATGCCCACCGAAAGCCGCAGCAGGGCATCGCTTACCCCGACCCGCGCCCTTTCATCCGGGGTCATCTTGGCGTGGGAGGTGACCGCCGGGGCGCAGATGGTGGTCTCCACGCCGCCCAGGCTGACCGCCGGGCGGATGAGGCGCAGCTTTCGGATGAAGGCGTCCCGGTCCATTTCGGCCGGATCGAGCTCGAAGGACAGCATGGCGCCGAAGCCGGTCATCTGGGTGCGGGCGACGGCATGGCCGGGGGCGCTGGCCAGGCCGGGGAAGTGGACACGCTGCACCACGGGATGCCGATCCAGAAAGGCCGCGATCTGCCCCGCGTTGGCGGTCTGTCGGCCCACCCGCAGAGCCAGGGTTTTGAGGCTGCGTTCGAGCAGGTAGCAGGTGTCGGCATTCAGGCTGCCCCCCAGGTGGTGGGCCAGGTGGCGGATCTTTTCCATGTGGCCCTGGGCGCCCAGGGCCGCGCCGCAGCAAAGATCGCTGTGGCCGCCCATGTACTTGGTGCCGCTGTGAACGCACTGGGTATCGGTCTTCATGCCAGGTGTCCTTCTCTTGAAAGGGTTTCCAATTTTCGGCAGATGTCCGCGATGGACATGTCCTGCCGGACGCGGCGGATGCCCGCGACCGACGCCTTCCCGCCGCATCCCCGGCGAGCCTTCGGGGGGCTGAAGCCCATGCTGGGCCGCCTGAACTCCTATCCCCGGGGCGCGCCCCTGTCAAACCGGGATTGCGGGAGAATACCATCCCCTTGATTTTTTGTGGAATTCCGGGCTATATGTCGCTTTCATGAGCTGTCCCAAGTGCGGTGCCGATACAACCGGAGACCAGAACTATTGCGGCGCATGCGGCGCGCAACTGCAGAATGCCTGCGCGGGCTGCGGCACGATAAATCCCCCCTTTTTCAGATATTGCGGCCAGTGCGGCCGCAACCTGGTGGACGTGGGCTCCCTGCTGCTGGACCGCGCCGGCCTCATTCTGGCCGCCGACAAGACCGCCCTTTCCGTGATCGGCCGCAGGGGGGCGATCATCAAGGGCAAACCGTTTTCCCTGTTCGTCAAACAGGACGACCTGGTGGTCTTCTATTCCCACTGGAACGATCTGCTGCGCTCGTCCAAACGCCAGAACGTCGAGATCGAATTGACGTCTGCCGCCGGCGCCGCGGTCCACGCCCAGATCGCGATGGGCCTCTTGCGCAGCAAGGGCGAACCGGCCCCGCGGATCCACCTGGCCCTCTCCGACGTGACGGATCTGCACCGCGCCAGGCAGGACGCCCAGACCCTGCAGGATCTGGTCAATCTCATTTTTTCCTGGGTCGATGGGTTTGAGCCCGGTGGAGACGGCGGACGCGCCCAGACCGTGGCCGGCGTGCTGGAAAAAATCGGCCTGTTTGCCGGCGCGCAATACGGCTTCGTCAGCCGCATCGACAGTCGGGAGAATACCCTCGTGACGGAGTTTGCCTGGCGCCTGCCCGGAGGCGCCAAGGCGCCCGACACCCCACCGGTCATGCCCATTGCCCTCATGGGCCGGATTTTCGGCCGGCTGCGCCGCGAGCGCACCTGGGTGGTTCCCGACACCGCGGCGCTCCCCGGCCTGGAGCGCAAGGCCCTGCGTGCGTGGCATCAACAAGACCTGGGGGCCGTGGCCTGCCACATGGTCTTCCGCGGCAAAACACCGATCGCCGTTATCGGGGTGGGCGCCGACCGGCCGGCGCCCTGGTCCGATCAGGCGGTGGCGCTCGCCAAGCTGGCCGGGCGCCTGATGGCGGATACCCTGCCCCATGCCCGTCCCGGCGGCGCAGTGCTGCAACTTCAGCAAGGCGCCGAAGCCTCCCGCGCCCGGGGAGCGGCGGCGGCGGACGAGCCGGTGCTGGAAATCGACGTGGCGGACATCGAAATCATCGAAGATCCGCCGGCGTCCGACCCACCACCGCCAGCGCCTCCGGAGGGCCAGGGTGGGTCGGGGCGGGCTGCGCGACCCCGTATGCAATTCGGCAGCGACAAAAATCCCCGCGACCAGGAACGCAAACCCGTTTTTGCCGGCGACGACGGCACGTATACGATGACCTGCCCCCAGTGCGGGTTCCAGGATACGGTGGCGGCGCGGCTCTTCGAGGTCATGGGATCGGCCGTGCGCGTGCAATGCCCCTGCGGACGGCGTTTCCGCATCGTCCGGGAACTGCGCCGCACGTACCGCAAGCAGGTGCACCTGGAAGGCTATTTCGCCCAGGCCGTGGAGCGCGGCAACAAATTGTCCCCCGGGAAGGTCTGGGGGCCCATGATGGTGAAGAATCTCTCGCGCAACGGGCTGCGCTTCACCTGCGGCAACGCCTGCCGGCTGCGCCCCGGAGACCGCCTGCAGGTGCGCTTCAACCTGGACAACGCCAACCACTCCCTCATCAAGAAAACCGTGATCGTCAAATCCGTCCAGGACGATGCGGCCGGTTGTCAATTCCACGGCGCAGACGCCTACGACGCGGTTCTCGGTTTTTATTTCCTATAGTTTTATCCACAGACAGAGGAACACCGAAATAGTGCTCCAGAAGCGGTAGGTTTTGGTTCCTGGCAAGGCCGCCGCCGACGGGCGCCCACAGGCGTAGCCGGGCTACGCCGAGGACCGGCCGGAGGCGAGAACGCCGCCAGGGGCCGAAAGATGCCGTTTCTGGAGCACTATTTAGCGGCGCCATGATCCCGGGCAACGAGCATGTAGATCGAGGGGACGACGAAGAGCGTGAAAAAGGTGCCGACGGCCATGCCGCCCACGAGGACGAGACCGATGGAATTGCGGGCTTCGGCCCCGGCCCCGGCGACCAGCACCAGGGGAAAATAGCCCGCGATGGTGGCGCTGCTGGTCATCAGAATGGGGCGCAGGCGGGTCATCGAAGCCTCCCGGATGGCGTCGTGTTTGGTGCGGCCCTTGAGCTGCAGCTTGTTGGCGAATTCCACGATGAGGATGCCGTTCTTGGAGACCACGCCGACCAGCGTCACCAATCCCACCTGGGAATAGATGTTCAGGGTCGTGGTCCAGCCGTCCGTCCAGAAACCCACGTTGGGATCGGGAATGCGCAGAAAGGTGAAAATCAGGGCGCCGAACATGGCCAGGGGCACCGACCCGCCCAGGATCACGAACGGGTCCCGAAAGCTGTTGTACAGGGCCGCCAGGGTCAGGAAGATCATCACCAGGGCCAGCATGAAAGCCGGCAGGAATTTGTTGCCTTCGGTGCGCAGTTGGCGGGATTCGCCGGTATAGTTGATCCGATAGCCCTGGGGCAGGAGTTGGGCAGCTTCTTCCTCCAGGAAGGTCAGGGCCTCGTCCAGGGGGCGGATGGGAACCCCGCTCAGTTTCACGGCGTTGAACTGCTGGAAACGGTTGATCGAGCGCGGCACGGTCCGGTTTTCGACCCGTGCCACGGTCCCGAGGGGAATCAAATCGCCGGCCGGTCCGGTGATATAGACGCCGTTGAGCTGTTCGGCCGTCAGCCGGTCGACGCGCTGGATCTGGGGAATGACCTTGTAGCTGCGTCCGGCGATGTTGAAGCGGTTGACGAAGTTGCCCCCCACCAGCGAAGCCAGATCGCCGCCCACCTGTTGGAGGTTGAGGCCCAGATCGGCGACCTTGTCCCGGTCGAGGACGATTTCCGCCTGGGGCTGGTCGATCTTGACGTCGATGGTCGGCGGAAAGGCGAACAGCCCGCTTTGGCTGGCCTTGCGTTGCAGCTGTTGAGCGAATTCCAGGATTTTGTCGGGCTCCTCGGTGGCTGCCAGCACGAACTCCACCGGGAACTGGCCCCCGCCGGGCAGGGGCGGCGGGGTGACGGCGAACATCCGGATGCCGGGAATCCGGTCCAGCCCCTGCTGGACTTCCGGCTGAATTTCGAAGATCGTTCGTTCGCGCGCTTCCCAGGGGGCCACCACCATGCCCGCGAAACCCGACGACGGCGAGGTGACCTGAAAGGTAAACCGGGCTTCGGGCACGTTCATGAGGACCTGGTTGGCGGCCGCGGTATTCCGGCTGGTCTGATCCAGGGTGGCATTGGCCGCCGCGTCCACGATGCCGAAGACCACGCCCTGGTCCTCGGTGGGCGCCAGCTCCTTGGGGGACATCATGTAGAGGGGCACGGCGGCCAGCCCGAGCAGGATCCAGACCGTGTAGATGGCCGGCCGGGCCTGGAGGGTCTTGTCGAGCAGGCGCCCGTATAAAGCGCTCAGGCGTTTGAAATCCCGGGCAATGCGGCCGGCCAGGCCGCGCTCGGACATGCCGGTGCGCAACAGCTTGGCCGACATCACGGGGGAGAGGGTCAGGGCCACCACCGTGGAGACGATCACCGCCCCGGTCAGGGTAAATGCAAACTCACGGAACAGGGAGCCCGTAAGCCCCCCCTGGATGCCGATGGGGGCATAGACCGCCGCCAGCACCACCGTCGTGGCGATGATCGGCCCCACCAACTCACGGGCACCGACCAGGGCCGCCTGGAGCGGCGGATCGCCCATGCTCAGGTGGCGTTCCACATTTTCCACCATGACGATGGCATCGTCCACCACCAGCCCCACGGCCAGCACGATGGCCAGCAGGGTCAGCAGATTGATGCTGAAGCCGAAGATTTGCATCAGAAAGAGTCCGCCGACGAGCGCCAGGGGGATGGCCACCATGGGGATGAGGGCGGAGCGCAGCGAGCCCAGGAAAAGGAAAATGACCAGCGCCACGATGAGCAGGGTCAGCACCAGGGTGCGGGTTACCTCCTGGATGGCGTTGTCGATATATTCGGTGGCATCATAGGCGATCCTCCCCGAAAGCCCGCCGGGCAGCTCGGCCTGGATGGCGGCCATCTCCTCGCGCACACCCTTGATAACCTCCAGGGCATTGGCATTGGGCAGCGGAAAGATGCCCATGAAGACGGCCGTTTGTCCCGAAAAGCGCACCTCGGTGTCGTAGTCCTCGGAGCCCAGCACCACCTCGGCGATGTCCTCCAGGCGGACCAGCGTGCCCTCGCTTTCCCGCACCACCAGACGTTTGAACTCCGCCACCGAGCTCAGGTCGGTATTGGCCGTCAGATTGACCTGCACCAGGGCCCCCTTGGTCTGTCCCACCGCCGCGAGGAAGTTGTTGGCCGCCAGGGCCTGGCGCACTTCCCGGGGACTGACGTTGTGGGCCGCCATGCGGTCGGGGTTGAGCCAGATGCGCATGGCAAAGGTCCGGGCTCCCAGGATGTCGGCCCGCTGCACGCCGGCGATGGCTGAAAGCCGCGGCTGGACCGCGCGCACGAGATAGTCGGTGATCTGGTTCTGCTGCAGGACGTCGGAGGTGAACGAGAGGTAGGCCGAGGCGAACTCACTGTCGGCGGATTGCAGGTTGATGGTCGGCACCTCGGCCTCCGGCGGCAGGTCCCCGCGGACCTGGTCGACCTTGGAGCTGATTTCCGAGAGGGCTTTGATGGCATCGGCATTGAGCTCCAGGCGGGCGGTGATGGTGGACAGGCCCTGGCGGCTCTCGGAGGCGATGTAGTCGATGCCGTCGGCGGCGGCGATGGCCCGCTCCAGGGGCGTGGTGATGAAGCCGCGCACCAGTTCGGCGCTGGCGCCGACATAGACCGTGGAGACCGTGACGGCCGCATTCTCGCTGCGGGGATATTGGCGTACGTTCAGTGTGAGCAGGGCCTGAATCCCGGCAATGGTGATGAGCAGGCTCACCACGGTGGCCAGCACCGGCCGGCGGATGAAGATATCGGTAATGTTCATGGGGGCCGGCCTCAGGCGTTTTCGGGGCGGGGACTTAATTGGAAGTCGGGCGCCAGGGTGTTGTCCACCGTAACCCGCATGCCGTTGCGCAGTTTGAACACCCCGGTGCTGACCACCCTCTGATCGGCCTCCAGTCCGCCTTGCACGGTGATAAAATCGCCGCGCTTCTCGCCCAGCTGGACGAACTGCTGGCGCAAGACGAGGGAGGCTTCCGTGCCGTCGGCCGCCCTGGACTCGACCACGAAGACCGAATCGCTGTAGGGCGCATAGAGCACCGCCGTGACCGGGATGACCAATACGGGGTCGGCCCGGGGCAGAACCACTTCCACGGTGGCGAACATGCCGGGGCGCAGACGCTCCTGCCGGTTTTCCACCGTGGCCTGGACGCGGATGTTTCGCGTCGTTGCGTCCACTTCGGGGTTGATGGCCGTGACGCGGCCCTCGACGAGGTCACCGGCGAGGGCGTCGACGGCAATCCGGACGGCAAGACCCGGCTGGAGCCGGGTCACCCGATCCTGGGGCAGCGCGAAATTGACGAAGATCGGATCCAGGGCCTGGAGCGAGACGATGGGCTGCCCGGCTTCCAGAATCTGGCCCAGGTTGATCCGGCGAATGCCCAGTTTTCCGGCAAAAGGGGCCCGGATCGTCTTTTTGGCGATGACGGAGCGCACGTTGTCGATGGCCGCCTGGGCCTGTTTGTATTCAGCCAGGGCCTGGTCGTAGGCGGCCCGGGTGACCACCTTCTGGTCCAGCAGTTCCCTGGCGCGCTCGTAATTGGCCTTCTTGAGCGCCAGGGCGGCCTCGTCGGCCCGCAGCTGGGCTTTCTCGGAGGCGATGTCCTGCTGCACGAGCAGGTCGCCGGCCTCCACGCGGGCCCCCGGCGCGAAGGCGATCGCATCGACCTTGCCACTCAGTTCGGCCGTGACGGTCACGCCTTGGACGGCCTCCAGCGAGCCCACGGCGGTCAGGCGCTGCTCCCACCGGGCCGCGCGCACCGGGGCGGCGGTCACCACGGTCGGGGGGGGCGCAAATTCCTTGCCCTGGGCGATCATGCGGTCGATCTGCAGGTACTTGATGCTGCCCAGGCCCCCGAGCAGGAGCAAGACGCCGGCAAGGGCGATGAACACTTTTTTCTTCATAGACGATTAGCCGTTCGGGTGTTGGCGCATGGCGCAAATTTAGCCTCAATGATGGGGGCGTGTAACGCCAATGTCAATCATTCCCGCCCGCTCATGGTTTTCTAACCTTCCGATCGTGCGGCTATAATTCTCCTGCGGCATAGCGTTTACTACCAAAACCGGCATGTGGGGATTTTTCAACGGTTCGAGCGTCCCCGAAGGTTCGCCTTTCGGAGCCATTGAAACAAGAGGGGGTGCGGAAGCCGGGTCAAAAGCCTTCGCCGATTCAGGGCGTCGAAGACGACGGCCGTTCAAGGCCCTTCGAGGGCCAGTTCGACCGCCCGGGCGGCGTGTATGGCGGTGGTGTCGTACAATTTCACCGCCGTATCCTCGGGTTTGATGAGAAGCCCTATTTCGGTGCAGCCGAGAATCACGGCTTCGGCGCCGGCCCGGGCGAGGTCATCGACGATGTCGAGATAGCGCTGCCGGGAAGCTCCCAGGATTTTGCCGCGGCACAGTTCGTCGTAGATGATGGTGTGAACGCTTTGGCGTGCGGTCTTTTCCGGAACCAGGACCTTCAATCCGTAACGCTCGGTCAGGCGGCCTTTGTAAAAATTTTGCTCCATGGTGAAGGCCGTGCCCAGCAGCCCCACCGCCTTGATACCGTCTTTCGCAAGGGCCTCGGCCGTGGCGTCGGCGATGTGCAGCAGGGGGATGGAGAGGGCCTGCTCGATGGCCGGGGCCACCTTGTGCATGGTGTTGGTGCAGATCAGCAAGAAATCGGCACCGGCCCGCTGGACCCGGCGGGCGGCGTCGGTCAGGATTTCCGCTGTGGCGGTCCAGTCGCCCGCGGCCTGCCGCGCTTCGATGGGCGCGAAATCCACACTGTAGAGGACGATTTCGGCCGAGTGCAACCCCCCGCGAGCCCGGCTGACGCCGGTGTTAATGGCGCGATAATACGCCGCCGTGCTTTCCCAGCTCATCCCGCCCAGCAGTCCGATGGTTTTCATGGAACCCACTTTCCGGCCGAAGCCTTTGCCGTTTCTTATACGAAACCTTTATACGCCAGACGTCAACATCCGGTAAAGAGCGCTGTCATGGTCCGCAAGGATATCATTTCAGGAGTGGAGGATTCCGTGAAGGAGACACGGCCCGAGCGCCCGCCGAACCCGCGGGCGCTCAGTGCCGCGTCAGGAGGAGAGTTGCCAAGCTCAAGACGGCGGAACTGTCGTATTGAGCATAAGCCCATAATACCAAAGCCTTTCAAAATGGCAACCCTTTTTGCACGTCGACAGGTTCTTTTCCACCTCGAGCAGGGATAGCCGCCCCGGGACAAGCGAAGGCCGGCGGCGGCAGCTAAGGGGTCGCCCTTTTCAGCGGTCCTCCGGACCACGGCAGTGGGTCTCATGGGTCCGTAACAGGAGCAGCAGGGCCAGCACGGTCCAGCAGAGCATCAAGCCGAAAGCGGTCTGGTAGGTTTCCAGTCCATAGAGGCGCAGCCCGTCCATTATCCGGCCCTGCCACCCCATATCGAGCACCCAGCCCACCAGGGGCTGCAGCACCATGGGGCCCGACATGACCCCCATGTTGATGAGGCCGGTGGCTGTTCCCGAAAGCGAGGCCGGCACGGATTCTTTGACGAAGGCGAAGCTGATGATCATACAGCCCGAGCCGAAGCCCGCAATGGTCAGCGCCGCCAGGAGGGCCGGCAGCGGCAGGGGGTGAACGAAGATGGCCGGCAGCCAACCCGCCAGGGACAGGGCGCAGCCGCCGATGTAAAGGGGCTTGCGCCGCCCGATGTGGTCCGAGAGCCATCCGAAGAGTGGGCCGCCGATGGCCCAGGCCACCAGAAGGCTGGTGGTCAGCATGGACGCCCGGGCGGGCGTCAGCCCGTGATGGGTGGTCAGAAAAGGGACCCCCCACAGCCCGGAAAAGGTGAGAACCGGCCCCACCAGACCTCCGGGGGCCAGGAAGAGCAAGCGCGTGTTGCGGTAGCGCAGGATTTCCCGCAAGCCGGCCGGGACGGATCGTCGCCGGGGCGTTGTCGGCCCAGATTGCAACGGCCGCCAGTCGGCAAAGCCCTTGTCGTGGGGATGGTCGCGTACCAGGATCCAGATGGCGGCGGCAATGCCGAAAGTGGCCAGACTGGAGACGAGGATGGTGGCGCGCCACCCGAACGTTTCCACCAGCAGGCGCAGGGGTGGCCCGGCCCCCACGGCCCCGACGATGCCCACGAAAAGCGCCATGCCGGCGGCCATAGCATAGTGCCGGGGGGGAAACCAGTTGTTGCTGAGCTGCAGCAGCCCCACGAAGGCTACGGCCACCGATGCGCCGATCACCAGGCGTCCGGTGCCCACCAGGAGCATGCCCGGGGCCAGGGCGAAGAGCAGGGTGCCGATGCCTGCTACCAGCGCCCCGAGGCTGAGCAGGCGGCGCGGCCCCCAGCGGTCGGCGATGATCCCTGTAGGAATCTGCATGGCCACGTAGCTGTAAAAATAAAGGGCGGAGAGGTTGCCGAGGGCGGCGGCCCCGATATTGAATTCACGCATCAGGGCATCGGTCATCACGGCCGGCGCCACCCGCTGGAAAAAAGCCATCAGGTAGAACAGCGCGCCGACGCCCCAGACCAGCCAGGCGAGACACAAGGGGGGATAGCAAGGCATGTCCGGTTTACGCATCGGGACTCCGCGACAAGGTGGGGGAAGGTCTCGATCCTATATAGAAGAGTACAGCATCGGTCAAGCAGCACCCTGCCGATAGGCGAAATGCCGGAGCGTGGCGAAACCGCGCCGCTTGCAGGAGGGTGGCCATCCAGGTCATGGCGTGGCGCACGATGCCGGCAACATGGATCTCAGCGTCTCCAGGGTGTCCGCTTCCGCGGGCGATTTGTCCCGGCGCCAGCGGGCGATACGCGGGAAGCGCACGGCCAGGCCGGACTTGTGCCGGCGGGAAGGACGGATGCCTTCGAAGGCGATCTCGAAAACCAGCTCGGGCCGCACCGCGCGCACCGGACCGAAGCGATCGACGGTGTTGCGCTGGATGAAGCGGTCCACGGCGCGGATCTCCTTATCGCTCAGGCCGGAATAGGCCTTGGCAAAGGGCACCAGGTTCTCCCCCTGCCGCACGGCGAAGGTGTAGTCGGTGTAAAGGCCGGCCCGCCGGCCGTGGCCCCGCTGGGCGTAGATCATGACGGCATCCACGCTCAGGGGGGCGATCTTCCATTTCCACCAGTCGCCGCGCCGCCGTCCGACCCGGTAGACGGAATCGCGCCGCTTGAGCATGAAGCCTTCCACCCCGCGGCGGCGGGATTCGATATGAAGGGTTGCCAGGGCCTCCCAACTCGGCGCGGCCACCGTGGGGGAGAGGAAAAGACGGTTTTGCGGACCGCTGGCGAGGACGGCGGCCAGAGCCTCCCGGCGCTGGTGGAGTGGCCACCGCCGCCCGTCCCGCCCCCCGGACTCGAGCAGATCGTAAGCCAGAAAAGCCACCGGCACCTCGGCCAGCAGTTTGCGGCCCAGGGTCTTGCGCCCGATGCGGCGCTGCAGTTCGGCAAAGGGCAGGGGTCGATCGTCCTTCCAGGGGAGGATCTCCCCGTCCAGCACCGTGCCGTCGGGCAGGCGGGCGGCATCTTCCGCGATTTCGGGATATTTGGTCGTGACAAGCTCCTCGCCCCGGGACCAGATGAAGACCTGGCCCGCTCGGCGGATCACCTGCCCCCGAATGCCGTCCCATTTCCACTCCACCTGCCAGTCCTTAACATCGCCGAGGTCGCCCACGTCGCCGTCCAAAGGATAGGCCAGATAGAACGGATAGGGCCGGCCTAGATCCGCGTCCCGGGTGTCGCCGGAGAGCAAGCGGTGGTAGGTCTCGGCCGTGGCGGGCCACTCGCCCATCAGCCGGTGGGCGATCACCGCCCCGTCGATCCCGCTGAAACGGGCCAGGGCCCGCACCACCAGCCGGCGGGAAACCCCCACCCGGAACCCGCCCGTGATCAGCTTGTTCCAGACAAAGCGCTGAGCGGTGTCCATGGCATCCCAGGCTTCCAGGATGGCCCCCCGGCGCTCCTCGAGATCTTTATCTTTCAGGGGCAGCAGGTGCTGCTCCACCCACTTGTGCAGGGGCCGGTCATGGCGGGTGGTCGCCGGCGGAATCAGCAGGGTGATGGTTTCGGCCAGGTCCCCCACCACGTCGTGGCTGGCCTCGAAAAGCCATTCCGGTACGGCGGCCAGGTCGGCCGCCCAGGCCATCATCTGCCGGGTGGGCACCACCTGGCGCGGCTTGCGCCCGATGAGAAAGTGAACGGCCCAGATGGCGTCCTCGGCCGGTGCGTATTCGAAATAGGCCGCCAGGGTGTCGATTTTGCGGTTGGTGCTGGTGGTTTCGTCCAGGCGGCGAAAGAGGTCGGCGAAGGCTTTCATGTGCCGCCCCTCTGCATGACGCCGACATCCCCGGGCTTCAGGGCTGCGGCCGAAATCCCCCGTTCCCGGAGCCAGCGGGCCAATGCCGGTGCATAGCCATGGGTCAGATGAATGCGTTCCGCACCACTGCCGACGATCGTGGACACCAACCCTTCCCAGTCGGCGTGGTCGGACAGCACAAAGCCCCGGTCCACGGCGCGCCGGCGCCGATGGCCGCGGATGCGCATCCATCCCGAGGCAAACGCCCGGGAAGGATCCTTGAAACGGCGCATCCATGCGGGATTGTCGGCCGTGGGCGGTGCAAGGACCAGGGCCTTGGCGAGCCGGGCCTTGTCGTTGGCCTCCTCCACGGCCCGGGTTGGCGGCAGGTCCACCCCGGCCTCGCGGTAAAGCCGGTTAATGGTTTCCACCGCCCCGTGGGTCAGGATCGGCCCCATTGCGGCATCCAGCCCGGCCAGGATCCGTTGCGCCTTGCCCAGGGCATAGGCGAACAGGATGCTGGTGCGGTTGAGTGCCTGGTTTTCAGCCCACCAGGCCTGGATTGCCCCTATGACCTTGTCCGGCGAAGGCCACCTAAAAACCGGCAAACCGAAGGTGGATTCGCTGATGAAGTGATGGCAGGTCTGGGGTTCCAAGGGCGGGCAGGTGGGGTCCTGCGCGGTCTTATAGTCGCCGGAGACCACGGCGACAAAACCGTTTTTTTCCAGCCGCACCTGGGCCGCCCCGCGGATGTGGCCGGCGGGGTGCAGGGAAAGCCGGATGCCGTTGACGGTGCGCACCTCCCCGTAAGCCATCGTTTGAATGTGGGCCCCGGCCCCCAGCCGGTGCTGCAGGATCGGTCGGCTATCCTCCGCGCAAAGATACGAATCACTGCCGCTCCGGGCGTGGTCGGCATGGGCGTGGGTGATGACGGCCCGCTTCACCGGGCGCCGGGGATCGATGGTGAAATCCCCCGCGGAGCAGTAAAGACCGTCGGGTGTGAAGTGGATGAGATCGGTCATCAGACGTATGGCCTTTGCCACGCAATGTAATCTGGAAACCTTTGTTTGTCACGATCCAGCGGGATTCCCGGTCCCGCGTGCCGTAAACATTGCCTGGCAGGCGCATCTATTGTATTGGAAGGCTGCACACACACGAGGGACGATGCATGGATTCCGAAACTGCCGACAATCACCCCCTGCCCCAACCCGCCGCCGTGGAGGAGGACACCGCCCGGCGCAAGTCGGCCGCGGTGCTGCTTGCCGAAAGTGAGGCATGCTACCGCAACCTGTTCGACAACGCCTCGGACGGCATTTTGTTCTTCGATGACGAAGGCGTCATCTTCAAGGCCAACCCGATGATGCTCCGGATGTTGGGCTACGCCCCCGAAACGATCCTTGGCCGGAAAATGGTCGAACTCGTTCATCCCGAAGACCTGCAAAAAATCCCGTCGCAGCTTCCCCGGCTGCTGGCGGGCCACTCGGTTTCGATCGAGCGCCGGCTGCGCTGTTATGACGGTTTCTACCGCAACTTCGAGCAAAGCGCCCGGCGCATCGGTGACAATGCGATCATGGCCCTTTACAGGGACATTACGCTCCGCAAGCAGACCGAACGGAAAGTCCTCGAAGCCCTGAAAAGCACCGAAGAATCGGAACGCCAGCTCGAAGAAGCCATCTGTCGCGTCAATACCATGGCTTTGGAGGCCGAGGTGGCCGCGCTGGAAATGAATCAGGTTTTCAACGCCACCTCCGACGGCATCTGCGTGATCGACAAACACTTGCAGATCAACAAGTTCAACCGGGTCCTGGAAACAATGATGTCCCCCGTGGGCATCGCGATGACCAAAGGCCATTGTCCCCGAATGTTCAATCATGCCCTATGCGGCACTGATCGCTGCCTGCTGCGGCGGATCCTCGAGGAAGATGAAAAGGGCATCGAAGAAGAAATCGAGATGATATCCCCGGAGGGGGAAACCCATACTTTCCTGGTGTCGGCCCGTCCCCTGATGGATTTGACCGCCGAAATCGTGGGCGTCGTGGAAAGCTACCGGGATATAACCGAACGCAAACAGATCGAACAGGAACTGCGCCGAATGGCGGTGACCGACCCCCTGACGGGGGCCTTCAACCGCCGTCAGTTCCTGGAGCGCGCCCAGGAAGAAATCGAGCGCAGCCGGCGTTACCGGACCGCCCTGACACTGCTCATGATCGACATCGATCATTTCAAGGGCGTCAACGACACCTTCGGCCACGATGCCGGCGACGCGGTTCTCATAGCCATGGTGGCCGAGAGCAAAGCGCAGCTTCGCGGGTCGGATATCTTCTGTCGTCTGGGCGGCGAGGAGTTCGCCGCCATCCTCACGCATACCCCTCCCGACCCGGGCTGCCTGGCCGCCGAACGCCTGCGCCAGGCCCTCGGAGCGCTGGAAGTCGTCACCGCCCGGGGGCCAGTGCGATTTACGGTCAGTATCGGCGTGGCGTCAATGGCGGCCGAGGCGGCTTCGCTGGACCAGATCATGAAAAGGGCCGACGATGCCCTCTATGAGGCCAAGCAGCAGGGGCGGAATCGCGTGATTACCGCCGAATAACCCCCGTTTTTTACGTCCGCCCATCCGAATTGCCCGGAATGTGAGATGCGTGATTTTGCTCCGGCGACCCCCGTTTTTCTTTGACCACCCCTGAAAGCTATAGTAATGGATCGCGTTTGCGCCAGGCGTTGGCCTAACGGGAATCCGAGAAGGCAAGGGGCAACGCGGGCGACGCTAATGGTAACCATATTTGAGAGGAAGATCATGAAAATGGACCGCCACTCCAGCAGGCGCTTCACAACATTGACAGCCCTTCTTGCCCTGCTTTTACTGGCCGCGGGCTGTACGCTTCCCGGATCCTACAGCGGTGCTCCTGCGCCGCCGCAAGAAACGGTGTTGTCTCAGGATCCACAGCGACCCGTCGAGGAGGTTCAAACGGAAATCGACCGCACCCGGCGGCACATCGAGGACCTGCGCGAGTATGAAACCCAGCAGCGCCAAATCGGCGTCATCAACCAGGTGGAGCACGACCGAACCCGTGGGTGGGTAAAATTGGACGGGCATCCCACCTACGAGGAAGTGGCGGATCAGTCTTACGCCCAGGCCGCGGCGACCGAAAAGGAAATTGCGCGTTTGGAAAAGAAGGTCGCCGAACTCGAACGGGAAAAGCAGACCATCCTCAAGGAATCGAGTGGATGCTTTCCAGCGGAGGCGCAGGTGCTGCTGGCGGACGGGACCTCCAAATCCTTTGAAGATATCACCTCCGGTGATCTCGTGCTGACTTACGATATCGGATACGACGCCGTGGTGGGGCGCCCGGTCAAGGAGCGGTATCAGGTCGCGGCCAACCACCTGTATACGATCAACGGCCAACTCACGACCACGGGAGGCGAACGGCTGCTAACCCCGGACGGCTGGAAAAAGGTGCGGGATCTCAAAATGGGCGATGCCGTTCACGTGGACGGGCGGATGATATCGATTGCCAGCATCGCTTACCAGCGGGTCACTCCCACGCTATACAACCTTCAAGTCGCGGACACCCACAATTTCTATGTCCTGACAACCGGGGGGGACGCCTATCTCGTTCATAACTCAAGCGGTGGCGGTGGCGGTGGTGGCAGTGGCAAGTAATGACAAGCATAAGTGGTTTGCGTCTACGATAACGCCAATCTGGGAGCTGGTCATGGTCAGAGAACGATGGGAAACTGTTTTTGCAGGAATGCTGGTCCTCGCTTTTCTTTCCGGCTGCGCCGGCATGGTCGATTCCGTCAAGTCCGGCATGTCGAGCACGGCCAATTTTTTTAAAGCCAGTGCTGCGGAAAGCGATGGCGATCAGGCCTATGAGCGAGAAGACTACCCGGCGGCTCTGACGGCGTACAAGACGGCCGCCGAGGCCGAAGGCGCCTACGGACAGTTCATGCTGGCCAACATGTACTTGGTCGGCGAGGGTGTACAGCGCGATCCGAAGCAATATATGCACTGGATGCAGCAATCGGCCGACAACGGCTACCCCCCGGCCAACTATCTCATGGGCGTCGCCTATCTTCCGCGCGAGCGAAAACGCGCCGTCCGGTATCTGGAGGCCGCGGCGGATGGGGAGCATGGGGCGGCCATGCACATGCTCGGCCTCATGTATGCGGGCGGGTCGGGGGTTGAGCAGAGCGACCGCGAAGCGCTGCGATGGTTCCGGCTTGCCAAAGCCCAGGGCATACCGGTGGAGGACCGATTCCTTTCCGAGAGCGGCGTCAGGACGTATGCGGCGCAGCTTAACCGCCAGGCGGACCAGAGACGCCGGGCATCCCAGGCCCGGCAGGACATGGTGCGCGAAATTCAGCAATTGCTGACAGATCTGGGTTATGCACCGGGACCTATCGACGGGCTTTTCGGCGGCAAGACACGGGCGGCGATTCAAACCTTCCAGCGTGACAAGGGGCTGAATCCGGATGGCGGGGCGAGCCACGAGCTACTCCAGGTGCTGCGCCGCTCCCAATAGCCGCTTCCATTACGAAACGGCTTCACACGGCCGGGGAGAGCCACATTTACTTCCCGGCCGTCTGGGCCATCATGTCCTGAAACCCCTCCACCGGCGCGCCCAGGGCGTCGGCCATGCGGTCCATATAATTAAAGAGCGCGGTCACGGCTATGGCCTCGAAGATTTCATCCTCGTTGCAGCCGGCCTGCTTGAGGGCCTGCATATCCTCCTGCGATACCATGTCGGCATGGCGGTTGATTTTCTCCGCCAAGTGGAGGAGGTGTTTGGTCTTGGTATCGATGAGATCGGAACCGTCAACATCGTCGAGGATGCTCCGGACCTCTTCCCGGGAGAACCCCTGCGCCATGACCATGGCGCTGTGGGCGTCGACTCAGTAGGCGCAGGCGTTGAGTTGGGACACGTGGGCAGCGATCAGCTCCTTGGTGCTGCGGGGCAAGGCATGGTGGTCGATCATCAGGCGTTTTACATAGGTCACAATGGGTTCCAGCAGATCCGGGCGGATGCTTTGGGCCACAAAAATCCTGGGAACCATCTGAAACATGGCTTCAAGGGCGGCATAGGTCACCTTCAACCGTCCGCGGGCCTCGTCCGGAGGGGTCGTCTTCAAATAATAGCTCATTCCTGGCCTCCTTTTGATCCACCGGATCATCGATCGGCCGGCGCGCACCGGCGAACGCCATAACCATAAGGCGTGACGGGCCGGATGCAAATCCCACCTTGACATCTCGCCGATTTATTGACAAAAAATTTCCTTTTGGCCGAGCATCCGATGCTCGGCCCTCTCTTTGCAATTGGCGCTGCCCTGGCCCGAAACAATATCCGCTGGTCCTTCAGGAGGAAGCCGGATGAAATGTGCGAAGTGCCGATGTGACAATCCTAGCGACGCCAAGTACTGCAATCAATGCGGGGCCCATCTGGCAGCCGCTGTTCACGCAGGGTTTCCCGACGCTTCCTTCGATGAAAAACTGGCCAAGATCCAGCGCTACCTCCCCCAGGGACTGACCCGCAAAATCCTCAATCAGCGCGATCGCATCGAAGGCGAACGCAAGCTCGTAACAGTGATGTTCTGTGACATGGCGGCTTTTACCCCCCTGGTGGAACGCCTGGGGCCTGAAAAGGCCTACACGGTCATGGGGCAGATCTACGAGATCTTGATCCGCCGCGTCAACGATTGCGAGGGGACCATCAACGAAATGACCGGCGACGGGATCATGGCCCTTTTCGGCGCGCCCATCGCCCTCGAGGAAGCGCCCCAGCGCGCCCTTTGGGCCGCACGGGCCATCCACCGCGACATTGCGGTCTTCAATGACCAAAATGATCATTTGGGCGCGATCCGGATGCGTATCGGCATCCACGCCGGCCCGGTGGTGGTGGGCACGCTGGGCAATGACTTGCGGGTGGAATTCAAGGCCGTGGGCGATACGGTGAATCTGGCCTCCCGGCTGGAGCGCATGGCCGAACCGGGAGCCACCTTTGTGACCCATGAGGTTTTCAAACAGACCTCCGGGATGTTCGCGTTCGAGAGCCTGGGCAAGCGGTTCGTCAAAGGACTGGCGGAGAGCATCCCGGTCTACCGGCTGCTTCCCGGCCAGAAGGATATGCACCGTCCGCTCCTGGGCTCCGAGCGGGGCATCTTCTCCGAAATGGTGGGCCGCTCCAGCAATCTGGACAAGCTGGAGCTGCAGGTCATGAAGTTGATCAACGGCGAGGGGTCCATCGTCAATGTGATCGGCGAGGCGGGCATCGGCAAGACCCGGCTCGTGACCGAACTCAAGCAGCGGCTTTCCACCCGGCGGGTGGCCCTCATAGAGGGCCGCGCCATTTCGATGGGCCGCAATCTGAGCTTTCATCCCATCATCGACCTTTTCAAGACCTGGGCGCGGATCGGGGCTGACGATGATGAGCAGGTGGTCTTCGACAAGCTCGAGAACGCTGTCCGGCGCCTGCTCAACGACCAAACCGGCGACATATTGCCGTTTATCGCCATCCTGATGGGTATCAGCCCACCGGAACCCTATGGCGGCAGGGTCCGCGGCATCGAGGGCGAAGCCCTCGAAAAGCTGATTCGCAAGAGTGTGCGGGACATGCTTGTTGCCCAGTGCCGCCAACAGCCCCTGATCGTGATTATCGACGATCTGCACTGGGCGGATACGAGCTCCCTGGAGCTGCTGGAATATCTTTTTCGACTGGTCCGGCAGACGCCCCTTCTCTTCATCAATTTGTACCGGCCGGGGTACGATGCCAAAGGACAGTGCCCGGTGCCGGTGCTCGATGGGGAACTTGCCGCCAACCGTATCGACATCCTGCTGGAACCTCTGGACGAGCGCATGAGCGAAGCGCTTATCTCCGACATGCTGGATTTGCGGGGCTTCAACCATGCCGTTATCGCACAAATCGTTCAGCGTGCCGGGGGCAACCCCTATTTTATCGAAGAAGTCGTTCGCTCTTTCATCGACGAAGGAGCGGTGGTGTTGCGGGACGGAAAGTTCCAGGTGACCGACAAGTTCGGCACCATGACGATTCCCAGCACGATCAACGACGTCCTCATGGCGCGCATCGACCGGTTGGAGGAGGATGCGCGGGATCTGCTGAAAACAGCCGCCGTCATCGGGCGCAATTTTTTCTACCGCATCCTGGCCGAAGTCGCGGGGACGGAACAGGATGTGGACGATCGGCTGGACTACCTGAAGAAGACCCAACTGATTCTGGAAGGGGAGCGGTTCGAAGAACTGGAATACCAGTTCAAACACGCCCTGGCGCAGGAGGCGGCCTATGCTTCCATTCTGCCCGAAAAGTGCAAGGCCCTGCATCTGAAAGTGGCCGACACCATCGAGACGGTCTTTGCCGAGAAGCTGCATGCCTTCTACGGGATGCTGGCCTACCACTACAGCCGGGCGGGCCATCTGGAGAAGGCCGAAGACGCCCTGATCAAGGCCGGACAGGAATCCCTGAAATCATCGGCCTCCAGCGAGGCCCTGCACTACTATATGGAGGCCCTGCGGCTTTACCAACAGAAAGCCGGCGAAGCTGCGGATAGCGGCAGGCTGGCCCTGCTCGAGAAAAATATTGCCCTGGCCTTTTTCAACCGCGGCCAATATGAGGAGGCCGTGGCCTATTTCGACCGGGCGCTTTCCTATTACTGGCAAGAGTCGGTCACGCCGGAGAAGTTCTCCCTTCCCAGGCTGTGCGCGGCACTGGGGCATCTTTTGCTGAGCCTGTGGCTGCCCTGGTTCAAGTTCCGGCGCGTGCCGTTGGGAAAGGATCGCGAGGCCATCGATTTGTTTTTCAAAAAATTGAAGGCCCTGGGCATCATCGATCCCAAGCGCTATTTTATCGAGTCCCTGTATTTCTACCAGTATATTTCGCGTTTCGACCTGGCCCGTTTCGATGTGGGCTACGGTTTATATGTCGGCGCCAGCTCCCTCTTCTCGTTCAGCGGCCTGTCGTTTCGACTCAGCCGCAAGATTTTGGATGCGGTCGTCGAAAAGATCCCCCGCAAGGATGTCAAAGCGTTTATTCTCTACGATTTTGCCGAAACGCTGCACCACTACCTGGCCGGCAACTGGCAGTCCGTGAAGCGCTTCAATGAAGGCCTGGTCAAAGAAAACCTGAATATCGGCGAAATTTATTGGGCCTCCTTGCATCTTCACTGGCACGGCATCCATCAGCTGCACCAGGGGGACCTGGCGGTGGCCCAGTGGCTGGTGGGGCAGTTGGACGAAATTGCCGATGTTTACGAGAATGACTTCTCGCGATTGCTCAAGCTGCTTCTGAATACGGGTCTGCTGCTGGAGTGCCGCCGGCTGGACGAAGCCTGGGCGGAGACCGCCGCCGCCATCGAGTTCGCCAAGAAAACCCAATCCGGCTTGGGCCTGATCCATTTTTATGGCTGCCGGGCGCATCTTCACCTTGCAGCCGGCGACAGCGATGCGGCGGAAGCGGTCCTGCAACGGGCCGATGCCATTCGGCAGGAATTGCAGCCGGTGCCATGGCAGGTCTCGGTTTACCTGCGAAGCCGTGCCGAGCTCGATCTTTACCGGCTGCAGGAAGCCGTGTCGCAGGGCCGGGGCGCGGCGCTGCGACAACGGCGCAAGCAGGCCCACGGGTCCTGCCGCGCGCTTATCCGGCAGACGCGCAAGGTTGCCCAGTTTCGCACGGACGCCTGCCGTTTGATGGGGCTCTACCACTGGTTGGCGGATCATCCCCAGCGCGCATTGCGATGGTGGCGTAAAGCCCTGCACAGGGGGCCGGGGGCGCGGATCCAGATTGCGCGCACGCATTTTGAAATCGGGCGCCACCTGATGGAGGCCCGATCGCCCGCTTCGACGCTGGGCGGCCTCGACGCGCCAAGCCATCTCGCAACCGCCCGGAAGGAATTCGAGGAACTCCATCTGATCTGGGACTTGAAGCAACTGCGCGGCGTGACCGAGACCCGGTTGTCCAACGCGAGCCGATTGAATGTCTGCGACCCCGCGGCGAGCTGATATTTGCCGTTTACAGGAGTGCGAATATCTCCCAGGCCGAACAGCGTAATCCGAATTATGTCACGGTTTCTTGAATCTCTGCGCCCCAACGCCTGTCCAAACGACGCTGCATCTCATGGATGACATGGCGCGTGACAACCCCTCGGCACTCCTGATTCATCCGCCCGTTGCCAAGCCCTGTGAGCCCCCGGCCGGCGTGGCCCGGCTGGCGGGCGCGCTGGGGGCCGCGGGGGTGGACTGCCGTGTCTACGACGCCAGCCTGGACGGGATCCTGGCCCTCATCGATGCCCCCTGCCCCGCCGCTGACACCTGGTCGCGCCGGGCGCGCCGACACCGGGAGGCCCATCTGGCGGCCCTGCGGGGTCCGGACCTCTACCGGCAGAGGGACCGCTACAAACGGGCCGTGATGGACATCAACCGGCTCCTGCACCTGGCCGGGCAGGCGTCGGAGGCCCACCTCTCGCTGTCCGACTACGGATCGGCGCGGCTCTCGCCCCAGCGCAGCCGGGACCTGGTCCGGGCCGCCGAACAATTCGCCGCGAATCCCTTTTACCCCGTTTTCGCGCGAAGACTGGCCGGCCTGTTCGAGGAACAAGCGCCCACCCTGGTGGGGCTTTCCATCAATTTCATGAGCCAGGCCCTGTGCGCCTTCGCCATCATCGGGTGGATCCGATCGCAGCTCCCCAAAGTCCGGATCGTCGTCGGGGGCGGCCTGGCGATCTCCTGGCACCACATCCCGGGCTTCGCCAACCCGTTCGCGGGGCTGGTGGACGATCTGGTTGCCGGGCCGGGCGAGGCCGCCCTGCTGGCCCTGTGCCGCGCGGCACCGGTTGCCCCGCCCCCCGGCACGGCCTACGCGCTGGCGCCGTTTGACCGGGACGCGTATCTGGCGCCGGGACGGGTGATCCCCTACAGCACCTCCCAGGGGTGCTACTGGCGCAAATGCGCCTTCTGCCCTGAAAAATCGGAGCGCACCGCCTACCGCCCCATGGCGCCCGGTGCGGTCAGCGCCGATTTGCAGGCCCTGGCGGCAGGCCATCGACCACGCCTCGTACATTTCCTGGACAATGCCCTCGCGCCCCGGCTGCTGGCCCACCTGATCGCGCACCCGCCCGGCGTGCCCTGGTACGGTTTCGTGCGCATTTCGCGCCATCTGGCCGATGCGGATTTTGCCCGCGGGCTGCGGTCCGCGGGCTGCGTCATGCTCAAGCTGGGGGTGGAATCCGGCGATCAGGCCGTGCTGGACGCCCTGGGCAAGGGGGTGGATCTGGCCACCGTGTCGGCGGCCCTGCGGACCCTCAAGGCGGCCGGCATCACCACCTATGTCTACCTGCTCTTCGGCACCCCGGCCGAGACGCCGGACGCCGCCCGCCGGACGCTCGATTTCACGTTGGCACACGCCGAGGCCGTGGATTTCCTGAACCTGGCCGTCTTCAACCTGCCGGCCTACAGTGACGAGGCGGCGCTGCTCGAAACCCGTCCCTTCTACGACGGCGACCTGTCCCTCTACCGGGACTTCGTGCACCCGGGCGGCTGGCAGCGGGAGCACGTGCGGCGCTTCCTGGCCAAGGAGTTCCGCCGGCCGGCGCCCATCCGAAGGATTCTGGCCAGCGATCCGCCCTTTTTTACCTCCAACCACGCCCCTTTTTTCGCCCATTATCGAAACGCATCCCCCGAACCCCGATCGGGCAGATGATCCTTGTGGTTTCAGCCGTTTTCTCATAGGTGAGACCAGCAGAGAAGGCGAGCCTCGCAGAGATCGCAAGCGCAGCTTGCTACACCGCGGAAGATTATGATGACACAGAAAAGTCCACCCCGACCCAATCGCACCCGCGCCCCTGAAAGCTATGTGACCGCTCTGGTGGCCAATGCGGCGGGCGAAATTTTCGACCTGGAGGGCTTTGCCGCCGTGGGCATGGACGGCGAGGTGCTGGCGCCGCTCACCACCCGCACCACCCGCCGGATGCCCCACGGCAGCGAGGTCATGTTCCTGCCGGAACGGCGGCCGGTGGTCTACGACCTGGAAAGCGGCCGCCTGGTGACGCTCACCGAAAACCCCTTCGTACCCGGGGAGCCGGTGTTCCCGGTGGCGGCTTTCAACTCGCCGGGCTATATCATCACCCTGCTCTGCGCCTACGAAGCGTTGGAGAACGCGCCGATCCTGCCGCTGTTCTCCTACGGCGCGGTGGGCTGGCACGGGGAAGGGTTTCACACCGCCGTGCAGCAGGTGGACAAGGAGCGCCGGCAGGATCTGCGCCGGATGCCCCCGGCCAAGGTCCAGGCCGGCGTGCGGCGCTTTCAAAAGACGATGCCCGACAACCGGCTGTGCCGGCACCTGGAACGGTGCGCCCTGGAATACGGCTGCCCCGCGGCCAAGAATTTCTTCATCGGCCGCTGCGAGGCGCCCCTGCCCACCTCGCCGCGCTGCAACGCGCGCTGCCTGGGCTGCCTGTCGCTGCAGAAGGACTCCCCGATCCCCTGCAGCCAGGAGCGCATCGCCTTCATGCCGTCCCCGGAGGAGATCGCCGCGGTCGCCCTGGCCCACATCGAACGGGTGCCCGACGGCGTGGTGAGTTTCGGCCAGGGCTGCGAGGGGGATCCCCTGCTGGCGGCCGAGGCCATCGCGCCGGCCATCCGGCTGATCCGCCGGCGCACCGACCGGGGCACCATCAACCTCAACACCAACGCCAGCCTGCCGGACACGGTGGCGGCCCTCTTCGAGGCCGGCCTGGACAGCATGCGGGTGAGCATCAACAGCCTGCGGCCGGCCTGCTACAAGGCCTATTTTCGCCCCCGGGGCTATACGTTCGAGGATGTCGTGCATAGTGTGGACCAGGCCCTGGCCCGCGGCGGCCACGTGGCTTTGAACTACCTCAACCTGCCGGGGTTTACCGACACCCCGGAGGAATACCGGGCTTTGGCCGAATTTTTGACCGCGCACCCGATCCATCTGATCCAGTGGCGCAACCTGAACTTTGATCCGCTGCAGTATTACCGGGTGATGCGGGAGGCCGCGCCGAGCGGAACGCCGATGGGGGTGCCGCAGTTGCTGAAGAAGATTCGCCGTCGGTTCCCGGAGCTGAAGTTCGGCTACTTCAACCCGGCTTTAAGATAGGGGAAATGTACCTTTTTTGCGGTTATCCGGAAAACTCAAGTTTTGAAAAGCAATCACCACGAAGGACACGAAGAAAATGAAGGTAACAAAGAAATTATAAGACGCAATTCAATTTCAGAAGGGTGACCAAAAGGTTACGGGAGGTTTCCATAGAACCACTAAAGATTTTGTCGTCCCCGTGCATGCGGAGATCCAGGTATTTCAATGGATTCTGGACTCCCGCATCCGCGGGAGTGACACCATAAGGACCTTTTACGGTTCCATATCTACCGGAGATCTGTCACAGGCGGTAGGTTGCGTTTCCCGGCAAGGCCGCAGCCGATTTATAGAAAAGAGACGGTTTCATAAGGGCTTCGAGATCAAGGCTTGCGGATCTCGAGGAGAGAGGCGTACGTTGGTACGCCGCAATGACGAGAGATACGCGTAACGCCGATCTTTAGTCCCCCCAGGGGAATCGGAGTCCTTACGGAAACGTCCAGGCGTAGCTTTGCTACGTCGAGGACGAACGATGAGGCGAGAACGCCGCCGGAGGATGCAAGATGCCGCCGGTTGCCGGTGAAGAAGGTTCGATATTCCCCGTCGTTGAGCTGACGGGGCGAGGTCGATGATTCAAAATAGCACGGTGATCTTTCCCAGGCGGTAGATTGCATTCGCCGGCAAGGCCGCAGCCCATCGGGCGCCGCAGGCGTAGCTTTGCTACGTCGAGGACGAACGATGAGGCGAGAACGCCGCCGGGGGATGCAAGATGCCGTCTGGGAAAGATCACTCCCGGGAGAGCACCAAATGGAATGGATCGAAGCCAAGGTCGACTTTGACGCCGCCACGACCGTCGCAGCGGAAGAGCTGATCGCCGAAATCTTTTACGATTTCGGCGTCAAGGGGGTGGTGGTGGACGACCCTACCCTGGAGGCGCCGATAGGGGCGGACGTGATCCTGGAAGACGCCGTGCGCCCCGATGTCAACGCCGTCCGGGGCTATTTCCCGGCCCGGGTTTTCGACCAGGATCGGCGCCGGGATTTCGAGGCGGCCGTCGAGGCGTTGAGCCGGCGGCTGGCGATGCTGCATCGCATCTTTTATCGGTCGCTGGCCGAGGAAGACTGGGCCGAGTCCTGGAAGGCCTTTTTCTGGCCGGAAAAGATCTCGCCGCGGATCGTGGTCAAGCCTACCTGGCGGGAATATGATCCCGCCGGCGACGAGATCGTGCTCGAGCTCGATCCGGGCATGGCTTTCGGCACCGGCACCCATCCCACCACGACCCTCTGCCTCCAGCTCATGGAACGGTACCTGCCGCCGTCGGGGCGGTTGCTGGATGTCGGCACCGGCTCCGGCATCCTGATGGCGGCCGCCGCCCTGCTGGGGGCATCCCAGGTGCACGGTATCGACAACGACCCGCTGGCGGTGGAGGTGGCCCGGCAGAATCTGGCCCTCAATGCCGTGCCGGCCGAACGTGGCCGGGTCTGGACCGGGAATCGGCTGGACGGGGTCGAAGGCCGCTATGATCTGGTAATGGCCAACATCCTGGCGGAAGTGGTCATCGCCCTGCTGCCGGACCTGGTGGGCGTGCTCTCGCCGGGCGGCCGCTTTATCGGCTCCGGGATTCTGGAGAGCCAGCAGGACGACGTGGCGGCCGCGGCGCGGCCGCTGGGATTGCGCCTGATCGAGACGGCGCACTTGGAGGAATGGGTGGCCATGGTCATGGTGCTCGGAGAGCGGGAGGACTGAACCTCGCGGCTTTCTTTGGTTTTGATCTAAAACCGCCATCTCTTGGGGACAAACGGAAGCATTCGGCCGATTTGGTGCTTATCTATCTGAAAAGGTTGTTCATTTTCTTCCACGTGGAAGAAAACGAACCAAAAGAAGACGCCCGTGTCCCGCGGCGCTTCGCGCTGCCCTGCGCGTCC
>CAYMQN010000027.1:0-26280 GCA_964392545.1 uncultured Desulfobacteraceae bacterium
GGCACTATGTAGGTAACACAGTTGGACCATCGGAAGCTTGAAACCAAGGATGGCACGCATGGCATGGATGGATTTCCTTACCGGCGCGACACCGGCGAAGCTCGAAGCCCGGGGCGATCGTCTGATGGCATCCGGCCAGTGGGGGCAAGCCAAACTGGCCTTCGAGCGCGCCCTTGCCAAATTTGAAAGCGCCCCTGAAGCCCCTTCCGACCGCTGTCAGATACTTGAAACCAAAATCCAGCAGGCCCGGGAAGCCCTGGCCCGGGAGCATCGGGGCACCGCCCTGGCCTATCTGGACGGCGGCCATCTGCGGGAAGCCCGCGAATACCTGCAACTGGCGTCGGACCTGACCCGCGACGCGGCACTGGGTTCGCAATTGGCCGAGGCTCTGGCGTCGCTGGAAACACGCTTGGCTGCATCCAGCGGCGGATTCCGTCCGCCTGTGGCGTCGCCCCCTTCCACCAGTGAGGTTTTCGAGGGCGCGGCGGCCGCCACGCGCCACGAACGCTTTCAGGCCCTGTGCAACACCCTGCCGGATGCGGTGGCCGAGGCCTATGAAAGCTACGGCGACGTTTTTATCGACGGCTACCTGGCGCTCAACGACGGGGATTTCGAACATGCCGTCCTCCTGCTGGAGCGCGCCCTGGCGGACGCTTCCGGAACGGACACCTACATCCCCCTGGAGCTGGCCACGGCCTACCTCAACACCGGCCGCTCGACCGAAGCCCGCACCCTGTTGGAAACATTCCGCCGCCACCAGCCCGAAGTCCTGCCCGCCTGCGAACTGCTGTGCACCATCTATTGGGAGGCGGGGGATTTCGACCGGGCCGAGGCCCTCTTGGAGGCCCTACCCGAGGCCCTGGCCCGTTCCCGACCGGGAACGCTGCTGAAAGGCCAAACGCTTCACCGCGCCCACCGGTACGATGCCGCCCGGGACTTTTATCGCGACATATTGGCGACCCACGGCTGGGATGCCGACCTGGCCCGGGAGCTGGCCAGGGCCCAAGAAGCATTGAACGAAGGGCGCGAGGCGCGCCGCCTCTACGGGGAGATCATGGAACACAGCCGCTGCTGCCGCGGCAGCGTCGATCCCCAGATTCGCCACCGCTACGCGGAGCTTACCTTTGCTGAGGGCGACCGCAGCGAAGCGCTGCTCGAACGCTACCTCGTTTTGGCCAAGGACCTGCCGGCCCAGGCCGCAACCCATTACGACCGCATCAGCCGGATTTACGCGGCGCACGGCAACACTCGCGAGAGCGAACGCTTTGGTGCGTTTGCCCGCCGGGCCCGCGCCGAGCAGGGCGACCCATCGCCCCCTGAAGGATCCCGCGATCATGCCTGAACAGCGCCTGGAAAAGGAAATCCTGCAGCAGATTTCCGATGGATTGGGCCCGGAAACCGCCAACCGGCTCTTTGCCGCGCCCGAGCAGTATGCCGCCTCCGCCGCCGATGATCTAAGGGAACTGCTGGCAGTGCCCCAGGTCCGCGAAACCCCCGCGCTGCATTTCGCGGTGCTGGTCGCATTGGCCCGCCTTTACGAGAAAAGCGGGGATCCGGAGGCCGGCATTCCCCTGCTCCAAAGCGCCATGGCGATCCAGCCCCACCATTTCATGGCCCGCATGCACCTGGCCGGCAATTTGGAGTGGATGGGGCTGCGCGACGAAGCCTGCCGCCACTACCGATGGATGCAGGACCATTCCCGCGATCTGTCCAAGGCCATGAAAAAGGTGGTGGGCGCGAAGCTCAAGGCCTGTCGTGAATCGAGATAAAGTTTGTGCAAGGAAGATTCCCGGCAGGGGATTCAGGGGAGATGTGGCTGGGTATCGCTTTCCTGAACCATGACCCGGTTGCGGCCGGCCCGCTTGGCAGCATACAAGGCCCTGTCCGCGCGCCGGATCATGGCCTCGAGGGTCATGTCGTCTTCCCTCAACGCGGTCAAGCCGATACTCACGGTGACAGGGATGGGCGTCCCATCGCCACCCGTCGGCCCGGTGTTGTTCATGATCCGGTCGCGCAAGCGTTCGGCCACGCGGGCGGCATCGGCGGCTTCGGTTTCCGGCAGGATCGCCGAAAATTCTTCTCCGCCGGTTCGCCCGAAGACATCGGTGGCACGGAAAACGCGCTCACATACCTTCACAAAGGTTTTGAGAACGGCGTCGCCTGCCGGGTGGCCGTGGGTATCGTTGATTTTTTTGAAGTGATCCAGGTCCATCAGCAGGACCGCCAGCGGGTGCCCGTAGCGTTGATGCCGCAAGAACTCCTGCCGGGCCTTCTGAAAAAAGCGCCGTCGGTTGAAGGCCCCGGTGAGGGCGTCGGTGGTGGCCAGCCGGCGCAGCTCGGCTTCCATGTGCCGCCGTTCCGTGATGTCGTTGCCGACGCTGAGGATCTCCACGATGCCCCCCTCGGCATCGGATATGGCGCGGTTGGTCCAATACACCCAGACCCGGCGGCCGTCCCGCGTCATGTTCTCGTTTTCGTTGTTGCGAAAACGGTCGGGATCTTCGCGGATGTCCTGCATCAGGCATTTCAAGTCCCGCTGGGAAATGCTCTCGCTTTCCGGAACGATGGTGCCGACGACATTCCGCCCAATGAGCTCTTGCGTTTCGTAGCCGAAAAAGGTCAACCCGTAAGAATTCATGAAAACGATACGGCCCTGCGCATCCCAGCGCAGGATGATGCTGTTCACGCTGTCGACAAGATCCCGGTAGTTCCTTTCACTATCCCGCAGGGCGGCCTCGATCTGGCGGCGCTCGGCAATCTCGGCCTCAAGGCGCTGGTTGGTGGCCACCAATTCCGCCGTTCGGTCCCGGACGCGTGTTTCCAGCTCGTCCCGGGCGGCTTTGAGGGCCGTTTCGGCGGCAACCTTTTCGCGAAACAGATCGTCCAACTCGGATTTGATGACGCTGATTGCATCGTATACCGGGCGCAATTCCCCTTCCCCGGGCACCCTTCCTGACGAGCCCAGACCGTCGCGCTCCCAGTCGATGCCGCCGATATACTCCAGCAGATGCTCCACGGGATTTTCAACGACCGGCCGTCCGGAGCCCTCCTCGATCGAGGCGCGCCGGCCCTTGCGCTTTTTGCCGCGGGTTTGGATCCCCTGTTCGACCATGCGCAGGGCGTCGTCCAGATTTTCGGCGGTCGCGACCGGGAACGGCAGGATGAAACGCGAAAAATTCGCCAGGGAGGCCATGAGGTGGTTCAGGCCATAGGCGATATAGCCGTTTAAGGGCACGCTGCGGTGCCAGGATACAAGGGAGTCCAGATAAAGCTGCCGCGCCCGCCCCTCCAGGCGCTTGACATCCTGCAGGCCGGTGATCATCCAGTGGGGCCCTTGGGGGTCGAGCAGGAACCCCGCAACCCGTTCCCGCAGTCCGACCACCTCCGCCAGATGCGCCGCCTGCAAGGTTCCGTGGGAAATCGAATGGAGGATGTGGCCGTCGATAATTTCCAGGTGGAACCGGAAGTCTTCGCTTTCGAACCGCCAATCGTCGCTGCGCAGAACTTTGTGGCGCACACCGTCGCGCGTCCGATACTCTTCGATGCTTGATGCGGCGGCGGTCCACCCCGGGTCTGCGGGATGCGGTCCCCGTGCGGCGGCCAGGAGCCTCCGGGCAATTTGAACGGCTTGCGTGTAATCGCGGGCGATGTGCACGTCGAAGGGAATCATGCGCAGCCGAATGCCCAGCTTGGTGCTCATGCGCAGCATGGGCGAAAGCCCGTAAAAAACGACCCCCTGGAGCCGCCGGCGCTGAAGCATGCGCTTGATAAAGGAGCGGCGCCCCTCGAGGGTGGTTCCCCCCAGACGGGTATAATCCAGGATGTGGACAAAAGGCCGGTCTGCGAAGTGCTCTTCGATGAGGCCATCGGTAAAATCGAACGCCCGACGGACCCCTGCGTCGCTCGCACGCCCCTGATTGCGGGTGTGCAGAATACAGTCGCCGATGATTTCGGCAGTCAAGCTGAAGCCGTCTTCGAAGGTCATCGCCGTCCACTCGGGCCGTTGTTCGACAGGCAAGCCCGATATGGGGCAAACGCGCACCGACTTCCGAACGGTGGCAAGATCTCCGGTGTTATACGCGGGCGGTTCACCGCGCCCGGAAGATGATTGAAACGCTTGGGGCGCATCCTTCATGATGCCGTTCGCCTTGGGAATGGACATGATTTAGGCTGTGGCGGGTTCGGTGACGCAGCGAGCAGTATAATGGACACCCTGTGCGCCCGACCCGCCGCGTAGTGCAATCTATCACAAATGACCATCCTTCTCCAGTCAGGGCTTGCCGGGTTGGCGAGGTTGGCCAGCCTTTCACGCAGACGCTGTCGGAAATAGCACGGTCGATCATCGAGCGAACGACCGCAACGGTCGCTCGCTTCCGTTCCCTATTCCGGCAGATCGATGCGGCCGGCCAGGCGCGCCACCCGTTCGCCCAGTTTTTTCCCATTTTCCACTGCCGCGGCATCCGGGGCTCCGACGCAGGCCGTCCCATAGTGCCCGGTGGCCGCCAAGGGGTCGCCCACGATGATCATGCCGTAGATCATGAGGGCCTGGATGATGGAAAAGATCGTGGTTTCCTTGCCCCCGGTGGCATCGCCTGCGGTGGCGAAGGCGGCGCCCACCTTGTTTTCCATTTTCTTGCGCACGCCGACGAAATCGTCGAAGACCTTCTTGAGCTGGGCCGCCATGGAGCCGAAGTAGACCGGGGAACCGGCGATGACGCCGGCCGCCTCGACAAAATCCGCTTTGGTGACCTCTTCCGCCTTCTTGAGAACCGGGGTTGCTCCCTCCACGGCCGCCACGCCTTCGGCAACCGCCTCCGCCAGGCGACGGGTATTACCGCCTTTGGAATAATACAGAATCAGAATGTTCATGGATCGACCTCCCTTTTTGATTTGAATGGTGCGTGCATAACTAGGATGGTTGGCGCGGTTGTAAAGCCAAGCCGTGCTCCTGTCAAGGAAGTGCGGGACATCTGCAAAGCCTTGCACCGCATCCATCGCCGGGAAGGCCGCGGACATCGTGTGGGACACCGGGATCGATCCGACGCATTTCAAGCAACCGCTCGAGGAACGCTTTGGGCGGTGGTCGCATATGCTGCGACGGCGGCAGGATCCGTGGCACAATGGGCTGCTGAAAAATATCGCCGTTTCGCTGGAGGACCGCCTGGGCCTCAGCCCCCCGACGGGGGCCGCAGGCAATGGTGGACGCCCTAGCCTAGCGTGGATCGAGGGGGCCTCGGAGCGACTGTCCCGCCGCCAGCGGCATTACGACCCTCATTCATCGCCGGCGGAGTGATGGATGTCGATGATCTTGGCGTGACGGCCGTAGTCCAGGGTTTTGTAGCGGGTGATTTTCTGGAGCTTGCCGGTGATGTCGGCGATGCGTTCGACCTGTTCGAGAATCTGCTCGGCGAGACGATGATGTTGACCGCCTTCGCCCAGTTCCACCAGCAGAAGTTCGGCATAGCCTGAAATCACCTGCAGGGGCTGATTGAGTTCATGGCACACGGCGCCGGCGGTCTCCAGGACGCCCTGGAATTTCTCCTTCTGGGCCCGGTCCCGGGCGGACCGGTTCTGATCCGTCACGTCCAGCATGACCCCCACGCTCCCGGACTGGCCGGAATCTTCACCGGCCACGGGTGCCGTACTGAACAAGAATTCCCGCCGACGCCCGTTCGCACAGGAAATCTCGGTTTCAAAGGTTTGATGGGGTTGAACCTTGCGCTGCAGGCTGGCGGCCAGGTCTTCGGGGATTTGGCCCGCCAAGGCCCCGACCGTCTGACCGATGATCCGATCCCGGGTGAGCCCGACGATGTTTCGGGCGAAAGCCTGGTTGCAGCCGCGGAAAACCCCGTCCTCATCCCGGAAGAAAATGGGGTTGGGAATGGTGTTGATGAGGGTGTCGAGCAGCTGCAGATAGCCGCGCAGCTTTTCTTCGGTGCCCTGCCGCAGGTCGACCTCGTCCTTCTGGCGGGCTTCCAGGTTCTGAAAATGGCGATGCTTGGCTTGGGCGGTGCGACTCAGGCGCTTCAGACGCTCCCGCAGCCGGAAGGTCTCCCGACAGAGCCAGGCGGCAGCGGCCGTGGGCAAAATAATCAGGATCACCATGAACCAGATCGGGATCGACATAGGGTCCGCCATTTCTTAGGTGCCCATCCATTGAGGTGCCGGTTATCGCTATCAAAATACCTTGCCCTTGTAAACATATCCTCCTCAAATAAATACCAAAATCGTTAAGGCGCGGTCAGCGCGGCCGCACCCGCGCGGTGGGAGGGGCCGCTCGAGGGTCCTCGGGCCAAGCGTGCTTGGGATAGCGTCCTTTGAGCTCTTTGCGCACGGCCGGATAGCTGTTTTGCCAGAATCCGGCCAAATCCCGGGTGATCTGGGCCGGCCGGCCGGCCGGGGAAAGCAGATGCAGCAGCAGGGGGTGCCTCCCATCGGCGATGGCCGGTGTCTCTAAGGTACCGAACAGCTCCTGGATGCGCACGGCCAGGATGGGGACGTCGCCGCTGTAGTCGATGGGACGCCGCGATCCGCTGGGGACCACCAGATGGGTGGGGGCCAAGCGGTCCAGCTGCCGCTGCTGCTGCCAGGTCAGCTGCCCCTCGAGCGCCGCCTTGAGGTCCACCTTCTTGAGACCCTTCAAGCTTGAAAGGCCTTCGAGATAGGGCGCCAGCCACGCTTCCAGTGAAATGACAAGGCCGGCATCGGACACATCCGGCCAGGTGCGGTCACCGGCGGACAGGCGGCGCAGGAAAAGAACCCGCGCCTGCCAGGCTCTCAGCCGCCGTGTCCAGGGGAGGCATTCCAGGCCCGCCGAACGGATGCCCTTCAGCAGCGCCGCCATCCGCTGGGTTTCAGCGCCTCCGCTCAGCGCCTCGGTTCTGAAAATCAGCGCTCCCAGCTGCAGCCGTTTTTCCGCCTCGACCATCTGCCGATCGGCATCCCAGTCCACATGCTCCACCCACTGCAACTGACCGCTGAATTGCGCTTGGAGGTCTTCCAGGCCGATGGCTGCGGCCAAAAAGATTCGGGCGTTGCGCCGCTCGCCATCCAAAGCGGGCGCCACCAGGTAATCCGCGGAGGCCAGGGGTTGCACAAGATCCAGAAAAGCCCCGCGTCCGCCGGAAAGCAGAAAACGGCCGGTTTGACCGGGACGCCGCTGGGCGATGCGGTCGGGGTAGGCCCACGCCAGCAGACGGCTGGCATGTTCCGGGGGCGCAATTGCCGCGGATATGGCCAAGCGCCCGCGCAGGCTGCGGGCCACCTTGCGCACGCGCCGACAGGCGCCGGCATTGAGGCGGCCGGGGCCTGAAGCGGCATCCCCTCCCCGCCGCCAGCGGGCCAGGGCCGATAACCGCAGATCCAGATCGGCATCGCCTTCACCGGGGGGAAACTGAAGAATATCCCGCTCGCTCAACAGCGCCGCCACGTCGCAGGCCAACCCCCTTTCAGGCTCTGAGGGCGCCATCAGAACCATGTGCGCGAGCCGTGGGTGCAGGGGCAGTCGCGCCATCTCGCGGCCGTGGGTGGTGATGCGGCCGTCCCGATCCAGGGCCTGCAGTTCCGTCAGGAGTTGCCGGGCCTGTTGAACGGCGGTGGAAGGCGGCGGATCGAGCCATTGGAGGCAGGACGGGTCGCCGACCCCCCATAAGGCCAGCTCCAACACCAGGGACGCCAGGTCGGCTTCCAGGATTTCAGGCCGCGCGTGGGGCACCAGGCCGGCCTGCTGTTCTCGCGGCCACAGCCGATAACAGATGCCCGGAGCCATACGGCCGGCGCGGCCGCGGCGTTGATCGGCCGAGGCCCGGGTGACCGGCAGGGTCACCAGCCGGGTCAAACCGCTGACCGGGTCGAAGTTCGGCAGGCGGCTCAAGCCGCTGTCCACCACGACACGGATCCCGTCGATGGTCAGACTGGTTTCGGCAATTGCGGTCGCCAGCACGATTTTGTGGCGCCCCGCCGGGCTCGGTGCGATGGCACGCTTCTGGTCCTCGTACGGCAGGTTGCCAAACAGCGGGGTCAACTGCCAGTTGGCGGGAAGCGACGCCCGGGCCAGCCGGTCGGCAACCCGCCGGATTTCCCCGGCGCCGGGCAGGAAGACGAGAATGCTCCCCTGACCTTCCGAGACGGATTCGAGCACGGTCGTTGCAACGGCGGTCTCCAGCGCAGTTCCCGAAGGACGCCCCCGGTAGCGGGTTTCCACCGGGAAAACCCGTCCTTCACACTTCAGGACGGGGGCCTGATCCAGCAAAACGGCCACCGGCGCGGTTTCGAGGGTGGCCGACATGACGAGCAACCGCAGGTCCCGGTGGAGAACGCCCTGGACCTCCCGGCACAGGGCCAGGGCCAGATCCGCCTCGAGGCTGCGCTCGTGGAACTCATCGAAGATCACCAGCCCCGTATCGGAAAGCCCGGGATCGGATTGCAGCATGCGCGTGAACACACCCTCGGTAACGACCTCGATCCGCGTGCCGGGCCCCACCCGGCTGTCCATGCGCATCCGATAGCCCACGGTCTGCCCCACCGCTTCGCCGGTCAACTCGGCCATCCGCAGGGCCGCGGCACGGGCTGCCAGGCGCCGGGGTTCGAGCATGACGATGCGCCTGCTGCCAAGCCATGGTTCCGTCAGGAGCGCCAGGGGCACACCGGTGGTCTTGCCGGCACCGGGAGGTGCCTGCAGGACAGCTGCCGGATGCCGCGCAAGCGTTTCGCGGAGCGCGGCGAGGATCTCGGTTATCGGCAGCTCGTCCATTGCGATTGTCTCAAATCGGCCATCGTTGGTTCCGCTCTCAATCCCTGCCGGGCGCATTCACCACGCTCGGCCCCAGCGCTTCAATTTGCTCGACGGCGGCAGATCTGTTACAGAGCACCATCGTCCCAACCTTTGCATCAAGGGAATCGCGAATGAATCGGGAATTCCATACCCTGACCATGCTGGTGGAAAACGAACCCGGGGTGACGGCGCGGGTTTCGGGGCTGTTTGCCAGCCGCAACTACAATATCGAGACCATCTGCGGCGCCCCCACGGCCAATCCCCGCATGTCGCGGATCACCATTACCACACGCGCCAATCCGGATCAGCTGGAACAGATCATGAAGCAGTTGCGCCGCCTGGTCAACGTCATCAAGGTGCGCGACATGACGGAAGAAAAGGCCGTGCAGCGGGAAATGGCCCTCATCTGTGTCAAAGCCCTCCCCGCGGACCGGCCCGAGATCCGCAGTATCGTGGAAAGCTTCCGCGGACGCATCGTGGATACGGGCCGCAACCACTACATCATCGAGGTCACCGGCCGCCAGGACAAGATCGACGCCCTGGTCCGCCTGCTCGAACCCATGGAAATCAAGAAACTGGCCCGCTCCGGCATCCTGGCGTTGTACCGCGAAGCGGACTGAGGCTGTTTTCCATCGATATCGCTATCGGGATCGGATTATCGTTTTTTTCAAACTGCCGACAGCCGATGGTAACCCTCGATGGTCCGTTGGGCGGTCAAGATCATTTCGCGATTTCGATTCCGATCCCGATTCCGATTAAGCTATTGGGAACCTCTTTCAGGCACCCGATGCATCCCGGTCAGGGGTGCGATCCCCTCCCCCGCCTGTAAAACTTTTGTAAAGCAACGTTTCAACGTTCCACCGGTGGATGATTTCCAGTAGATAGGCATTTCCCTCAATGGGTAGGCCAAAGGAGATGCCATGACCATTCACGAAACCATGATCATCCGCACCCCGATGCGCTGGTTGGCGTTGTTGTTTTTCTGGGGCACGGGATGGAAAACGGCGGGCCGCAAGCCGGAGGTGGACCGCTACGTGGTCATCGCGGCGCCGCACACCTCGAACTGGGATTTCATTAACACCCTCGCCCTGGCCTTCATCTTTCGACTAAACCCGAAGATCATGATGAAGGACGCCTGGTTTCGCGGGCCCCTGGGCCCGCTCTTCCGCTGGTTGGGCGCCCTGCCCATCGACCGCACCCGTTCCCAAAACGTGGTGGCCCAGTCGGTCGCGGCATTTAAGGAGGCGCCGCGCATGGTGCTCGTGGTTCCGCCTTCCGGCACCCGGCGCAGGGTGGAATCCTGGAAATCGGGATTCTACCACATCGCCCGCGGCGCCGGCGTGCCCATCGCATTGGGCTTTCTGGATTACGATCGCAAGGTGGGAGGCTTCGGCCCGCTGTTTCAGCCCACCGGTGATATCGATCGCGATATGGCGGTCATCCGTGACTTCTACCGCCCCATCGCCGGCAAATATCCCGCCCAGACCTGTCAGGGACCCGTCTGCCCCGAGTTGAAACCGCCCTGCTGATCCGTCGCGTGCGCCCCGGAAGTTGCTTTCCATCGAAATCGGGATCGGTATCGAAATCGTGTTTGTGGGTTTCTGTGCATCGCCCCAGCGCCTTTCCCAAAGAGCTTGCGCGGGCTGTCGAAGGGCAAAACCCCTCCCCTCCCGATTTCGATACCGATCCCGATTTCGATAGCAGGGTCCGTTACGCCTGCAGGCCCCGCACCCATTTCAGCAGCAGAAGGATGGTCGGCGCCAGGTGAAACAACAAGTCGAAAATGTCCAGCGGCCGCGTGAGGGTGCCGTTCTTGAGCATGATCAGCTTCTCCACCACGTGCGGCATGGGGCGAAACGGGGCCAGGAGCAGGAACACGGCCAGCAGGATCAACGGCAGGTAGGGCATCGCGTCCAGCAGCTTCAACATGGCGCCCCCTTTCAGGCCGGAATCGTGTCCACCGATGCGAACCGGGGTTCGTGCAGCGGGATCAAAATATCGGCCAGCGCCTTGACCTTCTCCATGATATCGTAGGCGCGGTAGGTGTTGACCGGCGTTCCCGGGGGAATCACCGTCATTTCCATGGCCCGGATTTCCCGGGGCGGATAGAAGTTCTCCTCGATCACGCAAAAGCCGGTGATCACCGCCTTGCCGGCGGCCGTGTCCACGATCACCGTCAGGCCCCCTTCGGTGTGCACCGGGGTGTGCATCACCCGGATGCCGGGCAGCAGTTCCGCGTCCTCCTTGACCACGCGCAGTTGACCGTTGGCTTCCACGTCCTCGACATAATCCTCGAGATAGCGAAAATCCAGCGGGTGGGGGTCGTGCACGTGGGCGAGCTCCTTTTCATGGACGTGGATCACGGCGTTGACGCACTTGTAGTCGTTCTCGCAATGGTCGTTGTGAAGGTGGGTGTGGATCACCACGTCGATGCTCTCCGGGGTCAGGCCCCAGCGGGCCAGGCCCTCCTCGAACGTGTAAATCCGTCCGCCGATGGCGGCTTCCCGGTCCGGCGACCGGATGGGGCTCATCTCCCCGGTATCCACCAGGATGCGCTGATCGCCGCCTTCCAGATACCAGGCATAAATGGGGATGACATATTCCCGTCCGTAATCGTGCTGATAGGTCATCATGCCTTTGTCGAAAACCTTGGTTCCCAGGACGATGGGATGGATTGTGTAATGGGGCATGGGGGTCTCCAATGCGGTTTGGAATAGGGTGGAATCCTATAGATACCGCCTCAGCGGCTTTTTAGTCCTGCGAACACACGCATCCGTGTGGCGGATCTTGTATGCCATTTCCTTGTAAGGCAATTGCGAACAGCGGTCAAATGGGTCTGGGGGCCTGCCAAACAGCAGGCCGTCGTCGTTTCGTTTGCTTTCCGTTGTTCGAATCGATGCGGCCCGCATCGACAGCGGTATATTTTTCTTCAGTTTTTGGCGAAGGACTGCTAAATTGCCTTTTTGTTGGGCTGCATCGGTGCAATACCGCTAACGAGTGCCCATCCATAAATGGCATCTTTCGGCCCCGGCCAGCGTTCTCGCTCAGTGGAAATCCTCGCCGTAGCCAGGCTACGCCTCCGGTTTCCACATCGCTGCGGCCTTGGCCGGAACCGAAATCTACCACCTCTGGATGGGCACTAACTACGGCTGGGGGTTGATCATTGGCCATGCCGGATAACGACGAATGGCGCATCGTCCTGATCGATGACGAGGAAGGCATTCGCCGCGTGACAGGCATCACGCTGGAGGATGCCGGCTACACGGTTTACACGGCCGACAATGGTCAGAGCGGACTGGCCCTTTGCGAGGAGGTGGCGCCGCAGATCGTCATCACCGACGTGCGCATGCCCAAAATGGACGGAATCCAGGTTCTGGAAAGGATCAAACAGGACCACCCCGAAACCGAAGTCATCGTGGCCACCGCCTTCGGCGAAATGGATCTGGCCATCCGGGCCCTGCAACTGGATGCCTCGGATTTCATCACCAAACCCTTGCACAACGAAGCGCTCGGCGTCGCCCTGGAACGCGCCAAGACCCGTTACAACGATCGCAAGCAGCTCAGGGACTACACCCGCTTTCTGGAAGAGGGCTGGAACGACACCACGCGGGAATTGGTGGCGTCTTTCAATTTTCAAAACAGCCTCATCGAGAGCTCCCTGGACGGGATCATCGGCTGCAATGCCGACGATGTGGTGGTCACCTTCAACCGCAGCGCCCAGGAAATGCTGGGCTTCAGCAAGGCCGACGTGCTCCACAAGATGACGCTGGACCGTTTTCTTCTTGCGGAAGAAGAAGCCCGCCTGAAACAAGCGCTCGCGCAAAGCGACCGGGGCGGCGGGGGGCGCCTGGCCCTGTTTGAAACCACGCTCTGCGCCAAGAACGGCCAGCGCATCCCGGTCCAGATGTCGGTTTCCAAGATTATCATACCGGACGAAGCGCCGGGAACCGTCTGCTTCGTGCGGGACCTGCGCGAGATCCGCCGCCTGGAGCGGGAGGTGGAAGACCAGGCCGTGATCCTGCACCAGGACAAGATGATGTCCCTGGGCCGCCTGGCCGCCAGCGTCGTCCACGAAATCAACAATCCCCTGGCCGGCATTCTGAACTACTGCCGGCTGATGCTGCGGATTCTCAAGCGGGGCGCGGCCACCGCCGACCAGATGGAAAAATTCACCCGTTATCTGGATCTGGTGGAAAAGGAGACCAGCCGCTGTTCCCAGATCGTCTCCAGCCTGTTGACGTTTTCGCGCAAATCGCCGGCGGAGTTTGGGCCGGTGGATATCAACGATCTCGTGGAACGCTGTATCATCCTCTGTCAGCACAAGCTGGAACTGAGCAATATCCGCCTCGAAACCCATATCGAAAGCAACCTCCCCGAGATCAAAGGCGATTACAACCAGTTGCAGCAATGCATCATCAACCTTGTCTTCAACGCGGTGGACGCCATGCCCGGGGGCGGCACCCTGACGCTGTCCGCCACACGCTGCCCATCCGCCTCCGAAATCTGCATTCAGGTGGTCGACACGGGCTCGGGCATTGACGAGAAGGACCTGCCCCATATCTTCGAGCCCTTTTTCACGACGAAGGACGAGGGCTACGGTGTCGGCCTTGGTCTCTCCACGGTCTACGGCATCCTTCAAAACCACGAAGGCAACGTAACCGTTGAAAGTCAACCCGGCCGTGGAACGACGTTTACCCTGCACCTGCCGATGCTCTGAGGTCCTTTTCACCTAGCGTTCCAGTGCAACATTCCCCCTGACCGCGAGTGAGCAAAGTGTTGCGATGCAACATTATGTTGCGCAACACTTGCTACAGTGCAACACTTTGCTTTTTTTATTATTGCCTTCAGCATCAGCTAGTTGCACACTTTTGTGGTTAAATTCTCCCTTCTTGCCGAAACGCACCTTTCTTACATCGTAACATACTGAAATTTCGCTATTTATGCACGGATTAGAGCATATGGCATATTTTATGCTCTTCTGGGCGTTGGAATGCGCGGTAATTTCTGGATCGCGTTCTGCAACAAAGCTGCAAAAGCGTTATTGCGACATTTTCTTATTCGAGCATTCAGCAAAAGCCGTTTCAACAGTTCAGGTTGCACAACGCAAGCCCGTTTACGATGACAGAAGGTGCACATCGCCACGAGGAGTCGCCTTGTCCGCAAGCCGCGCCAAAAAAAGGATCCTGATCGTCGATGACGATAAAAACGAAGCCTTGTTGCTGCGATCACTGATGCAGGCCAATGGCTACAAGCCGATTTTGGCCGGCACCAAGCCCGAAGGGGTCAGGATGGCCGAACGCGAAAAGCCCAGTTGCATCATCCTGAATTGCATGATGTGCGGCGAGGAAGGTTTCTGCCTCTACCGCCATTTCAAGTCCGACGCGTCGTTCCGCGACATTCCGGTCATCCTGCTGTCTTGCGTCAATCGCGAGATCCTTTTTCAGTTCCGATCCATGGCGGGCGCCTTCGGTGGACGTGAAGCCCCCGAACCGGAGGCCTTTCTGAAAAGTCCGCCGGATATCGACGAGCTGGTGGAGACCGTGGCGCGTCTGACCGGGCTTGACCCCCCGGTGAAACCCGAAGCGCAGACCGCACACGGTGAAGGGTCGCCCCGGACAAAACCGTTGAGGGATCCAACAAAGGACGCCCCATAAGGGACCGGGCCATTCGACGGACAAGGGAGTGGGACGGCGCGGCAAAGACAACCGGAGGTTTTGCTTTCTCGGACCCCAATCAGGAGAGAGGTCTATGGCACTGAAAATCGGATTTTACATCTGCCACTGCGGCATCAACATCGCCTACAAGGTCCGGGTCGAGGAAGTGGCCGACTTTGTGCGACAGCTGCCCAACGTAACGGTTTCCCGGGATTACAAGTTCATGTGCTCGGACCCGGGACAGGAGATGATCGAAAAAGACATCGCCGAATACGGTCTCAACCGGGTGGTGGTGGCCTCCTGCTCCCCGCGCATGCACGAGAAGACCTTCCAGGGAGCCTGCAAGCGGGCCGGGATCAACCCCTACCTTTTCCAGATGGCCTCGGTACGCGAACAGGTCTCCTGGGTGACCCTGGACGAGAACGAAGCCACCCTGAAGGCCAAAACGCTGGCGGCGGCGGCCATCAACCGGGTGCGCTACCACCACGAACTGGAGAGTCGGCGGGTGTCCGTGCACCCCGACATCATGGTGGTGGGCGGCGGCATCGCCGGCATGCAGGCCGCACTGGACATCGGCGCCTCGGGGCATCAGGTCTATCTCGTCGAAAAAAGCACCACCATCGGCGGCCACATGCTGCAGTTCGACAAGACCTTTCCCACCCTGGACTGCGCCGCCTGCATCGGCACGCCCAAGATGGTGGAAGTGGCCCAGGAAGCCAACATCCAACTCCTCTCCTACAGCGAGGTCAAGGAAGTCTCCGGCTATATCGGCAACTACACGGTCAAGATCGAACGCAAACCGCGCTACATCAAGGAAGGGGTTTGCACCGGCTGCGGTGAGTGCACCAAGGTCTGCCCGGTTTCGGTACCCAGCGAATGGGACGAAGGACTCGGCGACCGCAAAGCCATCTACCGCGCCTTCCCCCAGGCCGTGCCCATCACCTTCTGCATCGACAAGCTGGATCGGGCCCCCTGTGTCGGGGCCTGCCCGGCCCACGCCAATGTCCAGGGATATGTCCAACTCATCAAAATGGGCAAGTACAAGGAAGCCCTGCAATTGATCATGGAGAAAATTCCCCTTCCGGGTGTCCTGGGGCGCGTCTGTCCGCACCCCTGCGAAACCCAGTGCCGGCGCCAGGACGTGGACGCCGCCGTGGCCATCCGCGACTTGAAGCGCTTCGTGGCCGACCAGGTGGACTTCGAAACCCTGGAACTGCCGCCCATCGAGGAAAAGGAGCAAAAGGTGGCGGTCATCGGCTCCGGCCCGGCCGGTCTGACCGCGGCCTTTGATCTGCGCAAGGCCGGCTATCAGGTGACGATCTTCGAGGCCCAGGAGCAGTTGGGCGGTATGCTGCGGGTGGGCATTCCGGACTACCGTCTGCCGCCGGAGGTGCTGGACCGGGAGATCGGCTACATTCTGCGCATGGGGGTCGAAGCCCGCACCGGCATGCGGTTCGGCAGCGACATCACCTTGGAATCCCTGAAAGCCGATGGCTACGGCGGGGTCTTCCTGGGGATCGGGGCCCAGGAATGCATGAAACTGGGGATTCCCGGTGAAGACGCCTCCGAGCAGGTGGTGGACGCGGTCTGCTTCCTGCGCGACGCCAACCTGTCCCGCAGACCCAGCCCGGGCCGCAACGTGGTCGTGATCGGGGGCGGCAACGTGGCCATCGATGCGGTCCGCGTGGCCAAGCGCCTGGGGGCCGAAAAGGTCACCCTGCTCTACCGGCGCACCGAAGCCGAAATGCCCGCCGAGGCCGAGGAAATCAAGGGCGCCCGCGAGGAGGGCGTCGAATTCCACTTCCTGACGTCCCCCCTGGAAGTCCTCCAGGAAAACGGACGCGTCACCGGCATCCGCTGCATCACCAACGAACTGGGCGAGCCCGATGCCAGCGGCCGCCGCCGGCCCGTGCCGGTGGAGGGCAGTGAATTCGTCGTCGCCTGCGACGCGCTCATTCCGGCCATCGGCCAGCGGGTGGATCTATCCTGGCAGGATCCGGTCTGCAACCTGGAATGCACGCCCCGCAGCCTGATCGTGGCGGACCCGCTCACCCTCCAGACCAGCCAGCCCCATGTCTTTGCCGCCGGTGACGCAGTGAGCGGCCCGGCCACGGTGGTGGAAGCCATCGGCGCCACGCACCGGGCCGTGGAGGCCATGCTGCGGGATCTGGAAGGCCGCCTGGAGACCAAAGACCAGCGCGCCGCCCTGAGCGCCCAGGCCGCCGCCCTGCCCGGCGCCCGACCGGCGTCGGAATGCACCTGGAGCGACATTCCGGTGGACTGCGCACCCCAAACGCGCGAACACATCACGCATCTGGACTGGGCCGTGCGGGTGGCCGGCTTCGAGGAGGAATCCGTCGGCCTGAGCGAGGACCAGGCCCGCCGCGAAGCCGAGCGCTGCTTGAACTGCGGGGTCTGTTCGGAGTGCATGGAGTGCGTCAAGGTCTGCGAGGCCAAGGCCATCGACCACACCCAGCAGCCGGAGGAGATCGAGGTCAAGGTGGGCAGCATCATTCTGGCCACCGGCTACGACCTTCTCGATCCGTCCCCCATGAAGCAATACGGCTACGGGCGCCTGCCGAACGTCTTCACGAGCCTCGAGTTCGAACGCCTGAGCAACGCCACGGGCCCCACCGGCGGCCGGATTCTGATGCGCGACGCGAACGGGGAATTCAACCGCCCGCCGGAAAGCGTGGCCCTGGTGCACTGCGTGGGCAGCCGGGACGTCAACTACCACGAATACTGCTCCCGGGTCTGCTGCATGTATGCCCTCAAGTATTCGCACCTGATCAAGGAAAAGGTGGGCCACCACACCAAGGTCTACGACTTCTACATCGACATGCGCTGCTTCGGAGAAGGCTATGAGGAGTTCTACCGGCGCTGCCAGGAGGAAGGCACCACCTTCATCCGCGGCAAAGTGGCCGAAATCAGCGACCAGGCCCAGACCCCGGAGGAGGAGGGCAAGCTCGTGGCCATCGCCGAAGACACCCTGCTGGGCAAGCGTCTGCGCCTGCCGGTGGACATGGTGGTCCTTTGCTCGGCCATCCAGGCCCGCAGCGATGCCGTGGACGTGGGACGCGTCTTCGGGGTCAACATCGGCTCGGACGGCTTCTTCCTCGAGGAGCACCCCAAACTGGGGCCCCTCAACACGGCCACGGACGGTGTCTTTCTGGCCGGCGTGTGCCAGTCGCCCAAGGATATTCCCGACACGGTGTCCCAGGCCTCCGGAGCCGCGGCCAAGGCCCTCTCCCTGGCCACCCGGGGGCAGGTGGCCGTGCCGTCGGCCATCTCCTGGATCGACCCGGATATCTGTGCCGGCTGTCAGACCTGTATCGGTCTGTGTCCCTACGGCGCCATCGAGTTCGACGAACGCCGGGGGGTCTCGGTGGTCAACGAGGCGGTCTGCAAGGGTTGCGGCAGTTGCTCGGGATTCTGTCCGAGCGGCGCCGCCCAGGTGGCCCACTTCAACAAGGAACAGATTTTTGCGGAATTCGAGGGCCTGATGGACGCCCTCCAGGCGGTCGGCCAATAGACCGACCCTTCCGTCACGCCCATCGAAGCGGAGGAAAACATGGAAGACTTCGAACCCGTCATTGTCGCCTTTGTCTGCAACTGGTGCACCTACACGGCCGCCGACCTGGCCGGTACCTCGCGCCTGAACTACCCCAAGAACGTCCGGCTGATCCGGGTCATGTGCACGGGCATGGTGGATCCCCAGTACGTGATCAAGGCCCTCCTGGAAGGAGCCGACGGCGTGCTGGTAAGCGGCTGCCACCCCGGCGACTGCCACTACATCAACGGCAACTACAAGGCCCGGCGGCGCATCAAGCTGCTCAAGGAGATTCTGCCCCAGTTCGGTTTCGAGTCCGAGCGCCTGCGGCTGACCTGGATCGGCGCCAGCGACGGCATCGAGTTCGCCGCAGTCATGCGTGAGCTCGTCAAGGAACTCAAGGCGCTGGGACCGAGCCAGGCCAAACTGCAAAAGGCGGTATAACCAGGGGGAAACAAGCCGTGAATAAGCAAGCATCGGGGCGAAAGGCAGGGCGCCACCCGATGCGAAAAGCGCCGTCCCGCCCAGGGCGGGATGAGCGACAATATGCGAGAGCGGCAAGGCAGCATTTCGGCCCGAAGCGCAGGTTGTACACGGCTTGTCAGAACGGCGGCCCCAAGCGACCGCCCCCACAATAGCGAGCATGGAGGAGCCATGGCGATCACCGCAACCATTGACGTCCGTCAGCAGGACCTGCTGGCAAGTTTGAAGACATTCTGCACCACCCTTCTCGAGCAGGAGGCCATCAAGGCCATCTTGGTCCCCCTGCGGCTTCCCACCAAAAGCCTGGTGATGCCCACCCTGGTGACCGATCCCGCGCACCTGGAAGGGGTCGATCCCCTTTCCCCGGCCTTCCCCATGAACGGCGCCAAGGTGCTGGCCAAGCTGACCCGCCGCCCCTCCGGCGGCAAGATCGCAGCCTTCCTGAGGCCTTGCGAAATGCGCGCCTTCGTCGAGCTCGTCAAACTCAAGCAGGCCCGCACGGAGGATGTCGTTTTGATCGGCCTGGACTGCCTGGGGGCCTTGCGCAACACGGACTATTTCCGGTTTGCCGGGGACGACGCCGATGCCGCCACGCGCCGTTTCACCGAGGCCATGCTGAACGGCCAAGGCGGTGCCCCGGAGGGCGTCGAACTGGCGGCCGCCTGCCAGTCCTGTGAGGCTTCCATACCCACCGGCGCGGATATCGCCATCGGCCTGTGGGGTGTCGATACGGCCCGCCACCTGCTGGTCGAAGCACAATCCTCGGTGGGGGAGGATCTGCTCCGGCAGATGGGCCTGCCGGCCAGCGAAGCCCCGGCCGAACGTCAGGAGGCCTTGCAAAAGCTGCACGGAACCCGCACGGCACACCGGGACGAGATGTTCGCCGCCACGGCGGCGGCCACCGACAGCCTCGAGAAATTGAACGCGTATCTGGCCAACTGCGTCAATTGTTACAACTGCCGGGTGGCCTGTCCGGTCTGCTACTGCAAGGAATGCGTCTTCGTGACGGATGTCTTCAATCACGAACCGGCCCAGTACCTGCGCTGGGCCCAGCGCAAGGGCGCCGTCAAAATGCCCACGGACACGGTGTTCTATCATCTGACGCGCCTCACCCACATGAGCACCGCCTGCGTGGGCTGCGGCCAGTGCTCCAATGCCTGTCCCAACGACATCCCGGTCATGGAGTTGTTCCGGCTGGTGGCCCACCGCACCCAGGAGGCCTTTGCCTACGAAGCCGGCCGGGATGTGGCGGAAAAACCGCCGCTGTCCGAGTTCAAGGAAGACGAGTTCCAGGAGGTGGTGGGACTCTGAACAAGGTTTCCCCTGGCGCAACCGGCGGGGGCCAGGTCGAGCAATCATCGGGCCTGGCGTGAATACCGGCACTTCCCGCGCCGGAAGGCAACCACCGGTGGAGAGAGCATCTATGCAGACGAAAATCGGCAAGGCACTCGTGATCGGCGCCGGCATCAGCGGTATTCGTGCCGCCCTGGACCTTGCGGAATTCGGCTATGGGGTCACCCTCATCGATCGCGCACCGCACATCGGCGGCATCTTGAGCCAGTTGGACTACCAGTTCCCGACGGACCGTTGCGGCATGTGCAAAATGCTGCCACTGGTCGAGCGGGACGCCGGCTCCCAGTTCTGCCTGCGCAAGGGCCTGTTTCACGACAATATCGACATCAAGCTTTCCACCCAACTGGCGTCGCTGGAGGGCGAGCCCGGCCAGTTCAAGATCGCGCTGCGCCAGGAGAGCAATGCGGTCAACCCGGAGCTTTGCATCGGCTGCGGCAAATGCGTTGCGGTCTGTCCGGTGGAAGCCGAGGATCGTTTCAATGCCGGGCTGGCCAAACGCAAGGCCATTTTTCTGCCGGTGCCCCATGCGATCCCCAATGCCTACCGCATCGATCCGGCGGTCTGCAACCAGTGCGGCGCCTGCCAGGAAGTCTGCCCCACCGGAGCGATCCAGCTCAAGGACGAGGGGCGCAAGGACTTCAACATCCTGGTGGTGGACGACGAACTCATCGTGCGCGACTCCCTCAAGGAATGGCTCGAAGTGGAGGGCGGTTTTTCGGTGAGCATGGCCGAAAGCGGTTCCGAGGCGTTGGAGCACATCAAAAAAGAGAGCTGCCAGCTCATGCTTCTGGACATCAAAATGCCCGGCATGGACGGGGTGGAGGTGCTCCAGAAAGCCAAGGAACTCTTCCCGGATCTGCCCGTGGTCATGATGACGGCCTACGCCACCGTGGAAACCGCGGTGGAAGCCATGAAGATCGGGGCCCTGGACTACCTCATCAAGCCTTTCGATCCGGATGCCCTGATCCCCAAGGTAATCCATATCTATCAAGCCTTGAGCACGCCCCCCGGACCCGAACTGGAGGTGGGCGCCATCGTGGTCAGCGGCGGCACCAGCTACTACGACCCCACCCAGGGCAAGGACACTTACGGCTATGCCACCCTGCCGGATGTCGTGACGAGCATCGAGTTCGAACGCATGCTCAGCGGCACCGGCCCGTCCGACGGCAGGCTCGTGCGGCCCTCGGACGGCCGTCCCATCCGCTCCATTGCCTGGCTCCAGTGCGTGGGTTCCCGGGATATCCAGAGCGACGCCGATTTCTGCTCCACGATCTGCTGCATGTACGCCATCAAGGAAGCCATGGTGGCCCGCCGGCGGGCCGCCCAGGCAGGCGCCTCCATCGACACCGCGATCTATTACATGGACATGCGCACCTTCGGCAAATCCTTCCAGCGCTACCGCGACCACGCGGACGCCGAAGGCGTGGCCTTCAAGCGCGGCCGCGTACACACGGTGACGCCGGACCAGGCCGCCGGCGATCTCCAGCTCCGCTGGGTGCAGACCGACGGCACGCTCCAGGAGGATCACGCCGATCTGGTGGTGCTCAGCATCGGCCAGCGTCCGGCCGAAGGCGCCCATGCCCTCATGGAGACCCTGGGCATCGGGGAGAACCCCTGGGGCTTTGCCAGCACCGAACCCTTCTCCCTGACCCGCACAGGGCGTGCCGGTATCCTGGCCTCGGGCTCGTTTGCCGGTTTGAAGGATATCAGCGAGTCCGTCATTCAAGCCAGTGCGGCGGCTCTGGCGGCCTCCCAGACCATCCACAACGCCGGCGGCAGCATCGGGCTCAAGGCATCCGAGGCGCCGGCCTACGAGGACGTCAGCCGCCAGCTTCCGCGGACTCTGGTGGCGGTCTGCACCTGCGACGGGGCCGTGGCCGAACAGCTGGATCCCAAAGCGCTGGAGGCCCATCTGCGACGCGATCCCGCGGTGGATCACGTCCAGTTCCTGGAACGTTTATGCACCGCCGAAGGCTGGGAAGAGCTTGAAAAGACCATCAAGCGCCAACGGCCCAACCGGGTCCTGATCGGCGCCTGCCTGCCCTACGGCTTCGTGCGCAAGTTGAAGCAGCTGGGCCGGGATGTTTCCCTGGATCCGCGCCTCATGGAGGTGGTGGACATTCGCGCGAGCACCCTCACCGCGGAGACGGAGGACGCCCCGACGGCGATCGAGCCCCCGGCCGCCGTCATCGAACGGACGCTCGCCATGGGGGTCACCCGGTTGCAGCACGCCTCGCCCCTGCCGGTGGCCACGGTCCCCGTCTTCCAGCGCGCCCTGGTGGTGGGCGGCGGCATTGCCGGCATGACGGCGGCCCTGTCCATCGCGGATCACGGTTTCGAAGTGGACCTCGTGGAGCAGAGCGACCGGCTCGGCGGCAACCTGCACTGGCTGCGCCACACCATCGACGGCCAGGAGATGGCGCCCCTGCTCGAGAGCACCCGCAGCCGGCTCGAAGGCCATCCCCAGATCGAGGTTCACACGGGCACGCGCATCGTGGCCGCCTTCGGCCAGGCCGGATCCTTCTATACAACCCTCGAAGACAGCGGGGGCAAGGCCCGCCAGATCACCCACGGCGCCACCATTCTGGCCACCGGGGGCACGGAGGCCCCCACGACGAGCTACGGGTTCGGCACCAGCGAACGCATCGTAACCCAGAAAACCCTGGAAACCCAGCTCAACGAGGGCACCCTCGATCCGAAGGCCCTGAAAACCGTGGTCATGATCCAGTGCGTCGATTCCCGGGAAGAACCCCGCAATTACTGCAGCCGGGTGTGCTGCCCGACCACCCTCAAGCATGCCCTGGCCCTCAAGGCGGCCAACCCGGATCTGCGCATCGTGGTGTTCTACCGCGACATGATGGCCACGGGCTTTCTGGAAACCTATTTCACCCAGGCCCGCAAGGCCGAGATAACCTTCATCCCCTACCGCCTGGACAACAAGCCGCAGGTCGCGGCGGCCGGCAAGGGGGATACGATCGCGGTGACCGGTCAGGAGCCGTTTCTCGATCGGCCGGTGGCCATCGCGGCGGACCTGCTGGTTTTGGCCACCGGCATCGCTCCGGCCGTGCCGGCGGAACTGGCGGAAGCCTACGGGGTCGATCGTGACCAGGACGCCTTCTTCCAGGAGGCCGAATCCAAGTGGCGGCCGGTGGATGCCCTCAAAGAAGGGGTCTTCGCCTGCGGGATCTGCCTGTCCCCGCGCAATGTGGAAGAATCGATCGCCACGGCGGAAGCCGCCGCGGAGCGCGCCCTGCGCATCGTGGCCAGTGAACGGGTGGCGGCGGGCAGCATCATCGCCGGTGTTCATGAGGCCCTCTGCGCGGTCTGCGAGCGCTGCATCGAGGCCTGCCCCTACGGCGCCCGCGCGCTGGACCCGGACGAGGACCGCATCGTGGTCAATCCGGTGATGTGCCAGGGCTGCGGCGCCTGTGCGGCGGTCTGCCCCAATGACGCGGCCTATGTGGAAGGCTTCGACGCCGACCGCCTGATGGATGTGATCGATGCAGCCCTCAATTGAGTGTCCGTCCAGAAACGGCATCTTTTGGCCCCTGGCGGCGTTCTCGCCTCCGGTCGGTCCTCGACGTAGCCGGGCTACGTCTGCGGGCGCCCGTCGGCTGCGGCCTTGCCAGGAACCAAAATCTACCATTTCTGGAAGCACACCGAGCTGCAAAATATGGAAACTTACCTAAAAGGAGTCGCCATGAACGCCTCGGCTGCACCACCGAGTCATAGGGAAGGCGGGGCCAAACCCGCGCCGGAGGCCCTGCAGGCCATTCAGGACAAAATCAAGGCCTGCATCCAGTGCGGGACCTGCTCCGCGTCCTGTCCGAACGAATTTGCCATGGACCTCACCCCCCGCCATCTGTGGCGCATGGTACTCATGGGCGAGACCGAAGCCATCTTCGCCAGCCAGACCTTCACGCTCTGCTCGGCCTGCTACACCTGCACCCTGCGCTGCCCCCGCGGACTGCCGCTGACCGAGGCCATGCACGACCTCAAGCAGATGGCCTACCGCGGCCGCATGGCGCGCTACAAGCCCAGCACGGCCTTTTACGGGCATTTCATGGACACCATTCGCCGTCACGGCCGAATCCGGGAAACCGAGTTCATCTCCCGCTATTTCATGACCATGACCCCCAGCAAGCCCATGCTCCCCCTGGGCTATACCGGGCTCGGGCTCCGGTTGCTGCGCAAGGGCAAACTGGCCATCGAATATCCCTTCGCCGCGCCCGGCAAGCGTTCCCTGGAAAAGGTCTTCCAAAAAGCTGAAAGCATGGAGGCATCCGAATGAGCTACCTCTACTATCCCGGCTGTTCGCTGACGGGGACCGCCCGGGAGTACGACCTGGCCACCCGGGCCATGATGGACGCCATGGGCGTTTCCCTCACCGAACTGGAGGAATGGACCTGCTGCGGCGCCAGTGCCGCCGAGGCCTGCTCCGAGCTGCTTGCGCTGGCCCTGCCGGCCATCAACCTGGCCATCGCCGAAAAGATGGACAAGCGGCAAGACGTCCTGGTACCCTGCAGTGCCTGCTACCTCAATTTGAAAAAGGCCAACGAGGCCATGCGCCAGGACGCCAAGACCCGTCAACGGGTCAACACCGTCCTGGCCGAAAAGGAGCTGACGCTGGAAGGATCGGTGAAGGTGCGCCACCTGCTGGATGTGCTGGCCACCGACCTGGGGGCCGAGGCGGTTCGCCAACAGGTCAAGGTGGACCTCTCGCATTTGACCATCGCGCCCTATTACGGCTGCCAGTGTCTGCGGCCCTACGCGGTGTTCGACGACCCCGAGGAGCCCCGCAGCATGGAACCCCTGATCCGCGCCACGGGGGCCAGGATCCATCCCTGGCACATGGGCGCCAAATGCTGCGGTGCTTCGCACATGAACACCAAAATGCCGGTCGCCCTGGAGCTGGTGCATGCCATTTTGCAGGGTGCCGGGGAGGCCGACGCCATCGTGACGGTCTGCCCCATGTGCCAGATGAATCTGGAAGCCTATCAGGGCAAGATCGCCAAGCGCTACGGCGACGTGTCTGCGGTGACCATTCTCTACCTGCCCCAGCTGCTCGGCATGGCTTTCGGTCTTTCCGACGAAATCCTGGGACTGGGCCTCAATCTGGCCCTCGACGATCATTTTCGCAGCAAACGCAAGGCCGCCATTTCCTTCCATGCGGAAGAAAATGAACAAACGGCATAGAACCCCAAAAGGCTCCATCGAATGATCCTGATCCACACCGCTTGAAGATGGAGATAAAGAATTTTTAAAAGGAGAACATCATGGGCGAAGCAGCCATCCAAATCGGACCCGCGCGGACCAGTGTCTTCCTGGACCGCGTCAAAGAAATGCTGCCGGAAGGCGGCAATCTGGATCTATGCCTGACGTGCGGGGCCTGCGCGTCGGGGTGTCCGGCCACCGGCCTGCACGGCATGGATCCGCGCAAATTTCTGCGCATGGCCGCCCTGGGGTTGGATGAGGAGATCACCAGCACGCCGTGGGTGTGGATGTGCAGCATGTGCCAACGCTGCGTCTACGTGTGCCCCATGAAAATCGACATCCCGGCCCTGGTCTACCAGGCGCGTGCCTCCTGGCCGCGCGAGGAGCGTCCCAAGGGTATCCTGGGCTCCTGCGACATGGCCCTGCGCAACGAGAGCTGCAGTGCCATGGGTGCCTCGCCGGAGGACTTCCAGTTCGTGGTGGAGGATGTCGTGGAGGAGGTCCGCGAGAATCAGCCCGGCTTCGAGGATCTTCAGGCCCCCGTCGACAAACAGGGCGCCCGTTTCTTTTTGAACCAGAACTCCCGTGAACCGGTCACCGAGCCGGACGAAATGATCCCGCTCTGGAAAATCCTGCACCATGTTGGCGCGGACTGGACATACGGCAGCAAGGGCTGGGGCGGGGAGAACTACTGTATGTTCCTGGCCGACGACGAAAGCTGGGAAAAAACCGTGGCCACGAGCATCGCCCAGGCCCACGCCTTGGGCTGCAAGGTCTACCTCAACACCGAGTGAGGGCACGTAACGTACGCAGTCCGGGCCGGACTGCAAAAGTTCAACATCGCCACCGACATGGAAATTGCCAGCATCTATCAATATTACGCCCGCTGGATCCGGGAGGGCAAACTCAAGGTCAACAGCGACTGGAACAAGGACCTGAAAATCAAGTTCACCGTCCAGGACCCCTGCCAGATCGTCCGCAAGAGCTACGGCGACCCCGTGGCCGACGATCTGCGCTATGTGGTCAAAACCCTGGTGGGGGAAGAAAACTTCGTGGACATGGTTCCCAACAGGTCCAACAATTACTGCTGCGGCGGCGGCGGCGGATTTCTCCAGTCGGGATACAACGAGGAACGCCGGGAATACGGCCGCCTCAAGCTGGATCAGATCCTGGCCACCGGCGCCGACTACTGCATCGCCGCCTGCCACAACTGCCACGCCCAGATTCACGATCTGGCCGAGCATTTCGAGGCG
>CAYMQN010000028.1:0-25590 GCA_964392545.1 uncultured Desulfobacteraceae bacterium
GCAGCCGACCGGCGCCCGCAGGCGTAGCCCGGCTACGTCGAGGACCGACGGGAGGGGAGAACGCCGCCAGGGGCCGAGAGATGCCCTTTCGGGATAGCGCTAAAAGAGTGTCCGTCCAGAAGGGGTAGCTTTTGGTTCCTGGCAAGGCCGCAGCCGACCGGCGCCCGCAGGCGTAGCCCGGCTACGTCGAGGACCGACGGGAGGCGAGAACGCCGCCAGGGACCAAAAGATGCCCCTTCTGGACGGACACTATATGGGGTGGAGCTCCAAGGGCGCCCCCCCCAAATTTTGGTTGGCCTTTTCCAGCATGGCACGGGAAGAGATCACCGCCGTAGCGGCCTGGTTTTCGGGGCGGGCCAGATAGCGCCCGGCGGCTTCGCGGACATCCTCGGAGGTCAATGCCAGCAGGCGCTGCTTGAACTGCTGGCGCACCTCGTCTTCAAGGCCCACCAGCTTGCGGTAGAACGCTTTGCGGGCGGCCGGTCCCGGTGGATCCGGACGGTCGATTTCCGAACAGACCTGCAAAATGGCCTCGTGGATGTCCTCTTCGGTGTATTTCCCGGCGGCGATGAAATCGCCCGCCGCTGCATAGACCCCCAGCGTCCGCTCGATATGCGGGTCACGATAGGATCCATAGGAGAACAGGCCCTCTTCCGGGTTGTAGATGGCGAAGCCGCCGTAGGCACCGCCTTTTTCCCGGATTTCGCGGTGCAGGTAGAGCGACCGCAGCAGTTTGGCCGCCACCGCCAGGGCGGGGGCATCCGCATGGGTGTAGCGGATGCAGGGATAGGTGCGGGCCACGAAAGAGACCGCGGTGCCGGTGTGCCATCCCTCCCGTACGGTTTGGAAATCGGGCGCTTGGGCGCCATTTTGCGATGCGTCGGCCTGCAGCGGCAGCCGGTCGAGCAATGCCACGGCACGGGGGGCGCCGGTCTTGAGGGCTTCACCGCTTCCGATCAGGGCCATCGTCATATTCCCACTGCGGAAGAGCGCATGGCCGATCCGGTGCAGCCGTCCGGCGGTCTTTTCGAGTTCGTCGGCGTCCGAATCCACTGCGGCGGTCAAGGCCTTCATGGATTGCAGCTGATGAACGCCGTGCCACAGTTCGTTCAGGTGAGACGATGGTGTCATGCCCCGGTTGGCCAGGGATATGGCCAGACGGTGACCGTTGTGCACCACGGCGCTTTCCTGCATGGCCCGGAATTCCAGCATGACCCGCTTGAGCTGGTCCAGATCGGCGAAGCGGATTTCTTCACCGATGGCGCCGATCACATCGAACAGCCGATCGGTATTGCGGTCGAGGCATTTCCCCCCGATGGTGACCAAGGGCAGCGGGGCGTGGCCGCTGTCGAAGCGGCTGCGGGCCTGGACCGCCAGACCGAAGCCTCCGGTGTAGCGGTCGAGGAAGCGCGCCAGGGTGACATAGTCCTTGTCCCGCGTCCCCATGCGCGAGGCGGCATAACAGAAGAGCGGAATAAGCCCCTGCTCCTCCGGTGCGACGGCATCGATCCCCAGGGCCGCCGAGACGTAAAAGATGCCCCCGGTGGGCTGGTCGTAGGTATACAGGTGTTCGCCGGTCAGCGAGGTGGCCGCCACCCGGGTGACGGTGGGGGGGATATCTTCGAGGCCCAGGGTCGGCAGAATCGAGACATCTTCTTCTTCCTCCTGGAGGTGCTGCAAGGCTTGGGCGTCGACCTCGATACGCCGGATGTCCTCCGGTGAGAGCACGTCATGGATGCGTCGCAGCCGCTCGTCTTCAGCCCGTTGGGCCTGCTCCGCCATGTGGGTGTCGGGCAGCAGCTTGTAGGTGACACGATGCGGGTTGTCGAGGAAATGGCGGCGCAGACGGTTTTCAAAGAAGTGCGGCGCGGCCATTTCCCGGCGCAGCTTTTCGATATCCCGCTCGAACTGCAGCAGTTGGTGGGGGGGGCCGTCATGGATCCAGGTGCTGGTCAGGGCGACCAGCAGTTTGAGACCGTAAGGATAGGGGGTGTTCGTAATCTCTTTGCGGTGAAATTCCACCTGGTGGATGGCGCTTTCGACCAGTTCAGGATCCACGCCTTCCTCGCAGAGCTGCTCCAGGGTTTCGGTGACAAGGGCGACAATCCGGTCCGCGTCTTTTTCAGCGACGTCTTTCAGCCCGCAGAAAAACAAGGTGTCCCGGTTGTCGGCATCGAAACCGGTGGCATCCGCCAGGGTGGAGCCCATCCCGGATTCCAGAAGGGCTTTGCGCAGGGGCGAGGCGGGATTGCCCAGCAGAATCTGCTCGAGAACGGACAGCACCAGGACCTCGTAGACGTCCCGAACGTCGCTGACCAGCCAGGCCAGACCGATCTGGCACTTGCGGACGGGGTCCTCGTCCGGAGCCAGGGGATAACGGTAGACGGCCTCCCGCGGCCGCTCCCAACGCGTCTGGGAGGGGACCTCGGTCTGCGGATCGATGCGGTCGAACCCCTCCAGCACCTTGCGGCCGATGAAGTCGAGGTGGCCTTCCAGCGGTAGATTGCCGTAGGAGTAGAAAAAGGCATTGCTGGGGTGATAGTGGCGGGCATGGAAGGCGCGCAGATCCTCCAGGCTCAAATCCGGAATCACTTGCGGGTCGCCGCCGGAATTAAAGCGGTAGGTGGTGTCCGGGTAAAGGGCCTCCAACAGGGATCGCGCCAGAACCTGGTCCGGCGAGGACATGGCCCCCTTCATCTCGTTGTAGACCACGCCCTTGTAGACCAGGCGGCGCCCGTTGGCGGCCGCTTCTTCGAGCTCCATGCGATGGCCTTCCTGCTTGAAGCTGAGACGATCCAGACGGGGATAGAAGACAGCATCCAGGTAGACATCCAGCAGATTGTAGAAATCCTTGTGGTTCTGGGTGGCGAAGGGGTACAGCGTCCAGTCCGACGCGGTAAAGGCATTCATGAAGCTGCTCAGGCTGCGCTTGAGCATGGAAAAGAACGGGTCCCGCACAGGGTATTTGCGGGAGCCGCAGAGCACCGTGTGCTCGAGAATGTGCGCCACACCGGTGGCATCGGTGGGCACGGTTTTCAGAGCCACCCCGAAAGTGTTTTCCCGGTCGGGACACTGGATGTGAATGTAGCGGGCGCCGGTAAGCGCGTGCTCCAGGGCGTAGTAGGTTCCTTTCAGATACGGCAGGGCAACGACTTTGGTGACGGTGAATCCCTGGCAGGTATCTCCTTCTTTCAGCGGTGCAGGGTCGGCAGCAGGTTCGGATCGTGTCATGGTTGGCCTTGTCATGTTGAGATTGTCGGTTTTGGGTCCGGGTCGCTGGTCATACCGCCAAGGGCGCCGCTGGGTGAGCAGCGAAGCGCCGCGTTCGGTGCCGCATGGCGGCGCGGGGCATCCTCCGGACGATGGTGGAAGCATCGGCCCCCTGGAGAATCAGGAGGCGACGTAGATGCCGCGGCGCTTGCGTTCGATATGGCCCATTTTGTGCAGTCGGAAAATGACGTTGCGGATTTTCTTGTCGTCGTAACCGGTCTTGTTTTGAATATCCTTGAAGGACGATCCATCCCGGGATCGCTTGATGATGTCCAGGACCGTTTCAAGCGCCGTCACCGGCGGCCCCTTTTCCATGGGGGCAGGCTTGCCGGCACGGCTGCCTCGGGCCGGAGTGTTTTTAAGGAGTTGCTCGATGCGGTCCAGACGCGCCTCCAAACGGTCGATATCCTTTTTGGTGGGGATGCCGTAATTCTGAATGAAAAATTTGACCATGGCGTCGAAGCTTACGGATTTTCCCTTTTTGCGTGTCATGCGGCTCTCCTTTGCGGCTTGTGCGGGCCGTCCAGCGGGGAGGTTCGCGTCTTTCTTCCCCTTCGTTCTCGGTCCCTTGAAACGCCGCCGGATTGGAACGGGGTCCGAAATGAGCGGCAGGGCCCGCCGGAGCAGGCGCAACGCCGGGAACGGCTAGCTGAAATTACTTACGAAATGCCTAAAGTCAAGCTGCTTCAAGGCGGCCGATAAGTCATTTGCCGCTCTGCCGGGAGGCGCGCACCACGCGCTTGCCGGACGGCGCACGAAGCAATGTCCACCCCTTTCCCGTTATGGCTTGCCAAGGAGGCCCCTTTCCGATAGGCAGGGGGCAGCAAAGGATTTGCATTAACCATGACATCCCCGCGCATTCTTCTCAAAGCCTGGAACATGAGGCCCAAAAAGTCCCTCGGGCAGAATTTTCTGGTGAACGAGGTCTTGGCGGAAACCATCGTAAAACGCGCCGTCATCACCGCGCAGCATCCGGTGGTCGAAATCGGCGCCGGTCTGGGGGCCATGACGATTCCGGCGGCCCGCCGGGCCGCCCGCCTGATCGCGGTGGAGAAGGACTCCCAACTGGCGAACCTGCTGCGAACCGAACTCGCCGTGCAGCAGTTGACCCATGTCGAAGTGATCAACCAGGACATTCTGACGTTCCATTATCGGGACCATATCCAGGCCGATCGCCCGGCGGTGGTGATCGGCAATCTCCCCTACAACCTGTCCTCGCAGATCGTCGTCCACCTGATCGCCTCACGCGACGTTGTCCAATGTGCCCTGCTCATGCTCCAAAAGGAAATGGCCCAGCGGCTGATCGCTTCGCCGGGCAATCGCGACTACGGCCGCTTGTCGGTCATGCTGCAATACTGTGCCGAGGTCGAGGTGGTTGCGGACGCTCCCGCCCATATGTTCTATCCCCGCCCCAAAGTCGACTCCCAGGTGATTCGGGCTACCTTCCGGAAACGGATCGAACACCCGGCGGAGGACGAAGCCCTGCTTTCCCGCGTGGTCAAGGCCGGTTTTTCCCAGCGACGCAAGACCCTGCGCAACGCCCTGACCGGCAATATCCTGAAGGCGGATCGCGGGCAGGTTGAGGCGTGGCTCGTGGAAGCGGCCATTGATCCCCAGCGTCGTGCGGAAACCCTCAGCGTGGCCGAATTCGTGCACCTTGCCAACCTGATATCCCGGGCCTCCTGAATAGAAGCCACCTGGCATCCCGCCCCGCCGCTGGCCGGCGGGGCTGGATGATGAAAAAGATAAGGCAAATCGAATCAACGCGTTGGCCCGAATCGGTGTTGCCGGGATCATTTGACATGCCGCCGCATTTTAACTACAAGACGAGTAAACAAACTGCGTTTTCACCCCGGCGCCGCGTGCGGTCTTTTGCGACCGCCGGGTTGGGGCCTTCCTAGATCCGATTCCCCCGCCTGCATGACGGCGGTTGAAGATAGCCAACCCATGTGGCCCCGGCAAATGCCGACCGGCGCCGCCCCAGAGGACTTCATGGACAAGATGACCGATGCCAAGATCCGTGCTTGGCTGGAAAAGAACAAACCGGACCTTCTGACCGCCTATCATCTCTACCAGGCCGATATGCTTTCCGAACTTCCCCCAGCGGAGGGCGATGTGATCGACAGGCCGGAATCGCTGCGCAGCTGGTTGGAAAAGCGTCACCCGGAGATCCTGGAGCAGATTCCGCTCTGGTGATGGAAGCGTTTTCCCAGTTTGGAAAATACCAGATCCTGGACCGCATCGCCTACGGCGGCATGGCGGAGCTTTTCCGTGCCCGCATCCAGGGGGATCAGGGGTTTCAGAAGCTGGTGGCAGTCAAGAAGATGCACGCCCACTTCATCTCCGACCCCGCGGCGGTGGAAGCCTTCATCGAGGAAGCCAAGCTGGCCGCCTTCCTGCAACACCCCAACATCGTGCAGATCTACGATTTCGGTTGTATGGCGGACGCCTACTTCATCGTCATGGAATACCTCCAGGGCAAGGACCTGCGCTCCGTAACCACCGCCCTGGGGGAGCACCGGCGTCTCCTCGGACACGAAAACAGCGTGGCCGTTGCCGCGGCGATCTGTTCGGGGTTGGCCTACGCCCACCACCTGACGGATATGTCCGGGCGGCCCCTGCAGATCGTGCACCGCGACATCAGCCCCCAGAACATCTTCGTGACCTTTGCCGGACAGATAAAAATCCTAGATTTCGGCATTGCCAAGGCCGGCGACCGGAGCGCCGCCACCGAAGCCGGCGTGCTCAAGGGCAAGGTGGCCTACATGTCCCCCGAGCAGGCCCGCGGGCGGGACATCGATCATCGCTCGGACCAATTCGCCGTGGGCGTCATTCTCTATGAATTGCTCACCGGCCGCCGCCTCTACCACGGCAATACAATGGAAATCCTGCGGCGCGCCCAGACCGGTGACTTTGTGTCCCCCGGGGAGATCCTGCCGGACCTCTCCCCGGAATTGCGCTATGTCATGGACCATCTCCTGGCGGTGGATCCGCAGGCGCGTTTCCCGGATTGCGGGGCGGCTTTGGCCGCTTTGGAAGAATGTCTGGCCGACCTGTCGTCGCGCTCCATCGAACGGCATCTGGCCGATTTGGTGTGCGACCTGTTTCGCGAGGAGAAAAAAGCGGAAGAAACGGCTCTGCGCGATCTCATGCAGACGGCCGGCACGGACAGGGCCGACAAACCGGCGGAAAACGAAAACCGACCGGATCCGGCGTTGCCGGCGGAGCCCGCCGGTGCGCGGCTGCCGGACGATGCCGCGTACTCCCCGCCCCCAGCGGGTCGAGGGCGCCGCAAGTGGCTGGCCGGGGCATTGGCCGTTCTCTTGGCTGCCGTGGCCCTTTTCTTCTGGGTGCGAGGGCATATTCCCGGCATGGGGTCGGGCAAGCCCCTGAAGGCCTTCGAAGCCCGTCCCGCGCCCGCTGGACGGACAGCGGCGGATCCCGCCGAGCCATCCCTTTTGCCGGATCCTTCACCACTCGAGCAAAAGGCCCGGTCCCTCATGGCGACGGAACCGGACCGGGCCCGGGATCTATGGCGGCAAATCGCCGAACAAAGTCCGGACAATATCCGGGCCCATTTCAATCTCGGCCTGGTTTGCCTGGAACTGCGGGCCTATCCCCAGGCCGTCACGGCCTTCGAGCGGGTTCTGGCCCTGGCCCCGGACATGATCGATGCGCGCTTTAACCTCGGTTTCGCCTATGCTAAGATGCAACGCTATGCGGAGGCCGCCGCGCTTTACCGGGAGGTGGCCGACCAGGTTCCGGAATATCTGGACGAAGTGCTCTTCAACCTGGCCATCGTCCAGGATTTTGAGGGCGACCGGGAGAGCGCGGTTCGCAGTCTGCAGGCCGCGATTCACTTCAACCCCCACAATGTCAGGGCCATCAGCTACCTGGCGCGGATGGAAGGCCGCTTCTCGACGCCGCCATGATGCCACGTGTTTGGCTTTTAGCTTGCCGTTGGGCGCTGTGCCTCCTGCTTTTGGGGGGGCTTGGGGCCTGTACGGCCTTCAAACCCCAGGTGCCACCACCGGGCGCCCCCGGCGTCCCGCCGCCCCGCAAGGTGGGACTGCCCAGCGTGCATTACCGCGGCGTGGTCTGCTACCTGCACGAGGTGCGCTGGTCCGAGGAAACGCTGGGCATGATTGCCCTCTGGTATACCGGCCACAGCCGCAACGCCCGCCTTCTGGAACGGATTACCCCCAATCTGCGGGCCAACGACATGCGACCGGGCGACACGGTTTTCATCCCGCTGGAATTATCCCGCCGCAGCGAACCCATGCCGCGCAGTTTCGCACGCCGCCGCGGCAAGCCGGCAGCGCCGCCGGCCACCCGCCAACCGCAACGGCCGGAGCCCGGCGCGGGCGATCTGCCCGACGACAACGGGCCGCCGTCCCCCTATGGGCCGCGTACCCTTCCGGAATAAGCCTCGCTTACCTCGGCCTGTCAGAAGTCCTCTTGCTGCAAGTCGGCGACGATCCGGCACAGGAGCCGCACCCCGAAGCCGGTGGCGCCGGGCTGTGTGTAGGGGCCGCCTTTTTTGTGATGGGCCGGTCCGGCGATATCGATATGCGCCCAGCGGGTTTGCCCGACAAATTCCGAGAGAAACAGGGCCGCCACGATGGCCCCGCCCCAGCGATGGGGCCCGATGTTGCGCATGTCGGCCAGGTCGCTCTTCAGCAGTTCCCGGTAGTCCTCGGGCAAGGGCATGGGCCAGCAGCGTTCGTGGACATCCTGCCCCGCCTTCTCGATCAGGCCTCTCAGGCGTTCGTCCGGTGAGAAAACACCGGCGATCTTCTCTCCCAGGGCCACCACGCAGGCGCCCGTAAGTGTCGCCATGTCGATCATGACGCGGGGGCGGAAGGTTTTGACCGTGTAGGCCAGGGCATCGGCCAGGATCAAGCGCCCTTCGGCATCGGTATTGCCGATTTCGATGGTCCGCCCGTTGGCGGCCCGCACGATGTCGCCGGGTCGGAACGCATCCCCGGAGACCATGTTTTCCACCAGGGGGATAACGCCCACCACCCGCTGCCGGACACCGATCCGGGCCATGGCGATGACGCTGGCCGCCACGGCCGCCGCGCCGGCCATGTCCACCTTCATCAATTCGATGGATCCGGTCGGCTTCAGGTTCAGCCCTCCGGCGTCGAAGGTCACCCCCTTGCCCACGAGGGCGATGGCATCCTTGGCTTTCGGGGGGCGGTATTCCAGAACAAGCAGACGCGGGGGGTGGGCGCTGCCGCCGCCGACGGCCAAAAGCGCTCCCATGTCGAGGGCTTTCAGCTTTTTCTCGTCCAGGATCGAGGCTTTCAGGCCATGTGCGCGGGCGGCCCGGGCCATGCTGTGGGCCAACTGATCCGGGCGTTTTTCATTGGCCGGCTGGTTGATCCAATCCCTGGCCTGCAGGGTACCGCGGCAGACGGCTTCGAGCCGCTTCAGGACGGGCGCGGCCTTTTTGGCCATGGCGGCGTCGGTCTGCAAGCGGATGGACTTCAGGGGCTGCACCTCGGGGTCCGAACAGTAGCGGTTTTCGCGGTGATTGCTGAGCAGGGCGCCTTCCGCAACCGCGGTCAGCATGGCTTCGCGGGTCAGGTCGTCTCCTTTGGCAACATCGGGCACCGCCAGCACGGCGGTGCCGGGGGCGGCATGCTGGGCCATAGCGGTTCCCTTGCCGGCGGCCCGGCGCAGCCGTTCGAGGGTCAGATCGGCCTCGGGCCCCACCCCGAGAAACACCACCCGCTCGGCTTTGAGGCCCGGCATGCGGTGGAGGATGAGTTCTTCCCCCTGCTTGCCCTTGAAAGTTGGAATTTCGAGGGCCTGGCGGTTCAGGTCGCAAAGGGTTGCCGAGCGGTAAAGTTCGCCGTCCGGGCAGACCGGAACGATCAACGTTTCGGTCTGGATGCGTCCCGGTTCCATCGATGTCGATTTGATCATGGTGTCCGTCTCCTCTCAGGGGCTAGGCGTAATTGAACGGGTGGTGGATCCGACCGGACCAATATTCCCCCGATAAGACTCGAGGTCAAGCGGACTGTTGGCCAGTGCGCGTCATCTCCTTCAACCGCCGCAGCCGCTGCCAGGAAAAGGATTCCGGCGCGCAGGGCAGAATGGCGTTGTTGCAGAAAAGCGGGTCGGCGGCCAGGTCGTAGCGTGACGCCGCAAGGGCCTTTGCCCAAAGCCGTGTGTGGGGGATGGGGGTATAGTAGGCCAGAATGGGGCGTATGCCCTGCGCCTTGACGAATCGAATCGAATCCGCGGCGCTTTCGATCGGCTCGCCCGGCAGCCCGATCAGAAGGTAGGCTCCCGTCTCCCGGGCGGTGAACCCCGCCCGCCGCAGATGATCGGCCGCAACGACGACATCTTCGAGATCGACCTTGCGGTCGTAAGCCGACGGTGTGCGGCGCGCGGCCGTCTCGAGCCCCAGGCGGAGGGTTGCAAAGCCGGCGCGGAACAGCAGCCGGGCCAGCTCGGCATCCAGCCCGCGGATGTGCAGGGCGTTCGGGGTGTGAAAACGAAGCGGGAGGCCCGCGCGAATGATGCCCTCCAAAATCGGCACGGCATGGGTCGACGCATCCACCAAAAAGGCGTCGTCATAGATGACGATGTCTCTGACCCCGGTTTCTCGATGCCAGTAGAGAATTTCCTCGACGACCGCCTCCGGCCGACGCTTCCGAAAGCGGGGCTGAAGGACGTTCGAGGCGCAGTAGGCGCAATCGAAGGGGCACCCCAGGGAGGTCAGAACCGGCAGATAGGTGAGCTGCCGCCGCAGATCCCAGGCCGGATAAGGCGGGTTTTCGGGGGTAAGCCGTTCCCGCCCCGCCCTCTCCTCGAAGCCGAGCATGCGTCCGATCTGGGCCAGGAGGCGGTCGTCCGCCGGGCCGGGGACCACCTGGTCGGCACCCGAGGTGCGCGCGGCATGCTTTCGGCAGAGGGTGGCATAGATGCCTCCCAGAAGGATCGGTGCACGGGGAAAGGCCTGCCGAAGGACGGCGATGGTGGCCTGAAGCCCCGGATACCAGTACGTCATCATGGAAGTGACCAGAATCAGATCGGGGGGATCCAACCCGGCGAGATCCTCACGCAGCCAGGCTTCGCGGATGCCGTAGCGCGAATAGCGGCGGGGAATGTCCTCGAGGCCGGGGGGATTGGGCAGAGGGGTTTTCAGGTAGGGGCCCCGGCCCTGGCGGGCCAGCGGATCGCTGCGGGGGGCGCGGGGATGGAAACGGTCCAGGCAGTCGCAGTAGGACAGGCGGTACCCCCGGGCGCGAAGCCGGCCGGCCAGCCACAGCAGTCCCATGGGCTGGGCCCACACGTCGTAGGCGGCAAAATCGTCGATCCACGGATTGACCAGGAGGATATGGGGGGTGTCGGCCGTCAAGACCCGGGGGCGTGCTCTTCGGGAGGGAAATAGGTCATGGAGGTTTTCTTGAGCTCCCGCCGGCTGAAGAGCAGGGTGTAGTGTTCGACGCCGGCCTCAGCCGCCATCTCCCGGGCGATCTCCCAGCAGGCCTCCTCGGAGTCGGCGTGGATCATGGTGTAGAGATTGTAGGGCCAGTCCGGAGTGGGGTTGCGGCGGTAGCAGTGGGATATCTGGCGGCAGGCGGCCATGATGGCGCCCACGGCTTCCATGCGGTCTTCTTCCACCTGCCAGGCGCCCATGGCGTTGGCGGAATAGCCCGACTTCTGGTGACGCAGGGTGGCGCCGAAGCGCCGGATCAGGTTCCGCCGGCGCAGGTCGCCCAGGGTGGCCAGCAGGGTTTCCTCGGAGAGGCCGATGCCTTGCGCCAATTCCCGGTAAGGGCGCTCACAGACCGGGATATCCCCCTGAATGGCGGCGATTACCTTTTTTTCCAGTTCGTTTAGCATAGGTCGATATAGGAAGGAGCCCTTTCACTTGTCAAGGGGATTCCCGGAAAGGGCCGCAAGCGGTTTTGCCGGCTTGAAGCGCATGCGCCGCAAATGTCCCATGCCATCTCACGATGTGCGCCCCAGTATGCATGCGTGGATCGAGGGCGTTCATCGGGGCGCCTTCGGGTGAATTGATGCTTGCCCTTATCGGCCGCGTTATTATTTTCTCAGAAAGCCTTCTTTAGCCCGACGTTATACGCGATGCAAGGCCGTGGGGCGCTTCCCGCCGGTGGCGATACAGTGGCGGCGGGGAGTGACCGACGCTATCCCATGAGAAAGGTTTGGTCTTCACATGAACATCCTCTGCTGCGACCACCCCCCGTTCAGGGCGTCCGCCTATTCGTTTCTCCGGTTTTGCGCGGCGATCGGTCTCCCGATCCTCTTGCTCCTTGGGGTGGTTATCGCGAAGGGCGGTGCTTTGCGCGCTGCGGAATTTCCCCAATCGGCGGTGGCGGATCGTATCGCGCAACAGATCCGGGCCCGCCAGGCGAATCAACAGTTTACCTGCCAGGGTGAATTGATCTGCGGCATTGCCCTGATCCCGGAGTTTTATGCGGCACGCAACTTTAAGCCGATCTGGACCACGCCCCGCGGTCCGGTGCCCCAGGCCCTGGCCCTTCTGGAGGAAATCCGAAACGTGGCCGCAGACGGTCTTGTGCCGCAAGACTACCACTACCCCCGTTTGCAGGTCCTGGCGGCGGCGCTGGCGGCGCCAACCCGCGTTGCGGACCAGGCCCTCCCCGGGGTGCGGGCGGATTTCGATGTGCTGATGACGGATGCGGCCTTCCTGCTCGGCGCGCATATTGTCGGCGGGCGGGTCAATCCCGAAGCGGTCCATACGAACTGGAGCGCCTTCAGCCTTGAAGTGGACCTGATCCGCCTGTTGAACGACAGCCTCCAAGGCGGGCGGGTGGCCCATATGTTTCAGGGCCTGCACCCGCCCTACACCGGATACACCGGTTTGCGGAGGGCCTTGGCCGCCTATCGCCGGATGGCGGAAAAAGGGGTTTGGCCGCGCTTGGACGAGGGCCCCAGCCTGCGGCGGGAGGACGACAGCCCCGCGGTGGCGCAATTGCGTCGCCGGCTGCTGGCTTCCGGCGATCTTCCCGAGAGGCCTTCTTTGCGGCCGACCTATTTCGATGCGGAGTTGGAAAGTGCGGTCAAAGGCTTCCAGTATCGCCACGGCCTCGACCCGGACGGCGTGGTGGGCCCCAAGACGCGGGCGGCCCTGAACGTACCGCTGGCGCAACGCATCGACCAGCTGTTGATCAACATGGAGCGTTGGCGCTGGATCCCCGATGATTTGGGGCGGCGCTATCTGGCCGTCAATATTGCGGACTTCAAGCTGACCATGGTGGACGAAGGGCGGGTGCGGGGCACCATGCCGGTGGTGGTAGGGCGCACCTACCGCAAGACACCGGTTTTCAGCGGCACCATGACGTACCTGGAATTCAACCCCTATTGGAACATTCCCCGGCGACTGGCGGTAGAGGATATCCTGCCCAAGATTTTAAACGATTCCGGTTATATCGATGAGCAGGGCATCCGGATCTTCTCGGGCTGGTCACAGGATGCGGAGCTTCTGGCTCCGGGCGAGGTCGACTGGGCATCGCTCAGCAAAGACTATTTCCCGATCCGCCTGCAGCAGGCCCCGGGGCCCTTGAATGCCCTGGGCCGCATCAAATTCATGTTTCCCAACCGGCATGCCGTCTACCTGCATGACACGCCGGCCAAGAACCTGTTCAATGCGGTTTCGCGCAGTTTCAGCTCCGGGTGCATCCGGGTGGAAGACCCCGTCGGGCTGGCGGCCTTCGTTCTGGACGGCACCGCGGGGTGGGATCGGGAAACCATCGAAACCCATTATCGTGACGGCGAACACCGGGTCGTTCGCCTTCAACGGCCGATACCGGTGCATCTTCTCTACTGGACGGCCTGGGCGGACAGCGAGGGGACGGTCTTCTTCCGGGAGGATATCTACGGGCGGGATGCCCCTTTGCTGCGGGCCTTGCAGGAAAAGCCGGCACCGCCGCGGTGGCGTCCGGTGGAGGCCTTACCAGGAACGCACCCGGCCGATGTCGACGTGGACGAAATCGGACTTCGGATAGTAGCCGACCCCGCCGCGGGCTAACTTCAGAGCGATATCGCGCAGCTTGGCGGTTCCGATGCGCGGAATGCGGATATCGGCGGCATGGCCGCGCATGTGCAAACTTTTTTTGGCCACGCCCGTGCTGCGGCGGCGCAGTCTGGCATTGGTGGTCGGCGAGCGGTAGCCCGATATGATGTGCAGGCAACTCTCACCGCCGGCCTCGAGGCGGATGGCATGCAGCAAATCCAGGAGACGCAGATCGATGGGGTGGATTTCATCAGTGCGGTGATCCCGCAGAATGGTGTTGACCTCCTGGATGGCGTCGCGGTCGATTTTACCGCTGCGGGCGTAGCAGACGTCCAGCCGTTCCCGGGTGTGGGTGTTGTAAAGCTTGAGAACGCGCGTTTCTTTTTCCTCTGGGCGGGGGATGGCATAAAGGGTTTGGGGCATCACCAGCCCGGCCGCCAGGAGGGTTCCCAGCTTGAGAAACCGGCGGCGGCTGAATCCTGGATCGGTCAATCGGCGGTCCTTCGTCGCTTCGGGTCTGATGCTGTCCGTCATGCTCGCTATCCTATCGCAACGTTCTTTGAAGTCAATCCGCGTTCATCGCATACAAGGCGATACGGCGCATAAGGCTGCCCAAGTTGGCGTTTGCAATGGATACAGCAAATCCCATGCCGGCATTTCAGGGCCTGGCCGGAGACGGCCCATGAGTGATAATATTGAATAAAATACAGGGGGTTGTGGAATTCTGCGCGTCATGCAGCCTGCGCCGTTCCTGATGCCAAAGTGACATTTTTTGACACCCTGGCGCCAAACGCGCACAGGTTTCCCCGGCTATCGAGGTTGGGCCGGCGGCAGCCTCAAGGCTTCCGCCACGGCCGCCGTTCGACGCTGGATGGCAGCCGCCTCCCGGCAGTTCACCAGGGCTTGCAGGTGGCGCACGGCTTCCTTCGGCTGTTCCCCTTTTCTTTGCAAGGTTAGGGCGTACCAGGCCGGCAGTCCTTCGTCGACCAGCTCCTGCAGCGCCATCGCCATCCGGCGCAAGGCGCCGCGCGTTTCCTGCGGCAGGGCGCTTGGGCTCCTCGTCGCGGCCAATGCATCCGCCAAGCGTTTCTTGAGGCGGCGGTAGCCGAGCACGGGCCGGGCCACGAAGCGCAGCAGGACATAACCGAAGCTGCCCATGGCCAGCCCCACCACCGCCCCGCCGATGATGACCGGATCCAGCATTTCAGGTCTCCTTGCCTTGGAGATCGTTCAAAATGGTTTTGGCCGGTATCAAGCCGGTGGCGGCGGCGGAGACGATGTTGCCCGCCACGCCCGGTCCGTCGCCGGCCACGTACATGCCCCGCAGCGGGGTTTGCAGGTGGGCGTCCGTGTCGACCTGGGTGGCGAAGAATTTGATCTCGGGGGCATAGAGCAGGGTTTCGTCGTTGGAAACGCCGGGGATCATGAGATTGAGCTTTTCCAGACCCTCGATGAGATTGCTGAGGATGCGTTCGGGCAGGGCCATGGCGATGTCGCCACAGACCACGTTTTCCAGGGTGGGCACGATATACCCTTTGCGGATGCGGTTCCAGGTGCTGCGTCGGCCGCGTTTGAGATCGCCGAAACGCTGCAGGATCGGTTTGCCGCCACCGATGATGGTGGCCAGCTTGCCGATGGATTCCCCGTAGGCCTGGTTGTCGGTGACCGGCTCGGTGAGCACGACTTTGGAGAGAAAGGCGAAATTGCAGTTTTCGGACTTCTTGTTCTGGTAGGCATGCCCGTTGACGCACACGAAGTCCTGGTAGTTTTCAAGCGCCACGTAGCCGCCCATGTTGGTGCAGAAGGTGCGGGTCTGGTCGTCGTATTTCTGGGTCTGGATAAAGAAGGTGGGATCGTAGATCACATCGCAAAGATCCTGCATGATGTCGTTGTGGACTTCGACCCGGATACCCACTTCGATGCCCCGTTGAGAGACCGCGATGCCCATGCCCTGGACCAGTTGGGCCACCCAGTTGGCGCCGACGCGTCCGGGCGCCAGGACAACCCGGCGGGCGGCATAGGACTGGCGCGTCGTGCGCACCCCGGCCACGGCATCGTTTTCCACGATGACGTCCTCCACGGCCTCACCGGTGCGGATGTCGACGCGGGGGGCGATATGATCGGCCAGGGCGGTGATATGCGCGGGCAGGCAGTCGCTGCCCAGATGCTTCTGCTTGATGATCAAAAGATCGATGCCGTGCTTTTTGGCTTCCTTGCGCAGCCGCCGGGCTTCCGCCATGTCGGTGGGAAAGGTCGGGCCGTCCATGCCGAAGCGATTGAAGATCCGCTCGGTCTCGTCGATCAGGGCTTCGGCTTCCAGGCGGCTCAGAAACTGGGTCAGGTCGGTCTTGCCCAGCTTGTGGATGTAGTTGAGCTTGCCGTCTGAAAAGAGGCCCGCACCTCCGATGCCGTTCAGGATGTTGCAGGGTTGGCACTTGATGCACTGCTGGGTGGCGCCGATGGGGCAGTGCCGCTGGTGGGGCATTTTGCCTTTTTCCAGCAGCAATATCGACAGGTCGGAATGCTCGGCCAGGTAATACGCCGCAAAAAGACCGGCCGGGCCGCCGCCCACGATGATGACGTCATACTCGGTTTTCGCGTTCATGCAACTGTCCTTGTAGCATGTGAAATCAGCCATGCTGCGCAGCATGGCGGCAGGCTCATATCACATTTATATCGCCTGTACCAGTTTTGCACCTAGAGTGAGATGCTTGGCCCTTTTCCGGGAGGCAAGCCAGGGCCTTTTTCATGGCGCCGGGCAGGGGAAAGGCCGTGAGTTCGCGGGGGTGCACCCAACGGAAGGCGGCCGCGCCCTTCAACCGGACCCGCCCCGCCTGCCAATGGCAGACCCATACCGTCAGGTTGATCTTGAAATGGGTGTAAGCGTGTTTTACCCGGGCCACCGGCCTGTCGACGGCCACCGCCAAACCGGTCTGGTCGCGGATCGCCCGGCGGCAGGCCGCGTCCGCCGTTTCGCCGGCCAACCGACGCCCACCGGGAAATTCCCACAAGCCCCCCAGAAGACCCTGGTCGGGTCGGCGTACGATCAGCAGCTTGCCGCGCTTGTAGACCATGCCGGCCACCAGGATATGCTCCGGTGTCTTGGCCCGGGGATCCCTGCGGGGATAGCGGTCGACCGCCTCGTTTTGTCGGGCCCGGCAGCAGGCGGCCACCGGGCAGGCATTGCAGCCCGGCTGACGGGGGGTGCAGACCAGGGCGCCCAGTTCCATGACCGCCTGGTTGTGGCCGGAAGGGTCCCCGCGGTCCAGGAGGCGGTCGGCCAGGGCCTGAAAGCGGTTGTGGGCCGAAGGTCGGTTGACGGGCGTTTCAAGCTGCCAGAGCCGCGCCAGGACCCGTTTGACGTTGCCGTCCACCACGGCATAGGGCTGACCGAAGGCGATGCTCATGACGGCATTGGCAATATAGTCGCCCACACCGGGGAGCGCGCGGAAGGCATCGCGCCGCTCCGGCAGGCGGCCGCCATGTTCCCGGGCGATGATCCGTGCCGCAGCCATGAGGTGGTGGGCGCGGCGGTAGTAGCCCAGCCCCTCCCAGGACTTGAGCACCACTTGGGGGTCGGCCGCGGCCAGATGGCTGACGTCCGGAAAAGCGGCGGTAAACCGGTCGTAATAGGGCAGAACGGTTTTGACCTGGGTCTGCTGCAGCATGACTTCCGAAAGCCAAACCCGGTAGGGATCGCCTGTTTCGCGCCAGGGCAGCCGGCGGGCGTTGCGTCGATACCAGGCGCCGAGGGCCTTGCGAATGGCCCCACAGTCGTTGCGCCGGCACGGATCGGCAGCGGGGCGGGCTGCGGTGTCAGGCATTTTCATCCGATCCTTCGCGCTGGGGGGCCAGGTGAAAATAGGGGGGCAGGGTCTGCAGGCGCCGATCTTCCAGGGGAACACCGATGGTGAAATGATAGAGACTCTGCCAGTCTTGATTTTTCAAGCCCAGGCGGTCGTGTACCGGATCGTCGAAGTAGCAGCCGATACCGGTGCCCCGAACACCCTGGGCCTCGGCTTCGAGGTAGAGCACCTGGCCGATCAGGCCGGCTTCCCAGAAAAGCTGGCGATAGGCCCAGGGCCGTTCCTGCACGATGGGCGCGAAACGGGCCAGCATGCCCAGCGCGAAAGTGCCCCACCCGGCGATTTCCTGGCGGCAGGCGAGATCCATAGCCTCGGCGCGGAGGTCCCCCGGCTCCAGCAGGTAGAGGGGCAGACCGGGGGCGGCCGGCTCCCAACGGAAAGTGCCGGAAAGGGCGCCGCGCAGGCTTTCGAGATGGTCCGGGTGGCGGACGAACGCATAGAGGCCGGGAGGTGTTTGGCGCACGCGATGGACAAAAAGCACCAGGCTGATGTGGGTCGGCCCCAAGCCGGCATCGAAGGGCGGACGGGAAGAGCGGGGCCGCGTCCGGTCGAGCAGGCTCAAAAAGGCCGCCCGCTCGAGTTGGCCGTCAGGGTCGAAGGCCTGGGCGCTGCGGCGCTGCCGGATGATCCGGGCGGCCTTCTCCGTGGCCGGTGCCGGATAGTGCACCGCCGGGGAGTGCGCCGGCAGGGCGGCGGATTCCGGTACACGATCCTGGCGGCTCGCGGCGGCGGCTATCCCAATGATATCCCAGTCCCGCCGAAGCGCACTCAACGGGTTGGGTCGGCCGAGGATGGGAAGATCGGCCAGGGCGGCGGCGGCTTCGCTTGGAAAGGACCGCCGGGCCGTGTCCCCGGAGGCCGGGCGGATGGCCGCAACCAGGGCGGGCGCTTCGGCCTCGCCGGGGGGCCAGGGGGTGCGGTCGAAACCGAACGCGGCGGCGATATCGTCATCGGCCGCCGTCAGGACCGTCAGGCGCCAGCCGAGCAGGCGGCTGGCCAGGCCCAGCGCCGCCAGGGCATGGCCGATGTCGTGCTGGCAGTAGCGGAAGGCGCGTTCGCCGTATTTCCAGGCTTCACGCCAGAAAATGGTACTCAAGGCCACGAGAAGACAGGGCGGCCGGAGGTGGCGTTCCAAAACACGGATCCGGGATGGCGGGATGACGGCCCGCTCTTCCAGTGCGTGAGCGTAGGGGTGGTAGTGGTAGATCCCGTCCGACAGGCCGGCCAGGCCCAGGGTGATCACATGGGCCTCGGTGGGGTGCAGGTTCCCGCTGGAAGGATTGATGCGCAAGGCCCAGCGCTGCCCCGGGATGGCCTTCCAGGCGGAAAGCGCCAGGGAGAACTCGAAGAGGGTTCCCAGCGTGTCGAATCGCATGGGAGCAGGGGTGTTCGAGACCGGTTCGAACAGGTCGGCATAGTCCAGGGTCGGTTCGGGGGAAGTCAGCGGCAGCGCCAGGCTGCGGGCACCCGCATAGGTGCGGAAGGGCGCCGGCTGGTTGTCCCAGTCCATGTAGCCGGCCGAGCGGGCGAAGCGATGCAGGTGATGCTTGGTCCGTTCGTGATAATCCAGCAACTGCCGGCTGGCATCGGGGTTCAAGGGCATGGGGTGATATCGTTTGGCAATGGGCGACGGTGGTAGCGTCCGACGCCGCGGTTCACACAAGTGCGGCGATGGCTTCGGCCAAGCGCCGCATATGGGTTTTTTCCGCCTGGGCGATGGCCAGCAAATGGTCCCGGGCCCGATCCTCCGTGGCGCGCTCGGCCATGCTGCGGTAGAGGTCGTAGGCCTGGTATTCGATGCCGAGGGAGAATTCCAGCATGCGCACCGCGTTTTCAGGGCGCATGGCATCGAGGCTTGCGAGCACTTCCGTCAAGGGTTGGCCGCCTTCCAGAATGTCGCCGGACAAGGCCTCGAAAAGCACCTCGAAGGACGGCGGATCGGGCTGATGGGGTTTCCATAGAGCATAGAGCATGCGCGCATGGGCTTCCTCGGCCTTGGCCAGATGGGCCAGAGTGGGTTGGCAGGGCAGATGGCCGCAGCGGTCGAGCAGCGCATGGTAGTAGCGGAAGGCGCCCTTTTCGAGGTTCATGGCGGTCTTCAGGAGCTCGGGCAGGCCGGCGGTTTGGTCGAAGACCTGGATGCGGGGGAAATTCACGATCTTGTGGCCGTCCCAGGCCAGCATGCCGCCCACCAGGACGGAGACCGGCAGATCGGAGAGCTCGGCTTCCGCGGCCAGGATGGCGGCGATCTCGGCGCGCGGCCCGGCGTGGCAATAGAAGATCAGCTCCCGGTCGCCGGGCAGATCGTAGAGGCGCGCTTCCAATTCCAACAGGGGCATCAGTTTCGCCCCGGGGATGTGGGCGATGGCGTACTCCTGGGGCTGGCGCACGTCGATCAGAAGAAAATCGCGCTCCCGGCTGCGGGCCATGAACCGTTTGAGTTCATCGGGCAGGCGTTCCTTGATCTTGATGGCCTCCATGCTCGTGCTCCTGTCACACCTGCCATACGTCCAGACGCCGGCAGTTCCGCGTGGTCGGCGATCCCGCCCGGGGCGTCGTTGCGCCACGGCCCGTTAGCCGATGTTGAATTTTCCCGATTCGATGTAGGGGACGTCTTCGACCTCGATGGCCTGGATGATCGGGCGATTGAGGCGCCGCTTCATTTCGTGGACGATGGCCCGGTTTTTATTGAGGCCGCGGGCAAAGGCCAGGGTTTCCTCGAGCAGCTCCGAAATATGGCAGGCCTTGCGGACGATGTGGTGCCGTTCGCATTCCTCGGCCGTCAGCCGGCAGCCGGTGTACTGCATTTCCTCCAGCTTGTAGTGAGGGATCGCCTTGGCCAGGATGGCGTTCATGCCGGGGAGAAAGGGGATCCCCAAATCGACTTCCGGAACGCAAAGAAACCCCCGGTCCGAGCGCATCAGGCGGAAGTCGAAGGCGCAGGCCAGAATGGCTCCCCCGGCAAAGGCGTGCCCGGTAATGGCGGCGACGGTGATGGCCGGATAGGTCACCAGCCGCAGGAAAAGCTTGTTGAGCAGGTAGAAGAAATCCTTGGCGGCGGGGACGTCGCCCTTCTGAATAATCGGCACCAGCCACTCCAGGTCGATGCCGTTGCTGAAGATTTTCTCGTGCGCACTGTGGACCACCACGGTACGTGCCTCGGTCTGCTGCTCGATGTCGTCGAGCATCTTCAGAAAGGCGTTGAGAAATTCGGGATTGAAGCGGTTCTCGCCGCTGTTGAGGGATACAACGGCAACGCTTTCATCGAGGGTGAAGTCGATCATGCCCATTTCGTTTCCTCCTGCTCGCCATCCAGAGGGGGTCCCTGTCTGCTCGGCTGTTAATGTAAAGAGGGGGGTCGGATAAAAGATCATTGCGGGACGGACAGCCCTTAGCATTTCGGCGCAATCCCGTCAACGTGCATAAAAAAAGGCAGCGCCGAACGGCGCTGCCTTGCTGGTTTTGCATGCGTTGGGGATTAACCGCAGGTTCCGGCGGATCCGCAGCCTGAACAGGCGCTTGCGCCCGCGCTGAAATCCACGGCACACGACAGGCGGAACCCGATATCGACAAAGTCGACCTTGATGGGCTGCACTTTTTCGATGAAATCCTTGTCGACGACGTACTGAAAACCGTCGATATCGAAAACTTTATCGGTTTCTTTTGGCTCATCCAGAGCCAATGCCAGCGATGGGCCGCCTCAGCCGCCGGAATTGAGAAACACCCGGATGGGCGATACCTCTTTGCCTTTGAAATACTCAGCAACCTGTTCCGTGGCTGCCGGGGTCACTTCGATCATGCGCTGTCTCCTCCTTGGTTGATTCGGGCACAAGGCCCGGCCCCGATGGTGTGGTCCGAGGCATTTGATTTGGCAGAAAACTTAATGATTCTCATCCAATTGTCAATAAAAAACGCGGGCCGCAGGCGCACCGCACAGCCATGGGCAGGCGCGGCGGGCAGCCATCGAAAGGGCGTCACGCCAGGCGCTGCAGATAATCCTCGTAGACCTTGCGGTCGCTTTCGGAAAACAAAACGAACACGACGCGCTGGATTTCGGGATGCCCGCCGAGATAGGCCGCCGTCGTATCCACGGCGATGCGGCAGGCCTCTTCCAGGGGGTAGCCGTACACTCCGCAACTGATGGCCGGAAAGGCCACGGATGTCAGGCGATGCGCGGAGGCCAGCGCGAGGCTGCTGGTGTAGCAGCTCGCCAGGAGCCGGGCATCCTGCGGGCGTCCCCGGTAGACCGGTCCCACGGTGTGAATCACATGGCGGGCGGGCAGGCGGTAGCCCTTGGTAATGCGGGCTTCACCAGTGGGGCAGCCGCCCAGAGCCCGGCATTCATCCAGAAGCTCGGGACCGGCCGCCCTGTGGATGGCGCCGTCCACACCGCCGCCGCCCAGCAGGCGGCTGTTGGCCGCATTGACGATGGCGTCGACCTGGAGTTGCGTGATGTCACCCTGCTGGACTTCGATGCGTTCGCGCAGGCTTTTGTCCATGGCCAATTTCCCTTTCGGCCCTGAGGGCTGCTATAAATGATCCTGGTTAACCACCAAACAAAAGCTTTTGATCCACAGATGACGCAGGACGCGCGCCCTAGAGGTCGTAGAGGGTTTCGTCCCGCAACGGCGGGCGCTGCCGGCCGGCGCCCAGACCGCCCTTTTTCTTGAAGAGAAAGGGATCCTCGCCTTCCAGCAGGTCCCCCATTTCGGCCTCGATCTGTTCGGGATCCTCGCCCTGTTCCATCCGCCGCAGGGCTTCTTCCATATTTTCACCCAGCTCTAGGCCGGTCATGCCGGAGAGCTTGCGCATGAGCTGGGCGGCTTGACGGGGATCGTCCTCGTTGATTTTTTCCGCCTCCCCGGCCAGCATTTGCATGGCCTTTTCCATCTGGCTCTCGTCGAAGGGCAGATCGTCCGTGTCCCCATCCTCCTTGGCCCTCCCGGTGACGGCAAATACGGAAACCTGCCGCGAGAGCTTGTTCTTTTTGCATTTGGGGCATTTGGGGACTTTCGTGGTATTGACGCTGCGCGAAAAGAAGTTGAAGATGGTATGGCAGCGATCACAATAGAATTCATAAATGGGCATCCGTCTTCTCCAGGCTAAAGGTCAACACCGCGGGGCCTGCTGGCGATAAAAATACAATTGCGATCACGGCCTGTCAATCCGTTGGTCGGCGAGGGCGGCGTTGACGGACGGTAGGGCGCCTTTTCGAAAGTAAGGAGGGTGATGATGACATCCGAAGCAAGCGAATCCACCTACGCCGCCATTATCCGCCGCCATTTGGCCAGCGTATTTCCGGAACGGGCCGCCGTGCTCGCCGGGTATCCCGGTGTGATAACCGTGGAAGACGGGCTGCGCCTGACCGCTTTCGGTCGGCCCTGCCGGATCGGCCCGGAAGGCGTTTTCCTGGACGGCCGGCCCGAGTGGGGCCCCCGGGCCGTCATCATCGCGCTGCTGGCCAAACATGCGGCACCCGACACCCCGCTTCAAACCCCCTGGCGCGCGTTTCGCGAGTTGCCCGACAGCGCACCCTACGTGGGGGCCTTCCGGGCCCACAGCGAGCAGATTCTGGTCCCCCATATTCCCACCCTCTACCATCGGCGGGATGCGGTCATCGAGCGCCTGGCGGGATGTCCGCCAGCCGAGGAAGGCCCCGGGGACTGGTCCCTCGTGGTGGAGGCCCTGCCCAAGATCACCCTGTGTTACCATTTCTACCTGCCCGACGAGGACTTTCCCGCCAATGCCACCTGCCTGTTTTCCAACAATGCCCACCGTTTCTTGCCCACCGACGCCCTGGCCGACGTGGGGGAATACATGTCCCGGGCCCTGATCACGGCCCTGTCATGACGCGTTGACTTGCCCATGGGCTTCTGGTAATGCAGCGGCAATTTTCAACCCTCTGGAAAGGAACCCCACATCCATGGAGCGAACCCTGTCCATCGTCAAACCCGACGGCGTGGCCCGCGGCCTCATCGGCGAGGTCGTCAAGCGCCTGGAAACCAACGATCTTCGCATCGTGGCCATGAAAATGATTCAGATGAGCCGGGCTCAGGCCGAAGGCTTCTATGCCGTTCACAAGGAACGCCCCTTTTTCGGCAGCCTGACCGACTTCATGTCCTCCGGACCCTGCGTGGTCATGGTGCTTGAAGGCGACGACGCCATCGCCCGCTATCGCGAGCTGATGGGCGCCACCAACTACAAGGACGCCGCCCCGGGCACCATCCGTGCCGATTTCGCCACGGACATCGAAAAGAACGTGGTCCACGGCTCCGACGCGCCGGAGACGGCCGCCTTCGAGATCGGCTACTTTTTCAATGCCTTCGAACTTGTGGTGTGATGTCCTCGCGTATCGACCTGGCCCGCGTGCGGATCGTGCTGCACCGGCCCCGCTACCCTGAGAACATCGGGGCCGCGGCCCGGGCCGTGCGCAACATGGGGATATCCCGGCTGGACATCGTCCAGCCGGAAAACCCGGCGGAAGACCGCATCCGCATGATGGCCACCCACGCGGCCGGGGATGTGGTGGACCGCATGACCACCTTCGATAGCCTGGCCGAGGCGCTGGGGGACTGCCGGTACGTGGTGGGCACCACGGCCCGCCTCGGCGGTCAGCGCCAGGTGGCGCTGAGCCCCGAGTCCATGGCCCGGCGTCTGATCCCGATTGCCAAGGAAAACGAGGTTGCCCTCGTCTTCGGTCCCGAAGACCGGGGGTTGACCAACGAAGACCTGCGCCTCTGCCACGCCCTGATCAACATCCCCACGGCGGCCTTCACCTCGCTGAATCTGGCCCAGGCGGTCATGGTCGTCTGCTACGCGCTGTTTACGGCGGGAAGCGAGGATAGCGGGCCGGCGACACCCCGCCTGGCCAATCGCCACGAGCTGGACGGCCTGTACGACCAGCTCAAGGATATTCTGGTGCGCATTTCCTATATCAACCCCGAAAACCCGGACTACTGGTTGACCCACATGCGTCGTTTTTTCACCCGCATCCAGCTGCGGGCCCGGGAAGTCAGCATCATTCGCGGCCTCTGCCGGCAAGTGGATTGGTACGCCCGTAAAAACTACGAGGAGGGTCTGGCGGAGGGACGCCGGCAGGCCGGCAAGGAGTCCTGCTCATGCGACTGATCCGTTTCGGCGACCCTGGCGACGAGCGGCCCGGTTTATGGCAAGACGGCCGGGTGGTCGATTTGCGGTGCCATTTCCCGGAGATCCCCGATATCGGGGAAGCTTTTTTCAGGGAAGGCTGGCTGGAGCGGCTCGCCGGGATCGAAGACCCGGGCCAAACCGCGGACGTGCGCCTGGGACCGCCGGTGGCGCGGCCTTCCAAGCTGATTTGCCTGGGCAAAAATTATCTGGAGCATGCCCGGGAGGGCAATTTCGAGGCCCCGGAAAAACCGCTGCTGTTCGCCAAGGCACCCAGTGCCCTCGCCGGTCCCCGCGACCCCATCGTTTTGCCCCGCAGCTGCGGCCAGGTGGACTGGGAGGTGGAACTGGCGGTGGTGATCGGCCGGGGGGGCAAGCGCATCGCGCCCGAAGCGGCCTGGGATTGCATCGCCGGCTACACGGTCATGAACGACGTCTCCGGGCGCGAGGCCCAGTTCGGCGACGGCCAGTGGTTTCGCGGCAAGTCCTTCGACACCTTTGCACCACTGGGCCCCGCCCTGGTGACGCCGGACGAGATCGACGATATCCGCAATCTCCAGCTCACGGCGCGGGTGGACGATCGGCTTATGCAAAGCGGCTGCACCGCGGATCTGGTTTTCGACATTCCGCATCTGATCGCCTACATCAGCGAAGACATCACCCTGCTGCCCGGCGACATCATCTCCACCGGCACCCCGGCCGGGGTGGGCATTTTCCGCAATCCCCCGATCACGCTCAAGGCCGGAAACGTGGTCACCTGCCGCATCGACACCATCGGCGAACTGGTCAATCCGGTGGTGGGGCCGTATTAGCGACCGGTCGGGACGCAACTCGGAAGCATTTGCGGAAGGTTCCTCCTACGCTAACGCGCGCCGTTTAGGACGCCGTCACGACCGGACCTCAATGTCTGCTGTGGCAGGACGGACGGCGGCGGCGGGATCAATGCCGATATTGTCAAGCCCAGCGAAGACCTGCCCAATTTCCTATAGCTCAAATGGCTCTTCCTGACTTTCAAAAAAAGAACCCAAGCGGCTTCCGCGCTACCTCCGCCGGCCCTTCTCTAGAATACTTCATCGACAGTATAAACAGCGCATCACCGCGCGGGTATTTTGCCGGCAATAGCGTGCCGCTATTGACAAATTTCCGGCGGAATGGGAAACGTCGTGGGCCAACCCCCCATGCCCTTCTGCCTGTGAAGGATAAATGGTGTTTGCCTATGGTGCTTGCATCCTTACAGTTTCAAAAGAAGGTCCACCTCGCATATCCCTTCCATGTCATGTGTCTCAAAGG
>CAYMQN010000029.1:0-25532 GCA_964392545.1 uncultured Desulfobacteraceae bacterium
GGCCGGCGATCTTGCCGGCGTCCTTGGTGGCCTGGCGCTGGCTGTCGTTGAAGTAGGCCGGCACCGTGATCACGGCGTCGGTCACCTTTTCACCCAAATAGTCTTCGGCCGTCTTCTTGATGTTGGCCAGAATGAAGGAGGAGATTTCGGCCGGACTGTAGCGTTTGTCCTTGAGTACGATGCGGACGTCGCCATTGGTGGCCTTCTCCATTTTATAGGGCAGGATTTGGACGTCGTTTTGGACTTCACGGGAATCGAACTTGCGGCCGATCAGGCGTTTGACGCCGAATACGGTATTTTCGGGATTGGTGACCGCCTGGCGTTTGGCGATCTGCCCCACGAGACGCTCCCCACTGTCATTCACGGCCACAATCGAGGGGGTGGTGCGGCCGCCTTCGGCATTGGTGATGACTTTGGCATCGCCGCCCTCCATGATGGCCACACAGGAGTTGGTGGTGCCGAGATCAATTCCGATAATTTTGCCCATGTCGTTTGTCCTCCTTAAAGATCCAATAGGTATCGTGCACAATCGATGATCAGGCGGGCTGCCATGCCGCGCTCCGTGGGCTGTTAAGCGCTTTCTTTGGAGACGACAACCATCGACGGACGCAGCAATCTGTCACGAAGCAAATAGCCTTTCTGGAGCTCCTTGACCACGGTGTTGGCCGGCACCGCATCACTTGGCTCCTGCATGACCGCTTCGTGGAGATTGGGGTCGAACGGCTGCTGCAGCGCCTCGATGGGTTGCACGCCGAACTTTTCGAAAATTTTGAGAAGCTCTTTCAAGGTCATCTCGACCCCGTCTCTGAGGCCTTCCGGTTCACTGGTTTCGCGGGAGGCGGCCAGGGCGCGTTCGAGATTGTCCACAACCGCCAGCAGCTCCTTCAGCAGCGTCTGATTGGCGTATTTACGCAGGTCACCGATCTCACGTTCTTTGCGCTTGCGAAAATTGTCCAATTCGGCGGCGACGCGCAGGAAGCGGTCGTGGTTTTCCTGGGCCTGGCGCTCGGCCGCTTGCAGTTTTTCCTCTAAATCGTCGGGTACGGCGGAAGGTTCTTCCGCTGAAGCTTCCGGGGCGGTCCCGCTGGACTGGCCGGCAGGGGGGCCTTGAGAGGGTGTTTGCTGGGGATCTGAAGAAGGCGGCGTCGTGTCCGCTGCCGATTGTTCGGTTTCGGTCACGTTTTCCATCGTCTCTTTCTCGGTCATCACTCCGTTGACGCTCCTTAGCATGGGCCCCGAACCGTCGGCGGGGCTCAACGCGCTTGGTTGAATTCGTATCGGTCCAGCCCTAAACAATCACCGCCTCCGGAATCCGGAAGCGGCATGCTGTTGCCCGGAAGATCGCAACAAGTCAAAAGTAAGACGACTTGATTCGATGTCAAGAAGCGAAACAGGCCGCCGGGGCAGGGTTTCTGGCGATGTGAAAAGGTAGCCGGAAAGGCTTCCGCAAGGGCGATCGGCCCGGTTGGGAGGAAGGCGATGGCTTCGCTGGGGGCAGCACCGGGAAGGCCGGAATTCCCGCGACACAGCCTGCCTTACTTATCGCTGCTTCCTTCCGGATCTGACGAGGTTCGTAAGCGTCTGTTGCGCGGGGTCCGGCCATAAACCGGCCCGTGCCGAGGGGGTTCGAATTGTTCCAACACCAGTATCGCCAAGTTGGGGCGGATTTGCAAGGGAAAATTCACGGATTGGAACCGATAGGGGTTGACTTGCGCATCCTCTTCGTCAATACGCTGACACAGTTTGGACACCCGGGGGATCCGCATCGAAGGTTGCCCGGAAGCCTTCGACGACCGACGGCGAGGACGTCTACATCCATGCTACCACCCTTGATACCACTGGGCGACCCGCTGGTGCGGGCCGTCGACAAAACCATGAAGGCCTACGACCTGGTGCAGCCGGGGGACCGGGTATTGGTGGGCTTTTCCGGTGGCCCGGATTCCACCGCGCTTCTGCTTTGCCTTCAATGCCTTGCGGCGCGGCAGGCCATTTCCCCGGGGGCCGCCCATCTCAACCACGGTCTGCGGGGGGCGCGGGCCGCCGAGGATGCGCGCCATGCCGCCCGGGTTGCCGCCGCCCTGCACATTCCATTCGTTAGCGAAACCCTGTCGGTGGCCGCCTTCCGCCGGACGTGTCGAATGAGTCCGGAAGAGGCCGGCCGTGTGGTGCGCCATCGCTTTCTGCAGCAAGCAGCCGCAGACGGGGGGTACAACCGCATCGCATTGGGGCATCATCGCGACGACGATGCCGAATCCCTCCTGATGCGGTTCTTACGCGGCAGCGGACCGCTGGGGCTGTCCGGCATCCCCCCTCAGGGACGGGGTGTGGAGGGGGACATCCCGGTGATTCGGCCCCTGCTACGTGTGCCGCGCGCGGAAATCCAAGCCTTTGTGCAGCGCAACGATATCCCCGTCAGGGAGGACGAAAGCAACGCCGATCGGCGTTTCCTGCGCAACCGGATTCGGCACGAGCTCATGCCGCTGCTCAAAAGCGCATACAACCCCCGTCTGGACGAAGGCCTCAGCCGCATGGCGCAGTTGATGCGCGAGGAGGAGACCTGGCTGGGGGAGTTGACCACCCAAACCCTCGAGGCACTACTCGTGGCCGAGCACGGGACCTCGCTGGTCCTTGATCGTCGCGGTCTGGAGGCCTGCCCGCCGGCCTTGCAGCGGCGGGTCCTGCGCGCGGCCGTCGTGCGGTGCAAGGGCGATCTGCGGCACATGGGTTTTGTCCCCCTGGAAGCGATACGGCGGTTTGCCGTCCAAGGCCCCCGGGAGGGTGCGCTGGATCTGCCCGACGCCCTGGCCTTGCGGGGCAGGGCCGACCGGCTCGAGCTGGTCCGCCGGCCGGGCCGCGGGCGTGCGCAACAGCCCGGGCCTGCTATCCCCCGGTTTGCCTATCGGGTCGCTTCGCCGGGCCGGTTGGCCATCTCCGAAGCCGGGGTGGTGATGGTTTTTGCGCTTCTGGCGCGCCCCCCCCATGAGGGTGTCTACGGATCTGGACAGCAAACCGCCTTTTTTGATATGGATCAACTGCGCTTTCCTTTGACCGTCCGGAATTTTCAACCGGGCGACCGGCTGGCCCCTTTGGGAATGCAGGGGTCCCAGAAAGTCAAAAAGGTGCTCGGCGACCGCAAGATTGCACGGCAGGACCGACCTCGCATACCGCTGCTGGTCAGCGCCGGCGAGATCATCTGGATTGCGGGTGTGCGTCAGGCCCGCACCGCCCGTATCAGCCCGCGTACCAAGCGCTGGCTGAAAGTCGACCTGATCGGTTGCTTATGGGGACAAGATGATTAATATGGTGCGATTTAGTGTACGCAAACCTTTTGCAGGAGGACCCCTCATTTGAATCCATTTTACAAGAACCTGTCGCTGTGGATCGTTATCACGCTGATGTTCGTGATGCTCTACCAGATTTTCAGCGAGCAGCGGATGGCCGAAACGCCGGTCAGCTATTCCGAGTTCCTGGCCATGGTGGCCGATGAACGGGTGGACGAAGTCGTCATCCAGGGCCAGGAGTTGACCGTTAAAGATACCCAGGGCGACCGGTTCAAGGTCTATGCGCCGGAAGATCCGGATCTGATTGCGACACTGCGCAACAAGGGGGTTCACATCGGCGCCAAACCGCCGGCCGAATCGCCTTGGTACATGTCGGTCCTGGTGTCCTGGTTTCCCATGCTCATTCTGATCGGGGTTTGGATTTTCTTCATGCGGCAGATGCAGTCCGGCGGCGGCAAGGCCATGAGTTTCGGTAAAAGCCGTGCCCGCCTGCTCTCCGATCAGTCCGCCAAAGTCACCTTCGAGGATGTCGCCGGCATCGACGAAGCCAAGGAAGAGCTGGGCGAGATCGTCGATTTCCTGAGCGATCCCAAAAAATTTACGCGCCTGGGCGGGCGCATCCCCAAGGGCGTATTGTTGATGGGGCCGCCCGGCACCGGTAAGACCCTTTTGGCCCGGGCCATCGCCGGAGAGGCCGGCGTGCCGTTTTTTTCCATCAGCGGTTCCGATTTCGTCGAGATGTTCGTGGGCGTCGGCGCCAGCCGGGTGCGCGACCTGTTCGTGCAGGGCAAGAAAAATGCGCCCTGCATCATTTTCATCGACGAGATCGATGCCGTCGGGCGCCATCGGGGAGCCGGTCTGGGCGGCGGCCACGACGAGCGGGAACAGACCCTCAACCAGCTCCTGGTGGAAATGGACGGTTTCGAATCCAACGAGGGGGTCATCCTGATCTCGGCCACCAACCGCCCCGACGTCCTCGACCCGGCGCTGCTGCGTCCCGGGCGCTTCGACCGCCAGGTGGTGGTCTCGCTGCCCGACATCAAGGGTCGCGAAAAGATCCTGCGGGTCCATATGAAGAAAACCCCGATTGCGCCCGACGTCAATCCCCTCATCCTCGCCAAAGGAACGCCGGGCTTTTCGGGGGCGGACCTCGAAAACCTGGTCAACGAAGCCGCCCTGTTGGCCGCCAAGCAGGACAAGGAACGGGTGGCCATGGTGGACTTCGAAGAGGCCAAGGACAAAGTCTACATGGGTCTCGAGCGCAAATCCAAGGTGATCTCGGAGGAGGACAAGAAGACCACGGCCTATCACGAGGCCGGTCATGCCCTTGTGGCCCGCTTTCTGCCGTTTACCGATGCCGTCAACAAGGTGACCATCATTCCGCGGGGGCGGGCGGCAGGGGTGACCTGGTTTCTGCCCGAAGAGCGTGATTTCAAGTACAAGGACCAGCTTCAGAGCGAACTTTCCGTGGCCTACGGCGGGCGGGTGGCCGAAGAGTTGATTTTCAACCGGATCAGTACCGGCGCGGCCGGTGACATCAAGCAGGCCACCGATCTGGCCGAACGGATGGTGCGCTCCTGGGGCATGAGCGACCTCGGTCCCCTGTCCTACGCCAAGGGGGAGGAGCACATTTTCATCGGCCGCGAGATCGCCCAACACCGGGATTTCTCCGAGGAGACGGCGCGCCGCATCGACGACGAAATCGCCAAACTGATCAACAACGCCTACCATAGGGCCCACTCGGTGCTCAAAGACAACATCGACATCCTGCACCGTCTGGCCGAGGTGTTGCTGGAAAAGGAAACCGTCCTGGGCCACGAACTGGACCAGCTCATCCTGGAGTTGCGCCCCGAGTTCGACTTTCCATCCAAGCACGAAAGTGCGGCGCCCAGGGAGCCGGAAGCGGAGCAACCCTCCCGGGACACCTCCGGAGCGCGGCCAGACCAGGCTGAAGAAGGTTCCGACGCCGCTGATGAAGCGCCTCCCTCCGACGAGGAAGCGCCCCGGGATTCGGAGAACGACAAAACATGACGCCGTTCACGCTGGCCTGGGGCGCCCGTCGTCTTGTGCTGGGGGCGCGGACCCGGGTCATGGGGGTCGTGAATGTGACGCCGGACTCCTTTTCGGACGGCGGGCGCTTTCTGAAAACCGAGGCCGCCATTGATCAAGGACTGCGGCTGCTGGATGAGGGGGCCGACATCCTCGACATCGGCGGCGAGTCCACGCGCCCCTTCTCCGATCCTGTTGTGCTGGACGAGGAGCTTCGGCGTGTCCTGCCGGTTATCGAGGCCCTGGCCCGACGCGACGGCGCTCTGATTTCCATCGACACCACCAAGGCCGAAGTGGCGCGCAGAGCCCTGGAGGCCGGGGCGGCCATCATCAACGATGTCAGCGCCCTGCGGGTCGATCCCGCGATGGGGCCCCTGGCCGCGCAGTACGGTGTGCCCGTGGTTCTCATGCACATGCTGGGAACCCCCAAAACCATGCAGGTGGATCCTCACTATGAGGACGTGGTGGCCGAAGTGGGCGACTTTCTGCGCCAGGCCGTGGATCGGGCGGTAGCGGCCGGCATCGACACCTCCCTGCTCATGATCGATCCCGGTTTCGGCTTCGGCAAGACGTTCGACCACAACTTGCAGCTTTTAAACGGTCTGCACCGTCTGCATGCGTTAGGCTTGCCCCTATTGGTGGGAACCTCCCGCAAAGCCTTCATCCGCCATCTCCTCAAGCCGCCCGGTGAGGCCGACCTTCCCGCCGACCTGCCGTCGATCGCCGCCGGGACCCAGGCCACGGTGGCCGCCGCCGCCCTCAAGGGGGCGCATATCATCCGGGTGCACGACGTGGCCGAAACCCGCGCGACCCTCCAGATCATCGACGCCATCCGCAATGCCGGCGGTCATTCGCGGCAAGAGCGCCAAGGAGACCCCTGATCCAATGATCTTCCTCATCGATGTGGGCAATACCAATACGGTTCTGGGTGTTTACCGCGGTGAGCGCCTGGTGCAGGACTGGCGCGTGCGGACCGAGCAGAACGCCACCGAAGACGAATTCAACGTGCTGGTGACCAATCTGCTGCAATTGAGTGCGGTGGATCCTGCGGAAATCCGCAAGACCGTGATATCCTGCGTGGTGCCGCCCATGGTGACCATCCTGGAGGCTTTCTGCCGCAAATACCTGGGGCACGCCCCCCAGTGGGTGGACGCCCGCAACTGTGCCGACATGCCGATTCTCTACCATAATCCCATGGAGGTCGGTGCCGACCGCATCGTCAATGCCGTGGGCGCCTATCATCGGCATCGCACCAGTCTGGTGATCATCGATTTCGGCACGGCCACCACCTTCGATGCCATTTCCGCCAGGGGCGAATATCTGGGCGGGGCCATCAGCCCTGGCATTCACATCGCCTCCGAGGCCCTTTTTCAAAAAGCGTCCAAGCTGCCCCGCGTGGATCTTTTCAAGCCGCCCGCCGTGGTGATCGGCAAGGACACGGCCGGTTCGATCCAGGCGGGCATCCTTTTCGGTTATGCCGGCCTGGTGGACGGCATGGTGCGGCGCATGCAGCAGGAGATGGGCGGGGCGCCCAAAGTCATTGCCACAGGGGGGCTGGCACCCTTGATGCAGCATGTGGCCGAGACCATCGAGGAGGTCGATACGACCTTGACCCTCGAAGGACTGCGCATTATCAGTGCTTCCCTGAACGATGCCGATTGATTACGTCCCGCACGGAAGGAATGTCCGTAATGCCGAAGCGCTGCGCCTGGGTGACCGACGATGCCGACTATATCGCCTACCATGATACGGAGTGGGGGGTCCCGGAGCACGACGACCACCGTCTTTTCGAGTTTCTCGTGCTGGAGGGGGCCCAGGCCGGCCTGAGCTGGCTGACCATATTGAAGAAGCGGCCCCACTACCGCCGTGCCTTCGAGGGGTTTGATCCCGCCCGGGTCGCACTGTTCGACGATGCCCGCCTGGAGGCCTTGCTGCAGGACAAGGGCCTGGTCCGCAATCGCCTCAAGTTGCGATCGGCGGTGGACAATGCCCGGGCTTTTCTTGCGGTTCAGGAGGCCTACGGTACCTTCGACCGCTATCTGTGGGGATTTGTGGACGGGCGACCCCAGCAGAATCGTTGGCGTTCCGTCGCCGAGCTGCCGGCCTCGACACCGGTTTCGGAAGCCATGAGCCGGGACTTGCGGCAACGCGGGTTCCGGTTCGTGGGCCCGGTCATCTGCTACGCGCTGATGCAGGCCGTCGGCATGGTCAACGACCACACCACCGACTGTTTTCGCCACGCCGCGATTCGCGATCACGCATAGAATTCCGCCTCGAGCGTCTCCAGCTCAGCTTCCAGGGCGCGTCGTTCCTCCTCGCTCAGATCGGTTTGCCGGAGCCGTGCCCGCAAGCCGGCCAGCATCATTTCGACGCGGTAGTCGCTGCATCCGTAAGGTTTTTGCGACGGCACTAGAACCCCCGCAACTGTTTGGCGGTTTCCCGGTAGGTTCGGTAGAAAATGTCGTTTTCGGTGATCGCGGTGCTCAAGATTTTTCCGAAATCATTGATATTCTTTACATTGATAATCATGTTGACGCTTTTGTTGAGCGCCACCATGTGATCCATGGTGCGGTAGCGGCTGCTGATCAGGCACACGAAGATGCCGCGCCGCGTGGTCATGGGCAGGCGCTCCAGGAAAAGCAGGACCCCGTTGGTATCGGCATTGCTCGTGTCGAACATCTCGTTGACCACCACGACGTTGTAAGTGTGATAGCGCATTTTTTTCAACGCTTCGCGTGTGTTGCCGATGGTGGTGAGATGATATTCCATCAGCTCCAGCACCGAGGAGACTTTCTCCCGGTTGGCCGGATCCGGCTCGCAAATCATGGCGGTCAGTGCATCTTCTTCGACAAAGTCGAAGGGCTTGTCGGCGGCGTCGTAGCGTTCCGCCTCGCCCCCGCCTTCCCCTTCCGCCGGCCCAGCGCCATCCTCCCTGGCCGCAATGGTGATCTTGCTTTTGCATTTGGGGCAGGCCGCCCGGATGCTTTTGCCGGCCGGGATCTTGTCGTCGGGCACGTTGAAGCGCGCCTGGCAGGACTCACAAACGACCTCCATCTTGTATTGCCTCCTCTGTGGATGCCTTACCGGCGCGTGGTCTCCGGTTGACGGCACGCCGGGCGGAATCAGCGCCGGCTGGTTTTGCGGTATTGGTGGTCGATTTCGAGGCGATCGATATCGGTGGTGGACTCCCCGCGGGCGGCTTTGACCATGTCGATTCCTCGCCCGGCGATGCCCTTGCGGGAGGCGTAGGCCATCGCGGTTTCCTGGGTGATCAATCCCTGTTCATAGAGATGCACGATAAAGTCGTCGAAGGTGGCCATGCCGAAGGCCGCCCCCTGTTGGATGATCTCGTAGAAGGTCTTGCCCTCGGATTCGCCATGCAAAACACTGTCCTTTACCCGGATGTTGGTGCGCAGGACCTCGAAGGCCGCCACCCGCCCGCCGCCGATTTTGGGCAGCAGGCGCTGGCCCACGATCCAGCGGATCGTGTCGGCCAGACGGATGCGGATCTGATTTTCCTCTTCCGTGGAGAACATGCCGAGGATGCGGTTGATGGTCTGCCCGGCGTCCACCGTATGCAGGGTCGAGAAGACAAGGTGCCCCGTCTCGGCGGCACTGAGGCCGATTTCGACGGTTTCCCGGTCGCGCATTTCGCCGACCAGAATGACTTTCGGGGCCTGGCGCAGGGCCGCCCGCAGCCCGTTGGCGTAGCTGTCGAAATCCAGACCGAGTTCACGTTGGTTGAAGGTGCTTTGCTTGTGTGGGTGCAGATATTCCACGGGGTCCTCCAGGGTGACCACGTGGACCGAGTGATTCTCGTTGATCTGGTCCAGGATGGCGGCCAGGGAGGTGGTTTTACCCGAGCCGGTGGCGCCGGTGAAGAGCACGATGCCGTTTTTCTCCTTGGCGATGTCGAAGAAGGATTCCGGCAGATTCATACTCTTGATGGTCGGCACCTTGGATTCGAGCTTGCGCAGCACGATGGAGTAGTTGCCGGTCTGGGAAAAGATGTTCACCCGAAAGCGCGCCTTGCCCGGCAGACTGTGGGACAAATCGCAGGAGCCCTTTTCCAGCAGATCCCGGGTCAGCCGGCGGTCGCCGCCAATGAGATTCAAGGCCATGACCTCGGTCTGGAACGGGGTCAGTTCCTTGATTGGCGGACGCATTTCCACCGGCAGCAGAACACCGGCGCTTTCCACCTGGGGGGGTTTGCCCACCGTAAGGTTGAGGTCGGAAACGTTCTTATGCGAGTCCAGCATTCGCGTAAGAATATGGTCGATTTCGCTTTTTCGCATCGGATGATCCTTTCCTATTCCCGGGCTAGGCTTCGGTGAAGTCTGCGGGCGGCTTCTGAAGCAGGGGCCGGAAGCGGCCCTTGTCGTTGGCCTTCATGTAGGCCTCGTCAGGGCTGATCATGCCTTTGTTCAACAGGTCCATGATGGCATCGTCCAGGAGAATCATGCCGTATCGCTTGCCGGTTTGAATCATGGACGGGATCTGGTGGGTCTTGCCCTCGCGGATGAGGTTGCGCACCGCGGCGGTGGCAATGAGGATTTCCAGGGCCACGCAGCGGCCTTTGATATCCACGCGTTTGAACAGGACTTGGGCCACGATGGCCCGCAGCCCGTCGGAGAGGGTGGATCGGATCTGGGCCTGCTGGTCGTGGGGGAAGACTTCGATGATGCGGTCGACGGTCTTCGGCGCGCTGGGGGTGTGCAGGGTGGCGAAAACCAGATGGCCGGTGGAGGCCGCCTCGATGGCCAGCGACATGGTTTCAAGATCCCGCATTTCCCCCACCAGGATGATGTCGGGATCCTCGCGCAGGGCCCCTCGCAAGGCCGCGGAAAAGGTTTTCGTGTGCAGGCCGACTTCCCGATGATTGACGATGCAGGACTGGCTCTGGTGCACGAATTCGATGGGGTCTTCGATGGTGATGATGTGGTCCTTGCGGTTGCGGTTGGATTCGTCCACGATCGCCGCCAGTGTGGTGGACTTCCCCGATCCGGTGGGGCCGGTGACGAGCACGAGGCCCCGGGGCAGCGAGGCCAGCTTGGAAATGACCGGCGGCAGGCCGAGCTGCTCGCAGGTCATGATCGTGTCCGGGATTTCGCGGAAGACGGCCGCCACACCGTTTTTTTGCATGAAAAAATTGCAGCGGTAGCGGGCCAGTCCGGGAATTTCATAGCCAAAATCGATGTCTCCGGTTTCCTCGAAGACCTTGATTTTGTCTTCGGGGGTGATTTCATAGAGCATGCCCCGCAGATCGTCACTGTTCAGACGCTTGTATTTGATGCGCTCAATATCACCGCGAATTCGCAGGGCGGGCTGTTGACCGGAGGCTAGGTGAAGGTCCGAGGCCCCCTGCTCGTTGAGGAGTTTAAAAAAGGCGTCGATTTTGGCCATGCATGTCTCCTGATGGGTTGGCGCGGGGCATCCGTCTGAAGGTCGGATTGCGGTCGCAAGGCCGGACGCTTCGCTTCGCTGGACTGCCGCTCTGTCTGCAGCAAGGCATCAGGTGGCTGTGTTGCTCAGGACGGCCACCTTGGTGTCGTTCTCGTCCGCCGTCTGCATGCTTTCCCGGCAGATTTTCAGGAGTTTGGCATGCGCTTCGATAACGGCGTTGATTTCCACTTCGATCTGAACCCGCTGACGTCTGAGTTCCGTGATATCTTCCTGGAGGCGATTGAGGCGGCTTTGGGCGTGATGAATGATCTTGTCGGCTTTGATCTCGGCCTCCGCGACAATCAACTCTGCCTGCTTTTCGGCATTCTCCTTCATATTCTCCAGAACTTTTTGCGAGTGGAGCATGGCCCGTTTGAAGGTTTCCTCGCGTTTTTTCAGCCCATGGCTTTCCCGGCGCAGGCGCAGAATCTCCTCCTTGAGGGTTTCATTGTCGCGCTGAAGCTGTTCGAAGGTGTTGGCCATCTGCTCCAGGAACAGATCCACTTCGCGAACGTCAAAGCCGCGAAAGCGCATGGTAAACTGCTGCTGCTGAATATCCAGTGGCGTAAGTTTCATGAGCGCCTCCCTCGGGGCCGGGTTACATGGACATGCGCTGGGACATGTGAAACAGATAGTTCACCACGAAGTTCTGCAGGAAAATGATTACGAGAAAAACGATAATCGGAGAAAAATCAATTCCGCCGAAGCTGACCGGCAGCCGTCGCCGGACCTGGGAGAGAACCGGTTCGGTGATGCTGTAGATAAAGCGCACGATGGGATTATAAGGGTCGGGACTTACCCACGAAAGAACGGCGCGGGCAATGATAATCCACATATAAAGGGTCAGGGCGATATTCAAAACCGTGGCCAGGGCACCCAAAAAAAAACCGAGCATTGCCATTGATGATCTCTTTCTTGACGAGGTCACTGGCCGGCGCTGCAAAAGGCCGGCACCATTGAAAATACGATACGCCAACCGTGTCCATTTTGACGAAAATCATCGATAAGTCAAGGGCTTTCCTTCCCCCGGCCCCGGCCCCGCGCTTGGCGGCAGCCCTTGCGCGCAACGCTGACGGCGCGGCTCTCTTGCAAGGCGACCCGATTCGGTGTAGCTAAACCATAAATCGGGCTGACACGCCGCGGTTGCCGGTCGGAACGACGATCTGCCGGCTGGCTTTGACGTGGCAGCAATTTTCAGGCCGGGGCATTCGGGTATTCGACACGACGCGGGATCGAAGGGACGGCGCGCCGCAACAGCGGCTTTCCGGCCGACGACAGTCCCAACGCACGTCTGCCGCCTATCCGCTGCCGTCAACTTGCTGACGGAGTTTGGCAGTTCGGCTGACAAAATTTGTCAGCCGGTGCGGCATTCATCGCTTCGATCCCGGATTACTGCCTGATTTTCTTTTCAATACAAGTATCGCCACTCCCGGCATGTTTTTTGCTCGACTTAATCGCGCTGTCGACATCGCTTCGGCTGCGCGGTCCGACGGATTCGCTTGGCGCGCCTTGCCGGGTCCGATACCGACACAGCCGAAAGCTTTGTTATGTTGGATGTAACCATTACCTATCCGGCGGCTTTTGCAGCCGGGCTACTGTCTTTTTTTTCGCCATGCATATTACCCCTCATACCGGCGTATTTCACCTTCATCAGCGGTTTGTCGCTGGAAGAACTTACCGGGAAAGAGGTGGGCCGCATCCGCCGCCGGGTGATCATGGCAACGGTGGCCTTCGGGGCCGGCTTCACCCTCATTTTCATCCTGCTGGGGGCCTCGGCATCCTTCCTGGGGGGATTGGCCTCACGCTACCACCAGGTCATCCGCGTAATCGGGGGCCTGCTGATCATCCTGTTCGGACTGCATCTGACAGGGCTTTGGCGCCTGTCCTTTCTCGAAGTCGACAAGCGGATTCACCTCAAGGAGAAACCGGCCCACATCCTGGGGACGGTGCTGGTGGGCATGGCCTTCGGCGCGGGATGGAGCCCCTGCATCGGCCCCATGCTCGGTTCCATCCTGATTCTGGCGGGCAGCGAGGAATCCGTGTTCCAAGGCATCGTGCTGCTGACGGTCTATTCCGCCGGGCTGTGGATTCCGTTTCTGGTGATGTCGGTCTTCATCAACTTCATCCTCGTTTTTCTTCAAAGAGCACGTCGGGTGCTCCAGTTTATCAACGTGGCGGCCGGTACGCTGCTGATCGCTCTGGGGATCGCACTGGTCCTTGATCGCTTCGGCATGCTCTGGTCGCTCATCGCACCAGGGGCCGGCTAACGACGCTCTTTTGCTTTCGGGCGGAATCATTTCATCGTCGAGGTGCAGCACATGAAGAAATCTACGCTTTTCATCTTCGTTTTGATCGCCATCTTCTGTCTTTCCGGATCCATGGTCCTGGCCGGCAAACAAGCCCCGCAATCCGACCACATCAACTGGTTGAGCTACAAGCAGGGCATGTCCCTGGCCAAGCAAGAAAACAAGCGGGTCTATCTCCACTTCTACACGGAGTGGTGTAATTACTGCACGGAAATGCAGCAGAGCACCTTTCGCAATCCGGCCGTTATCAAGATGATCAACGAGGATTTCGTCGCCATCCGCGTGAACACCAACGAAGAGACCGTGGTGGCGGGCAAGTACAATATCCGGCCGGTACCGGACAATTGGTTCCTGTCGGCGGACGGCCAGAAGCTGCGCAATTTCCTGGGCTACTACGAAGCGGACCAGTTTGTCACCGTCCTGCGATATGTGCACGACCAGTTCTAGGTCCGTTTCAGGGGGGTCACCGGGACAGGTTTTCGAGATAGCGGCGCAGAAGCCGAATCAGGATCGAAGCGATGACCCCCAGCCCCAGCGCGACCAGGAGCAGCGGCACCCAGACATAGGGGGCGTAAGCGGGCGATGACAGCGCGGCGTCGATGCCGGCGCCGCCAAACAGCACCACGGCCAGCAGAAACCCGATGAGAATCCAGCAGGTGCGGGAAGAATCGTACCAGGGAATGATCGCTTTACGGAAAACCGGGTTCTTGTCCTGACTCATCGCGGGGGTTGCTCGCCTTGACGCGCTCGATGGTTGGCATTATGGATGTGATCAGTCGATGATCAACTGACACAAACCCGCCATAATTGCAACTATCGGAGCCCATCATCCATGACATCGCAGCGGTCGGTCCCCAACCTGTTCCTCAGCCTGCTGTGCCTGGTTCTCGCCGGCTGTACCAGCATGCCTGAAACCATCACCATTACCGCCACGGGGGCTACCTTTCCTGTGGAAACCATTCTCTCGGCCCGCAGCGGACAGCCGGTCGGCTTCGATGCCCTTGTCGAGGACCTGGCCGGCGTGCAGGTGATTTACGTCGGTGAAACCCACACCAATCGCGAACACCATATCATCCAGGCGCGCATCATCGAGGCCCTGCATGCGCGGCATGCCGATCTCACTGTCGGCATGGAGATGTTCGATCATCGCTATGACCCGGTGCTGGAAGCGTGGCGAAACGGGGTGCTGGACCGCGCGGCCTTCATCGAAAAGACCCACTGGTATGTCCCCCGGTCCGGCTGGGGTTTCCCCTTCGACCTGTATGCGCCCATTTTCGAAACCGTCCAATCCCGGCAAATCCCTCTCGTGGGGTTGAACATCCCCATGTGGATACCCCCCAAAATCAGCGCCGCCGGAATCGCCAATCTGCTTCCCGACGAACGGGAGCTGATCGCCGAACACATCGATACGAGCCATGCCGCACACCGTGCCTACGTGCAGTCCATTTTCAACGAAACCACCGCCCACCACCAACTTAAATCCTTCGACCATTTCTATGAAGCCCAGTGTGCCTGGGAAGACACCATGGCCGCCTCCATCGCCCGCAAGCTCGGCGAGGGCCCCATGCTGGTCGTGATCGGCAACGGCCACATCCAGTACAAATACGGTGTTCCCGACCGGGCCTACGACCGCACCCGGAAGCCGTTTCGAACCGTGTATCTGGCCCCGGTGGGAACGCAGGCGGACCTCGCCGTGGCGGATTACATCTGGGTGACCCCCTGACCCCCGGGAATTCCCGCCGACACAGCATTTGCGCCAAATTCACCCCCTATAACAAGATAAAGCCAAATAGAGTTGACAGGACACAACATATTGTGTATGAGCTTCCCGAAGTGTGGATCCTGATCATATCTTTCGCGGTGCCCTCCTGATAGTGGCGACACGACCCGGTCGGCGGCATGGGATTTTGCTCGGCCGACCCTCCCCGAGCCGTTTCATGCGGCCCTGATGTGCGCTGGGGCACCTTCGCGATCTTGTTGGACGCTACCAGAGAATATCACCTCAACACCAGCGGGGCTTGTCGACATGTTCGAAACGATTCAGAAGCGGGATGGCCGTATCCTGGAATTCGATTCCTCCCAAATCACCCGGGCGATTGGCAAGGCCGGCGACGCCACCGGTGAGTTCGGCCCCCGGGAGGCACGCAAACTCACCCTCCGGGTGCTGACCCTGGCCCATGAATTGCGCCTGGGGCCGCAACCCACGGTGGAAGACATCCAGGATATCGTCGAGCGGGTCCTGCTGGACTCGCCCTTTTACCGATCGGCCAAAGCCTACATTCTGTATCGCGAGCAGCATGCCCAGCTGCGGCAGATGACCACCAAGGCCAACGTCGATCTGGTGGAGCACTACATCCGCAAATTGGACTGGAAGGTAAAGGAAAACAGCAATATGTCCTATTCCCTCCAGGGCCTCAACAACTACATTTCATCGGATGTGACCACCGAATATTGGCTCAACCGCATCTATCCGCCCGAGATCCGTGAGGCCCATCGCGAGGGCGACATGCATCTCCACGATCTCAGCCTGCTCTCGGTGTATTGCGTGGGATGGGATCTCAAGGATTTGCTGCTGCAGGGCTTCCGTGGGGTGGCCGGCAAGGTGGAAAGCGCGCCGCCCAAGCACCTGCGCTCGGCCCTGGGCCAGGTTGTCAATTTTTTCTATACCTTGCAGGGGGAAGCCGCCGGAGCCCAGGCCCTGTCCAATTTCGATACCCTGCTGGCGCCCTTCGTGCGCTTCGACAACCTCGATTACGGGGGCGTCAAACAGGCCCTGCAGGAATTTGTCTTCAATATCAACATTCCGACGCGGGTCGGCTTTCAGACGCCGTTCACCAACATCACGATGGATCTCTACGTGCCGGCCATTCTGCGGGATCATCCCGTCATCGTGGGCGGTGCGATGCGCCCCGAAACCTACGGCGCGTTCCAGGAGGAGATGAATCTGATCAACCGGGCCTTTGCCGAAGTCATGATGGAAGGCGACGCCCGGGGCCGGGTCTTCACTTTTCCCATTCCCACCTACAACATCACGGAAAACTTCGACTGGGACAATCCGGATCTGGACCCCCTATGGAAAATGACGGGCAAATACGGGATTCCCTACTTTTCCAACTTTGTGAATTCGGACATGTCCCCGGACGATGCCCGTTCCATGTGCTGCCGTCTGCGGCTGGACAACCGTGAGCTCAGGAAGCGCGGCGGCGGTCTGTTCGGCGCCAATCCCCTGACCGGATCGATTGGCGTGGTCACCATCAACCTGCCGCGCATCGGTTATCAAGCGGAAAACGAAGCCGATTTTTTTGCGCGTCTCGACCGTCTGGTCGGCCTGGCGCGGGACAGCCTGATCATCAAACGCAAAGTCCTGGAACAGTTTACGCGCAAGGATTTGTACCCCTACGCCAAGTTCTACCTGCGGGAGATCGAGACCGGTTCGGGCCTTTACTGGAAGAATCATTTTGCGACGATCGGCATCGTCGGGATGAACGAGGCCTGTCTGAATTTCCTCGGAGGCGATATCGGCAGCCCCGGCGGCCATGCTTTTGCACTCCGGGTGATGGACCACCTGCGCGCGCGCATGGCCGATATCCAGGAGGAGACCGGGGATCTCTTCAATCTGGAGGCAACACCGGCCGAAGGGACATCCTACCGTCTCTGCCGCATGGACAAGAAAAAATTCCCGTCGATCCGCTGCGCCAACGAAAAGGACTACCAGAACGGCGCCGCACCCTATTATACCAACTCGACCCAGCTGCCGGTGAACTACACCGACGATCTCTTCGAGACGCTCCTCCTTCAGGATGAGCTTCAGACCAAGTACACCGGCGGAACGGTGCAGCATCTATTCCTGGGAGAAATGGTGGACGATATCCAGACCGTCAAAAACCTGGTTCGCAAAGTCGCCGGTCGCTTCCATCTGCCCTATTTCACCCTGACCCCCACGTTCAGCGTATGTCCTTCCCATGGCTACCTGAAAGGCGAGCAGCCCGAATGTCCGGAATGCCGGCAGGCCACCGAAGTCTATTCCCGTATCGTGGGCTATCTGCGTCCGGTCAACCAGTGGAATGACGGCAAGCAGGCCGAGTACCGCAACCGCCGGACCTATGAATGGCGGAAGACCCGGTCAACGCCACCCAAAGAGGATCCCGGGCGCCTGCCGGCGCCCGCCGCCAGCGCCGCGAAAGCGGCGGCATCCTGAGGAAAGGGCAGGCCATGGTCCGCGTCGGCGGGATGCAGAAAGTCTCCATGATCGATTATCCGGGGCTCCTGAGCGCGGTGATCTTCCTGAGCGGCTGCAATTTCCGCTGCCCCTACTGCCACAATCCCGGCCTGGCCCGGGGGGAAACCGATCCTCAGCTGGGTGCGGCCGAGGTTCTGGCCTATCTGGAGGCCCGCCGGGGGCTGCTGGACGGGGTCGTCATTTCCGGCGGCGAACCCACCCTCCAACCCGGGCTGCCGGATTTCTGCCGGGCCGTCAAGAAACGGGGTTACGCCGTCAAGTTGGACACCAACGGCAGCTTTCCGGACGTTCTGGCGACCTTGATCGCCGAGAAGCTGGTGGATTACGTGGCCATGGACATCAAGACCGATCCGGCGCGTTACGCGCCTACCGTGTGCCCCCAGGATCCGGCGGCGGCCATCCAAACCAGCATCGAACGCATCAAGGCATCCGGGATGCCCCACGAATTCCGAACCACCTGCTTCCGCCCCATGGTCGACGCCGGCACCCTTGCGCGCATCGCCGCCCTCATCCAAGGCGCTCAGACCTTTGCAATCCAGAAATTTTGTGCTAAGGGGACCCTTGATCCTGCGGCCGGATCTTCAAGCGACCATTTTTTTGACGAAAACGAGTTGTTGCACCTGAAAGCGATCGTGGAACCGATGGTTGACCTCTGCCTCGTGCGATGAAGTCGCGGCACTTCCTTCTGCCCTGAACCGACAGCTCCTGCTCTTCCTCAGCGAACCGTTTTTGTCAAAGACAGACGGCCCGGGTCCCCCGGGCCGTCCCTTTTTTAGGGCCGCAACGCGTCATCTGAGGCGCGCGGCCTGCGTTGCAGCCGGTGACGGAATGCTCACGTACCGGCGTACGCTCCGCTTCCGTTACCGTCTGACGCCTTGTCCGCACCCCTCAGCTAACGCCCTGCGGCCCTAAAATTCAGCCATTGGCACCCTTGTGCCGCCAGTTCACCGGTAAAACAACATTGCTTTTGCGCATTCCGGCGCCTTGCCCAAGCACATCATCCGACCCTCTTCCAGACCGAAAAACGCCGGTGGGCACATCAGGTGATGTGCCCACCGGCGTTTTGATGGGTATCCATAAAACTGTAAGAAAATGGGTCAGGGGGCTTAGATCATGTCCCAGGGCAAGGCGTGGTGCACGTTTGAAGCGCAGCGTACTTCTGTACGTGAGTACTCAAAACCGCGCCGCAACGCCGCCCTGGGACATGAGATGTGCCTCCTGACCCATTTTCAGCCGCATTTGGTGAACCCGCAGAAGTGACACGTCATGCAGCCTTCCTCGAAGCTGATGGTCTGGCCGCATTCCGGGCATTTTTCGCCGAGCAGACTCTTGGTGCGGGCGTGGCCATTGCCGTTGGCGCTTTTGAGATAGCGTTTTTCAAGAATTCGAGCGATGGCGTCGGGTATGGAGAGCACTAAACCGCCGGACTGAAAGACCGGATATTCGCCGCCGATCCCTTTGAGCTGCTTCACGATATCGCCCACCTTGACCCCCGAGCGCAAGGCCAGCGAAACCAGGCGGCCCACCGCTTCGGCCTTGGCGGCCGTGGAGCGTCCGGATTTTCCGATGGTGGCGAAAACTTCGAAGGGGCGTCCCTCATACTCGGTCACGGTGACGTACAGGTGCCCCATGCCGGTCTTCATGCGGGTGGTGAACCCCTCCAGGGTTTCGGGGCGTTCCTTGACGGCCCGCAAAAACCGCATGCTCGATTCGTCCTTCTGGGTGAAGGACAAAACCTGGTTCTCCTTGCTGCCGTCGCGGTAGATGGTCACGCCTTTGCAGCCCAGGTCGTAGGCCAGGTTGTAGATTTTACGAACGTCGGCCACCGTGGCATCGCGGGGCAGGTTGACGGTCTTGGAGACGGCGTTGTCGGTGTACTTCTGGAAGGCGGCCTGCATGCGGATATGCCACTCGGGGGAGACGTCGTGGGCCGTTACGAAAATGCGGCGGACTTCGGGCGGGATCTCTTCGATGTCGTGGATGGAGCCGCTCAGGGCGACCTGGCGCATCAACTCTTCGGCGTAAAACCCGTGGGCCCGGGCCACGGCCTCGAAAACCGGGTTGACCTCCATCAAACGGTCGTTGTCCATGACCGTGCGCACGAAGCTCAAGGCAAAGAGCGGCTCGATGCCGCTGGAGCAGCCGGCGATGATGCTCAGGGTCCCGGTGGGCGCAATGGTGGTGGTGGTGGCGTTGCGCAGCTGATGTTCGGGGTTGCCCTTGTAGATGCTTTGGTCGATGTTCGGGAAGGGGCCGCGCTTTTCGGCCAGTTGGCGGGAGGCCTCGCGGGCCGTCTCATGAACGGTGCGCATCACCGTTTCGGCCATGGTCAACGCTTCCTCGGAATTGTAGGGGATGCCCAGCTGGTAGAGCATGTCGGCAAAGCCCATCACCCCCAACCCGATTTTGCGGTTGCCCTTGACCATGGCGTCGATCTCAGGCAGGGGGTAGCGGGAGCGGTCGATGGTGTCGTCCAGAAAGCGCACGGAAAGGGTGACGGTCTCCTTGAGTTCGTCGAAATCCACCACGGCGGCCTGGCCTTCCTTGATCACGAACTTGGCCAGGTTGATGGATCCCAGGTTGCAGGCCTCCATGGGCAGCAGCGGCTGCTCGCCGCAGGGATTGGTGCTTTCGATTTCGCCCAGGGCCGGGGTGGGATTGTCGCGGTTCAGGCGGTCCAGAAAGACAATGCCCGGATCCCCGTTTTCCCAGGCCTGCTTGACCAGGGCTTCATAGACCTCGCGGGCTTTGAGCCTGCCTGTCGTCCGGTCGTCCCGGGGGTCGATCAAGTCGTATTCCCCGTTGTCCTTGACAGCGCGCATGAACGCTTCCGTAACCCCCACCGAAATGTTGAAATTGTTGAGGGAGCCCTGCTCTTTCTTGCAGTAGATAAACTCCATGATATCCGGATGGTCCACCCGCAGAATGGCCATGTTGGCCCCGCGGCGGGTACCGCCCTGCTTGACCTGCTCGGTGGCGGTGTTGAAGATCTTCATAAAGGAAACCGGTCCGGAGGCCACGCCGCCGGTGGTGCCCACCCGACTGTCCTTGGGGCGCAGGCGCGAGAAGGAGAATCCGGTGCCGCCGCCGGATTTGTGGATCATGGCCGCGTTGTGCAGCGAGGTGAAGATGCCCTCCATGCTGTCTTCGATGGGCAGCACGAAGCAGGCCGCCAGTTGCCCGAGCCGCCGACCGGCGTTCATGAGCGTGGGGGAATTGGGCAGAAACCGGAAGTCGGTCATAAGATCGTAAAACGCCTCTTCCATTTCAGCCGCTTTTTCTTCGCCCTCGTAAGCCCGTTCGGCTTTGGCGATGTGACGGGCCACGCGCCGGAACATTCTTTCCGGCGTTTCGATGATCTTGCCGCTGGGGTCTTTTTTCAGGTACCGGCGCTCCAGGACGGTTTTGGCATTGCCGCTGAGATGGGGGCCTTTCTTGGTGAAAACGCTCACGTCCAGTTTGACCGGATTGGCGGCGTCCAGGCCGAATTCCTTCAACTTGGCGTCGATGATTTTTTCGATGACCGCCAGGGTGATGGTGTCTTCCTGAATCTTGTCGATTTCTTCGCGCAGATGGCGGCTGATGCTCATGGCCGTGTCCGTGGTGGCCGTACCGGCACGGGTCAGCAGATCGGTGAAGCGGTGGTCATCCCAACGGTAGGCGGATAGATCCAGGCGTCCGTCCTCGGTCAAAACAAAGCGACATCTTTCGGCCATGAAAACCTCCGGAACTTGCTTGCCGGCCCTTGGGTGAAATAAGGAGGACCGTGCAACCCGTCAATGTGGTTGTGGTTGGTGTAAATATAAGTCAGGAAGAAGCAAAACGCACGGTTGCCCGAAGCGTTGCGCCGTCCGGCACCGGTAAGGGGGACGGCCGTCGTGGTGCCCGCGGCCGCCGGGAACAGACGCAACAAATCCGGAAGGCAGGTCGGCAGCCGGCTGAAGAACGACGCACCGAGATCTCTCATACAATATATAGTGTGTCAAGCTCTATTTGATCCCACATTTGCTGCAACAGATCGGGTATGGTCCCTGCCAGGGCATCTTCCGGAAGGCGTCGCTCTTTTGTGGCGGCAGCGCCCCGGAGGTCTTGGCACAGGGCCGATTCTATGCTATCGAGAGGGCTGTCTGGACAATGGGGCGGTGCTGATGCAATACGACGCGCCTTTCACGCGACGATGCGAAAGGAGAAAGTGATCGATGGATAGGTTTCGCAATGTGATTCCGCTGACGCTGGTGGTGCTTCTGGGTGTTTTGGTGCAGGTCGGTCTGCTGGCGGTGGAAACCAAGGAAACCCCCACCCGTGCGGCGGTGGCGTTCACCGAGGCTTTCTACAAACTGTCGCCGGGCGTGGCCGACCATCTGTGCCGGGATCTGTTGGAAGAGGATAACCGCATCGAAGAGCGGTTCTATCAGGCCGCGACCGAGGCCCGCCGCAAAGGCTTCAGCGACGCCTATCCGCGGATGCAGCTTTTCCATCTCGAGGCCGTTGTGCTGGCCGAGGATGAAACCTCCGCCCAGGTCAAGCTCGAAGCTTCCATGAAGCGGGCCATCCATCCCGCTTTTGCCTATTTTTTGCGCATGTGGAATATGGGCGCCACCTATCATCTCGACGAGGTGGTCGATATGGTCAAGGAAGAGGGTCGGTGGAAAGTCTGCGGCTACGACTATGCGCTGATCATCTGACCGTGCCGGCGGCGGTCGCCGGTGGGATTTACGGCCGGCGACACGCCATGACGACGGCCCGATCATCGAAAGGGGATGCATGGAGCGTCATGCATCCCCTTTTGTTTTTTAAAAGACAACCATGGTGAATCCGCGTCCCCAATACCCGCAAGAATCGGCGGCGGTCTATGCCATCCTGCGGCAGAAAGCCCGCGCCATCGCCGCCCGGCTGCCGACGCCCGATTTTTATCGGGTCCATGCCGAAAGCCTGACCCGCGCCCGACGCCACCTGGAGCGCGATCCCCTGCTGTGCGAGCTGCGGGCTTTTGTCGCGGAACGGCTGGACGACGATTTCGGGCATGGGCTCGCCCACGCCCTTAAGGTGGCCGCCGATGCCGGCGCCCTCGGCTTGATCGAAGGCCGTCGGGAAGGCCATCGCGGGGATGTTCTGCAGCGGGTCTGCATCGTATGCCAGGCCGCCGGTCTCATGCACGACATCCGCCGCAAGGAGCGCAACCACGCCGAAGCAGGCGCGCGCTATGCCCGCAAGGCGTTGGTGCCGTTTCAGCTCGCGGGTCGGGAAATCGACGCGATCTGCTATGCGATCCGCAGCCATGAGGCCTTCCAGCGCATCAAGACCCCGCCCACCCCAGCGGCCGGCTTTATGTCCGGCTGTCTGTACGACGCCGACAAGTTCCGCTGGGGCCCGGACAATTTTACCGACACCTTGTGGGACATGGTGGCCTTCTTCAATCCTTCCGTGGCCGACTTCGTGGCGCGCTATCCCGGGGGCATGGCGCGCCTGGAGCAGATCAAGACGACCTTTCGCAGCGCCACCGGAAAACAGTACGGGCCCCAGATGATCGATTTCGGCATCGCGATCGGCAAGGAGCTGATGACCTTCATATTGACGGAATTCAATCACATGCTGCGGTAAATGGAAAAGGGGCGGGGCATCCTGCCGCCGCTCCGGCCGAAACCGAAGGAGAGGGAAGCCATGCGAGATACGGCTCGGCGGTCTTTCATATCACTGATGGGTCTGCTGCCGGCGCTGCTGATATGGGTCGGTTGCCAAAGCACCTATTACGCCGTGTGGGAAAGCCTGGGCAAGGAAAAGCGGCACCTGTTGCGGGATGAAGTAGAGCAGGCGCGCGAGGATCAGGCCGAAGCCTCCGAGGAGTTCAAGGATGCCCTGACCCGCATCAAGGAACTGACCGGCTTCCAGGGCGGGGAGCTGGAAAACGTCTATCTGCAGCTTAAAGACGACTATGAAGACTGCGAGCGGCGGGCCGCCGTCATCGACGAGCGGATCGACAATGTCGAACAGATTGCGGCGGATTTGTTTGCCGAATGGGAATCGGAAATCGATCAGATGACCAACCCCTCCTTCCGCACCAGCAGCCGACAGTCCCTGGCCCGAACCCGGGATCGCTACAACCGCCTTCATCGGGCCATGGTGCAGGCCCGCGGCCGCATGGATCCGGTTTTAAGCCGGCTGAACGATTACGTCCTCTACCTCAAACACAATCTCAATGCGCAGGCCGTGGGGTCCCTGGGCACGGAGATGGGCCGCATTGAATCGGACATCGCTGTTCTCGTGCGGGATATCGAGCGCTCCATCGAAGCGGCGGATGCTTTTCTGCAAGACTTCGAAGCCTGATCCAGAACCTCTCCTAATCCGTGGCGCGGTTTTGATGCCAGCGGCCTGACCCGACGGAGCGGATGCCAGTCCCCTCGCGCACTGCGGCCAGCCCTGCGCCATCGCAAACGCGTCTCCGACATTTCACCTCCCCGGAACACCGAGCGGCTGAATCCAATTTATTTCTTGACCTGTCGCCATAGATCGGATAGGCATTTCCATCAAATGATGGAATCAACCGCTGGAAACCTTGCCCCATTTCATTTGCATAAGGGAGATTAACGGTTTGGCCTCACGTCTCGAAAAAGCGCTGCGGGATCCCGAATCCCGCAAAGCACGCATCCTGGAGGCCGCCCGACGGCTTTTCGGGGCCAACGGCTACAGCGACACCACCACCCGCATGATTGCCGCCGAAGTGGGCATCGACGTTTCCACGCTGCACTATCACTGGGGCGAAAAGCAGGATCTTTACGCCGGTGTCATTGCGGCCGTCAACGAAGAGATTCTGGCCAAATTCAAGGAGGTGGAACGGCGCTGCAGCGGGGTCGGGCTGCGCCGCCGGCTGGAAATCGCCATCGACGTCATGTGCGACTATCTCTTCGCCCATCCCGAGGTGGCCAACCTGATTCTCTTCGGCTATTTCCGCAAGGCCGATCGCGAAGTGGTCCTGGACGTCAACATCGCCCACTACATCTCCAACATCGCCATCGCCATGGGGCTGGCCCCGGATGCGGATCACGTCTCGGTGCAGGCCAAGGCCCGCATCCTGGCGGTCTGGAATTCAGTCCTCAATTTCATTTCCGGCGAAAGCTTCTTCCGGCCCATGATGGCCATCGAGCCTGCCGCCTACCGGGCGGTGGTCAAGGAAACCCTCAAATTCATCCTGGTGCCGGCGTTTACCACCGGCTGACAGGCGCTTGATGGAACCGCACATCCCAATCAAAGGAGAAAGATCATGGCGCTCAATCCAGATGCCATCGGCAAGCCCCTGGGACCCGTGACCAAGACGTACACCTGGAAGGATGTGGTGCTCTACGCCCTGGGGGTCGGGGCGGGTTTTGACGAAATCGAGTACTGCTACGAAAAGGATTTGAAGGTCCTGCCCAGTTTTTCCATTGCGGCGGTGTTCGATTTTCTCTCGCTTTATGCCGCGGCGTCCAACGTCAACCTGGCGGGCATTCTGCACGGCGAACAGAAGCTGGAATTTCATGCCCCGATTCCTCCCGAAGGGACCCTGACCACCACCGGCAAGCTGACCCACTACTACGACAAGGGGGCCGACAAGGGCGCCCTGGTGGTGGGCGAGAGCGTGACCCGGAATGCCGACGGGAAAAAGCTTTTCACGAGCACCCTGACGCTCTTTGCCCGCAAGGACGGCGGGTTCGGCGGCGAAAATGCCCCTAAACAGGAGCTGGTCATGCCGGAGCGGGCACCGGATTTCGAGATCGAGGACGCCCCCTCGCCGGATCAGCCGCTGCTCTACCGTCTTTCCGGCGACGTCTTTCACCTGCACGTGGACCAGGCCTTTGCCGAAATGGCCGGTTTCGAAAAGCCCATCATGCACGGTCTGTGCACCCATGGCTTCGCCTGCCGGGCCCTGATCAAGAGCCTCGTGCCGGGGGCACCGGAAAAAGTCCGCGGCATGGACTGCCGCTTTTCCAAGCCGCTTTATCCCGGGGATCCCATCCGCACTCAGATCTGGAAGGAGGGCGAGGATCGGGCGCTGTGGCGGGTGGTCAACGCCAGGACCGGCGACACGGTGATCGACTACGGCGTTTTCACCTGGGGTGAAGTGCCCGAACAGCAGATCCGCTTCGACGGTCGGGTGGCGATCGTCACCGGGGCCGGCGCGGGGTTGGGGCGGGCCTATGCGCTTGAGCTGGCGCGCCGCGGGGCGCGGGTGGTGGTCAA
>CAYMQN010000030.1:0-16801 GCA_964392545.1 uncultured Desulfobacteraceae bacterium
ACCCCGGACGCTGCGGATATGAGCCGCATGCTCTGACCAACTGAGCTACATCGCCAGAGAAGAGGGCTTATTAGCAGGTCCCCGGGGCGAAGTCAACCCGAAAGTCATGTCAAGCTATGGCGTGCCCATCCATAGATGGGCCCTGTCCCTGACGGCGATGGCTTCTAATCCCCGGCCACCGGCAGGGAACCGGAAATTTCCACGGCAAATTCCTGCAATTCCACATCAGGCGGCAGATCACCGAAAACCACCTGGAACGGGATCACCGCGCCGGGTGCGACCTTGACGTTGCGGTTGTCCATGCCACTTCGGCTGCTCAGCGCTTTCTGTATATCGGCAAGCGGCAGCGTGGCCAGTTCCTCGGGGGTCAGCACATTCCCGCCGTAGGCGGTGGCGGCCCGCTGGAACTGCCGCCCGTTGGCATACACGCGGCCCGTAACCCGGATAAAGCTGCGTGGCTTTTGATACGCATTGCGCACCTGCCCCTCGATGATATAGAGCCGCCCGTCCTGCTGATTCTGGACCCAGTCGCCCTTCAGCGAGGCCTCCACGGGGACGATGGCTTCCGGTGAAGCAGGACTGAAAAACTGCCCGATGACGGGAAGACCGGAGAGGTCCGGCATCGCCATGGACGGCAGCTTGATGTCCGTATACTTCGGCAACAGATAGCCCGCCCCACCGAGCAGTACCAGGATAAGGAGCAGTACGAGGCCTTTGCTCGATTTCTTCTTGCGATTACGCGGCGGCGCCGGTCGGATCGGCTTGGACTCCATTGGTGGCGCCGTCATGGTCTGGGTATCGGCCGCAGCCATCTCGTCCATGAGCTCCTGGGTCAAATCACGGTCGTGGGGCGGCCCGCCCCTTTTCTCCGCAGGTTTGGCCACGGCGGCATCGGAGAGGGTCTCGTTACCGATATCCTCGGCGGCAAGATCGAGATCGACCTCTTCAACAACGCGATCCTCATCGATAATCTCGAAATCGAGATCGCTCTCCAGATCACCGGCCGGCGCTTCCGCACCAGCGCCTTCGAGTTCCAGCCCGAGGTCCTCGGATTCGGAGGTATCGAACAGGGCCGACGCTTCCACCGGCTCCTCGTCCATCATGTCGAACTCCAAATCGAGTTCGTCACCCTCGTCGGTGCTGGGCTGCAAATCGAAATCGAGATCCAGATCATCCAGATCCTCTTCGCCCGTTGCCGGTGCATCCGTGGTATCTTCGACATCCAGCATGCGTTCCAATTCCGATAGATCGAGCGCATCATCCGCGCCCGTCGTTTCCTCACCGGTCTCTTCACCGGTCGCCTGGGGCGGCGGGGGCGGTGCGACGCTGTCCATGTCCAGATCGAGGTCGAGATCTTCCGAAGCCTCTTGCATCTCAGGCGCGCTTTGTTCGCCGCGGCTTCCGTCCATCTCCAGAATCTTTTCGATATCATCGAGATCAAGTTCGCGCGTAGCGTCGTCGAGCGCATCGCTGTCGCCGTCTTCCAAACCCTCTAGATCGATATCCAGCTCCAGACTGTCGGAGGATGCCTCCTCTTCCGCATCGCCCTCCGCCCCGGCGCTCTCGAGCAAGGACTCCAATTCGTCACTGCCCAGTTCCCGCGTTTCATCCGGGATATCTTCGGAAGGCCCGGAGGCTGCGGCACTCGCCGCCACACCGGCTTCTTCCAGGTCGAGCTCCAGCTCTTCGGTCCCCGGGACGTCACCGCTATCCATCTCGAGATCAAGCTCGAGCTCGGACTCGATACCGGCGTCCTCCGCCCTCTCGGCGGCCGCGCGTTCCTCCCCCAAAACTTCGCTCAGATCGGAAAGATCCAACTCGGGGACATCGGCCTCATCGGCTCCCGGTACTTGGGTCTCCTCATCCGCTTCCAGCTCCAGTTCGAACTCGGCCAAACCTTCGGCCTCCTCCTCACCCCGGGGTCGGGGTTCCGATCCCAGATCCAGATCCAATTCGAGATCGTCGGCCTCCGCCTCCTCCTGCGGCCCCTCTTCCGCCATGTCCAGGTCGGCGCTCAGGCCGGAAAAATCCAACTCCTCGGTTTCTTCGATGGGGACGTCCGGCCCCTCGTCTTCGTCGAAAATACCGTCCAGGCCCGGGGCCAGTTCAAAATCAAAATCCTGATCGTCGTCGGACGCTCGCGCGGCAGGCGGCTCGGATTCTTCCAGGACCTCCGCCATCTCCGAGGCCCCCAACTCTTCCGTCTCCTCCACGGCCGGCGCACCACCGTCCTCTTGGAGCAGGTCGTCCAGTTCCGGCGTCATATCCAGAGCGATCTCATCCGCGGCAGCCTCCGCATCGTCCTCCTCCAGGCCGACTCCCGCCGCCTCGAGGTCACCGCTGCTTTCTTCCACGGAAGCAATTTCATCTCCCAATCCGGTATCTTCATCCAGCAGGCCCTCGAGATCCTCCAGGTCGAGATCGAGCTCTTCAATGACACTGTCTTCTTTTTCGAGCGTCCCCGCCTCGAGATCATCCAGCGGCACCTCGGTCAGATCGACCTCCTCTTCTTCCGCTGCGGATTCCACCGCCGCATCGGTTTGGGAGGCGTCGCTTTCCAAATCGAGCATTTTCTCGAGATCGGCCAAATCGAGCTCTTCCGTTTTGAAATCCTCATCAGGGCGCGGGCCGGAAAGGGGTCCCGAATCCTCGCTCAAAAGCTGGTCCAGCTCATCCAAATTGATCTCATCGGTTACAAGATCTTCGTCTTCGGAAGGCGTTTGATCCACATCCACATCATCGTCATCCATGAAAAACTTCAATTCGGGCGGCCTGTCAGCAGGGGGTTCCTCATTCGCCTCTTCGGGCAATCCTGCCGCGGCCGCACCGGCACCCAGGACGGCCGCACCCAGCACCGCCGCCTGGGCGGTCCTGGCATCGTCTCCGGACCCGGGACGATCCTCTGAAGCAGGCTCCGGCGGCATCGCCACCCATGTATGCCGGCACTGGGAGCAACGCACTTTCGATCCGGTCGGCTTCAGCAAGGTTTCATCCAGTCGGAAACTGGTACTGCAGTTTTGGCAGGTAAGAATCATAGCACACCCCAAAGATTATAATTTCAGGTGATAGACCTCCGGCAGGTTGCGATAGAACTCGGCGTAGTCGAGCCCGTAACCCACGAGAAACCCCTTCTCGACCGTATGGCAGACGTAATCGACGGTCACGTCGGTTTCCCGTCTTTCCCGTTTGTCGATCAGCGCACAGATACGGACGGAAGCCGCCCCGGAAGATTTCAAATAATCCACCAGATAGGACAGCGTCAGCCCCGTATCGACGATGTCTTCAACAATCAGAACATCCTTATTCTCGATGTCGATATCCACATCCTTGGACAGGGTTATGCGCCCCGTACTTCGGGTGCTGTCGCCGTAGCTGGAAGCACACATGAAGTCGACTTTCACGGGGATGGAGAGCTGACGAATCAGATCGGACAGAAATATGAAGGCACCTTTCAGGATGCCGATAAGAATCAGTTCGCGGTCCCGGTAGTCGTTGGAGATGGCACGGGCAATACGGCGGACCTGCGCTTCAATGTCTTCCTTTGTCAGTACCGGTATGAATTCGGACATGATAGATCGTTAGTGCCCATTCAACCCGGGATGGCCACCAGGTAAAAATAGCGAAGAATTCATGCCGGCAGGCGCCTTCAGGTACCCGATGATTCTTGCCCCTTGTCACCGGTTTCGTCAGGCGCTTTCCATGGCCGTGGCACGACCGCCCTTGTCCCGCCCATCATTTCTTTCCGCCCAAACGCCTACTTTACTGCCTCAGTGATAGTAAAGAATATCGGAGTTGTCAATGAATTTGATTGGTTACAGTCCTGTAGCGGCTAACTTTTCAAACAGTTGGCGCTGTTCCCGGGTCAACTCTTTGGGCAGGGCCACCTGGACCACCACGAAGAGATCGCCGTGCTCCTTGCGGCCCATGTGGGGAAGGCCGTGGCCGGTGATCCGCAGGCGCGTACCATGACGGGTTCCAGGCGGAATTTTAACGTTCATCGATTTGCCCTCCAAGGTGGGCACCGCGAGCGTCGTCCCCAGAACGGCCTCGGACAGTTTCACCTCCCGCCAGACAAGCACATCGTGGCCTTCCGCCGAGAAGCGGCTGTCGGGCAGCACCCGTGAACGGACATAAAGATCCCCCGGCGGCCCTCCCATGGGGCTGGGGGATCCCTTGCCGGCCAAACGCAATTTCTTCCCGTTGATCATGCCCTTGGGGATTTTGACCGTCAGGCGTTCGGTGCGTCCTTCATGTTGAAAATCCAGTGTCTTGCGGGTACCGGTGGCGACTTCCTGCAGCGTCAAAGCCAACTCATATTCAAGATCCGAGCCCTTGACCGCCCGTTGCCCGCCGCCACCGAATTCAAAGGGCGACTGCCCCCGCCCGAATGAGAAGCGCACCCCGCCCCCGGGTTGACGGCCGGCGCCGCCCCCGCCGAAACCGAATTCGCGAAAAATATCGCCGAAATCGAAATTCCGGAAAATATCTTCCTGGGAGTACTGCTGACGGAAGCCCTCCGACCCGAAGCGGTCGTACTGGCGCCTCTTTTCCTTGTCACTGAGCACCGCGTAAGCTTCGCTGATCTTTTTGAACTGCTCCTCGGCCTTGGGGTCTCCCTTGGCATGATCGGGATGATATTTCATCGCCAGGCGTCGGTAGGCTTTCTTGATTTCTCCATCGGAAGCGTCTTTGCCGACACCTAAAACCGCATAATAATCCGTCCCTGCCATTGGCGTCCTTCCTTGCCCCGGGGTGCGCATGCGGGGCTATCATCGGCGTTCGTATCAGTATTTTTATAAGATACTAGAATAAAACGGTATTTAGTGATGTCAATGGAAATACGGTGCCACCTCAGGCCAGGGCGCGGAGGGTCACCATGAGGGCCGTCAAGGCGGCCGGCGTGATGCCTTCAATCCGGGAGGCCTGGCCGATGGAGGCCGGGCGGATCGCCGCGAGCTTCTCCTTGAGTTCGTTGGACAACCCATGCACCCGCCGGAAATCGAAACCTTCGGGAATCCGGATTTTTTCCATGTTTTTGAGCTTTTCAGCCTCCTTGAGCTGGCGCTGGATATACCCCTCGTATTTAATCTCGATCTCCACCTGACGCAGCGCGTCGGCATCGAGCGGCGTCGGCGCAGGCGCCAGGGTTGCAACGGCCTCATAGGTCAATTCGGCCCGTTTCAGCAATTGATCCAGGGTCGCGCCGCTTGCCAGCGGGCGGGTTCCCCGGCCGGCGAGATAGGCGTTGACGCTGGCGCGGGGTTTGATCACGGTCTTTTTGAGGCGGCCGATTTCCGCCGCAATCGCATGGCGCCGTGCGCGCAGATCCTTGACCGCCTCGGACGGCACCAGCCCCAGTTCATGACCGACCTCCATCAATCGCAGATCGGCGTTGTCCTCTCGCAGGATCAGCCGGTATTCCGCCCGGGAGGTAAACATGCGGTAGGGTTCCCGGGTACCGCGCGTCACGAGATCGTCGATCATGACGGCCATGTAGGCCTGGGAGCGGTCGAGAAGAAAGGACGGGCGCCCCTGGATGCGGCTGGCCGCATTGATGCCGGCCCACAATCCCTGGGCCGCCGCCTCCTCGTAGCCGGACGTACCGTTGATCTGACCGGCCATGTAAAGCCCCGCCACCCGTTTGGTTTCCAGGGTCGCTTTGAGTTGGATCGGGTTGACGTAGTCGTACTCGATGGCATAGGCCGGCCGCATGATTTCGGCCGCTTCGAGCCCTTCCACGGAATGCACGAATTCAAGCTGAATTTCCACCGGAAGGCTGTTGCCCAGGCCGCTGGCGTAAATTTCCTCGGTATCCAGGCCTTCGGGCTGCAGAATCACCTGATGGCGATCCTTGTCCGGAAAGCGAACGATCTTATCTTCAAAAGACGGACAATAGCGGGCCGGGGTGCCTTTGATGATACCGCTGTAAAGGGCCGAACGCTCCAGATTGCGCCGCACGATATCGTGGGCGCGCAGCGATGTGTGGCCGATGTAGCTGGCTTGCTGCGGCAATTGGACGCCAGCGGGAAAATGCGAAAAGGGGCGCGGTGCGCCCTCCAGGGTCTGGCGTTCGAAGCGGCTGAAATCGATGGTGGCCCGGTGCAGGCGGGGCGGCGTACCGGTTTTCATGCGCCCCATCTCGAATCCCAGGGCGCGCAGGTTTTCCGGCAGGGCGTAGCTGGCGAATTCCCCCGCCCGCCCGGCCTGCAGGGAGTGGGCGCCGATGTGGACCAGACCGCTTAAAAAGGTTCCGGTGGCCAGGATCACCGCTCGACAGCCATAGCCGAAGCCGGTTTGATCGACCACCCCTGCGATCCGGCCCTCCTCCACCACCAATCGCTCGATCAGGGCCTGTTTGAGATCCAGCCCGGGCGTGGTTTCCAGCACATGCTTCATGGCGGTGTGGTAGCGCGCCTTGTCGTTCTGGGTGCGGGTGGCGTGGACCGCCGGACCTTTGCGGGTATTCAGGGTGCGGTACTGGATGGCGGACTGATCGGTAATGCGGGCCATCTGCCCCCCGAGGGCATCGATTTCCCTGACCAGTTGACCTTTGGCCATGCCTCCGATAGACGGGCTGCAGGGCATGGCGGCCACCTTGTCCAGGTCGATGACCACCAGCAAAACGGTGCAGCCCATGCGCGCCGCCGCCAGGGCGGCCTCGCAGCCGGCGTGGCCGCCGCCGACGACAATGATATCGTAATGGGGGAAGGGTGAAGCCATAGGTGTTTCGAATCCCAAAAGGCGTGTCCGGCACCACCATCCGGCCGGCGCCCAAAAGCGATGAACCGCCGGGGCCGCACGGCCCCCCGGAACGGCCTGTCGACCGACCCGGTGGGGCTGGTATAATATCGACGACGCATCAGGTCAAGCAAAGGCCGGTTTCCATGACAGCACACTACCGCGATCTCAACACCTATCTGCGCGCACGCTTCGGGCACCGCGTCCACAAACTCACGGTGGATGCCGGCATGACCTGCCCCAACCGGGACGGCACCCTTTCCAGGGCCGGCTGCATCTATTGCAACGCCCGCGGCTCGGGAACCGGCGCCTACCGCCGCGGGATGTCCGTCCGTCAGCAATTGCAGGACAGCAAGGCCCGCATGGCCCGTCGCTATAAAGCCCAACAATTCATCGCCTATTTCCAGTCCTTCACCAATACCTATGCGCCCGTCGAACGGCTGGCCCGGCTTTACGAGGAGGCCCTCGCCGTGGAGGATGTGGTCGGCCTGGCCATCGGCACCCGGCCGGATTGCGTGGACGATGCCGTCCTGGACCTCCTGGCCGGATACGCCCGGGATTATCTGGTGTGGATGGAATACGGGCTGCAATCGGCCCACGACGACACCCTGCGCCGCATCAATCGGGGGCACGACGCGGCCTGTTTCAACGAGACCCTGGAGCGGACCCGCAGACGGAACCTGCCCGTCTGTGCCCATGTCATTCTGGGGCTTCCGGGTGAAACCCGCCGCCAGATGCTGGACACGGCCCACTACCTGGCCGAGCGGGCCATCGACGGGGTCAAACTGCACCTGCTCTATGTCATCCGGGACACGCCCCTTGCGACCCTCTACCGGCAGGGGCGCTTCGACTGCCTGAGCCAGAAGGCGTACGTGAACCTGGTTTGCGACTTCATCGAACGGCTCCCGCCGCACACCGTGATTCAGCGGGTGACCGGCGACCCGCATCCCGATGAACTCGTGGCCCCCGCCTGGGCCCTGCGCAAGCGCGAAACCCTCGAGGCCATCCAGCGTGCCTTCGCCCGGCGCCAAAGCCGGCAGGGCCTGCACTGCAGGACCGCTTGAGGGCTTCGCCGCAGCCGCCCCCGCACACGCCGTTTCGGCCCGCAGGGCGGGCTCCGCCGGGGGCTCTTGTGGGATGAAGGGGAATCGGGTATACAAACGGCAACCCTGAAAGCCGCCGCCCATTGGGAGCGTTTGGCCCCAGCGCCGGATATCCGGCACCGACGATCGGTCCCTCATCTATGCAGCCGTCACCACGCCATACACATCAGTCGCGGGATGTTTTTGACCTGTCCTTCAAGGTCTTTCACGAACTGATGGCACGCAAGGTCAACCACATCCTGCTGGTTTCCAGCCCCTACGACGCCTTCATCATGGAGGAGGAGGGTCGCCTGGCCCAGCGCATCATCCAGGAGTACCGGGGTCTCAACCTGTCCCGGCCGCCGCACCTGACCTGGGTTTCCACCGCCCGGGAAGCGCTGGCCGAACTGGACCGCAAGGCCTTCGACATGGTCATTACCATGCCGCGGATCGGGGATTTTCCGGTCCACGAACTCGGCCGCCGCATCAAACGCAACCATAACCGCCTCCCGGTATTCCTGTTGACCCCCGACCCCAACTGGATGCGCCTCGATCCACAATGCTTCGACGAGGACTGTATCGACCGCGTCTTCATCTGGAGCGGCAACGCCGATCTCCTGCTGGCCATCATCAAGAGCGTCGAAGACGCCATGAACGTGGCCTACGATACGGAGCGGGCCCGGGTGCGGGTGATTATCATGGTGGAAGACTCGCCGCTGTATATCTCCTCCCTGCTGCCGCTGCTCTACAAGGAAATCGTCTCCCAGACCCAGGCCGTCATGGAGGAATCTCTCAACGAGGAGCACCGCTTTTTCCGGATGCGGGCCAGGCCCAAGATCCTCATCGCCAGCACCTATGAAAAAGCGCTTGAACTCTACCGCACCTTCCAGCCCTATCTTTTGGGGGTGCTCTCGGATGTCCGCTTTCCCCGCGCCGGGCGGCTGGATGCCGATGCCGGCTACGCCCTGCTGAAGCGGATCAAGTCCGAATCCCCCGATGTCCCCCTGTTGAATTTCAGTTCCGAGGAATCCAATCGGGAGCGGGCTTCGGCCATACCGGCCGTCTTTCTGAACAAGAACTCTCCGTTGCTGCACGAAGAGATCCGCCGTTTTTTCCAGGAGAGCTTGGGCTTCGGCGATTTCGTCTTCCGCATGCCGGACGGCCGCGAGGTGGGCCGCGCCGCCAACCTGAGGCAGCTCGAAGCGATTCTGCCCGATATCCCCCGGGAGTCGATTCTCTATCACGCCCGGCGCAATCATTTTTCGGGCTGGCTCATGGCGCGCTCGGAAATCCTGCTGGCCTACCGCCTGCGGCCGGTCAAGGTATCGGACTTTCCCACAACCGAAGAGTTGAAGCAGTACCTGGTGGATTGCCTCAAGGAGCGGCGACGGGGGCGCCAGCGGGGCGTCGTTACGGACTTCGCGCCCGATCATTACGACCCGGATGCCGATTTTGTGCGCATCGGCCGGGGATCCCTGGGCGGCAAGGCCCGGGGGCTGGCCTTTATGGCCAGTCAGATCCGCACCCTGAGCCATCTGGACGAACGCTACCCCGGCGTGTCCGTCCAGGTTCCCAAAACCCTGGTGATATCCACCGAGGGCTTCGATGCCTTTCTCGACCAGAACCAGTTGCGGGACATGGCCTCCTGCGACCAGGACGACACCCACGTGATCGCGATGTTTTTGAAAGGCCACCTGCCCGAAAACGCCCAGAAGGCCCTTACCCTCTTTCTTGAAAAGACCCGCTATCCGCTGGCGGTGCGGTCCTCCAGTCTCCTGGAGGATGCCCAGCACCAGCCGTTTGCCGGCCTCTACCAAACCCTCATCCTGCCCAACTGCCATCCCGACGACACTGTGCGGCACCGGCAGATGGTGCGGGCGGTCAAGCTGGTCTACGCTTCGACCTATCTCAAGCGCGCCCGCACCTATGCGCGCAGCACCGGGCACCGCCTGGAACAGGAGAAAATGGCCGTTCTGATCCAAAAGCTGACCGGCGCCGAACACAAGGGGCTGTTCTATCCGTCCATCACCGGTCAGGCCAGCTCCTTCAATTTCTACCCGGTCTCGCGCATGCGGGCCGAAGAGGGCATCGCCTTGATCTCCTTGGGGTTCAGCGCTTCGCCGGACACCAAACGCCGGGCGCTGCGCTTCTGTCCGGCCCATCCCCAGCTTCTGCCCCAATTTTCGACGGTAGGCGACATTCTCAAGAATGCCCAACGCTCCTTTTTAGCCATCGACATGCAGGCCGCCCGCCGGCAGGTGGATGCGGATGCCCGCACCCTTCTCGTAGCGCGGGATATCGAGGACTGCCGGGACCATCCCCCCATCGCCGCCATGTGCAGCAGCTACCGGCCCGAAGAGAACCGCATTCGCGATACCCTGTCCCCGCAAGGCTATCCGGTCCTCACCTTTGCGCCGATTCTCAAGCATCGGCGCTTTCCATTGGCGGATATCCTGGCGGACCTGCTGGCGGATTGTCAGAAAGGGATGGGGGGGCCGGTGGAAATCGAATTCGGTGTCAACCTGACGGCCGATGCCGACCCCGACGAATTCCATTTACTGCAAATCCGCCCCATGCCCCAGCTCGATCGGCAGGTCAGCGCCCCCATCACCGAAGCGCAAAAGGCCGCTGCCATTTGCTACTCGCGTCTGGCGCTGGGCAACGGGCGCTTTCACGACATGGCCGATATCGTACTGGTGGATCCGGAAACCTTCGACCCGGCGCGCACCGTCGAGATCGCCGGTGAGATCGGACGTCTCAACAGCGCGCTGCAGGGGCAGCACAAGCGCTACCTGCTCATCGGACCCGGCCGGTGGGGCTCGGCCGATCGCTGGCTGGGCATCCCGGTCATCTGGCGCGACATCTGCGGGGTAGGCGCCATCATCGAAACCTCCCATCCGGCCCTGCATGCCGATCCTTCCCAGGGCTCCCACTTTTTTCAGAACCTGACCTCCTCGGGCATCTGCTATCTGACCCTTCAAAACGAGACGCACGGCTTCCTGCGCTGGGACTGGCTGAACCGCCAGCCCACCGCGATCCGGACCAACTTCCTGCGCCATATCCGGCTGCCCCACCCCCTGGAGCTCTATGTGGACGGCAAATCATCGGAAGGCATTATCCTGGATCCCGGCTCGCCGCCCGGGAGCCAGGCCGATTGAAACCCCGGCCGCCACGGCCTTTCGCCTCCCGGCACCCCAGCCCCATGCGCTCGGTCCACGGCGGCGTGCGACCGGTAATCCTGCTGGCCGCGGGGCTGGCAGCGGCGGCCCTGCTCTTCGGGGCCTTCCGGATGGTGCTGCACCGTGTGGTGGCCGACCAGTTGCAGATTGCGGCTCGGCAGATTCCCGGCTGTACCGGCATGCGCTATCGCACCCTGACCATCCCCTATCTGTCCCTGCAGTGTGACGTGCGGGATGTGAGGCTGCTTTTTGCCGGCATGGACGACACCATCTTCGTGCAGGCCCTGCACATTCGCCGTTTCCGGCCCGGCACGCCTTTCCCCCGCATTCTCGAGGCCGCCGTCCGCGGCGTCGTTCTCGCTGCCGGTCAACCGGCGCTGGCGCCGCTGGAGGAAGATCTGAGGACCTTGGCCCTGGATACCTTGACCTTGGATGGCACGTTGCAATGGACGCGCGAGGGGGAAAAAGAAGAGCGCTGGCGGGTGGCGCTGGCCCTGCAGGCGGCCGGCACCGGGAAGATGGCCTTTCGCTTGGACCTGGACAAGGTGAATCCCCGGGGCGTGGCCCTGGCCCTGGAAAGCCCCCTCAACTGGCTTCTGGTCCTGCCGCCCATGGCGCTGGTGGCCGCCGGCGGCCGCTATGAGGACCGGGGCTGGGTCGAGCGGATCCTGTCGACGACCGCCCGCCGGCAAGGGCGATCGCTCGAGGAGGTGCGCAAGGCGTTCGTGAAAACCTTTCAGGCGCGTTCCCAGGCGGCGCGGGCACCGGAGGTGCGGGCTTTCTGGCAAGCGCTGGCCGACTTCAGCCGCCGGCCCGGTCGCCTGTCCTTCCAAACGCGTTTACCACGCCCGCTCCCGCTGGGAGAACTGCTGTGGATGCGAGACCCGGCGGCCATCGTCCGCGGTCTGGCGCTGGAGGTCGAAACGCATCCCCGCTCGCTGCCCCCCATCCCCGCTCCCGCCGGGCGCAGCCGCTAGCGCCATTCCACTCCCCGCTCCTGGAGATAGGCACGGGCATCCTCATCCCCTAGAAAACCGGCTTCCATAAAATCTTTCATGGCCAGATCGTCATCCCCCGCCTTCAGGTAGATGCGCCCGCGTCCGTAGAAATAGTCGCCGTTGGTGGGCTGTCGGTCGATGGCACGGGAGACGGCGTCCACGGCCGCCGCGAACTGTCCCAGTTCCCCATGGGCGACACCGAGCTGGAAGTGGGCTTCGGCCCGATCGGGTGCCAGCGCCAGCGCCTTCCGGTAGCAGCGCACGGCGCCGGAATAATTGCCATAGGCGGAGAGCAGACCGCCACGGTCCATCCACTGGGCCGCTGTTTTGGGCGGTTCCGGGGCCGGGGCAGCACCGGCGCCCCCATCGGTCGGGTCCGTTGTCCCGCCCGTCGCGCTCTCGGCGGCGGCCAACGGCCCGGTGGCCGCCATGCGGGTTGAAAGGGCGGCCAAGATCCCCATCGTGCGCTGAATATCCGCCACCTTCATGCGCGTACGGGTGGCCAGTCGTCCGCCCTGCACATCCGCCGCCATGGTCACCACGCCGATATCGGTGGCGCTCGCCGCCGGCCCGTCGTCTTTCAGGAGGCCCTGCAGCCCCTGCAGATAGGCCCCCAGATCCATGGCAAACTGGGCCATCGGCCCCTCGGCTGGTGCCGTTTGAAAGCCCGCCGCCGCGGTCATCAGACGCGCCATGGCCGCCTCGCTGGAAGCCATCAGGATCAGATTGTCCACCGCCGCCAGGCGGGTCTCGTAGTCCTGCGCCGCGGGATTGGAAGGCATCCGACGGCCGGCGGGCGTCATGGCCGGAAAGCGGGTCCGAACCCCGAAAACCCTTCGACCGGCCACAGTGGCATCCGGCATGCGCTCATAAAGCGGCAGGATCGACGGCCCGGTTTGGGACTGCATCAGGGCGGCCATCTGCTGGTTGTATTTTTGAAACCACGGCAGGTAGACCTGCGTCAGATAGGTTTCGCCGTCCACCGTGTCGTGCAGGGCGTAAATCATTTCGAAGGTCAGACCGCTTTGATCCAGCGCCATGCCCCCGGCCATCTCTCCGGTGAGCCCCTGGGCGAGTTCCGTCAGTTCGTCGACATCAAATCCCATCTGCCGGTAGAACTGGCCGAAACTGGCCCCCAGCATCTGGATGGCGCCGGCGACGTTGTAGGAACGGGAGCGAAACCGCAGGGGGTAATCGGTCTGGTAGTCGTTCAGGCGCACCGCGTTCTTGGGGTCAACCAGCAGACCGGCCAGAAACGAATTGGGAACGGCCTCGAGGTCCAGCAGGAAGAGCAGCATTTGCGCGTCGAGCGCCAATCCCAGGCGCAGGTTTTCCACCTGTTTGGCGGTGGCGATCATGTCGCCGACCATCTGCTGCATGTCCTCCGGCGACATGGACATGGCGCCATCCTGGCCGGATGACGTGGCGGCCAGGTCCCGGAGGGTCGCCTCGATGCGGGGCTCGAATTGGTGCAGCAGCCGGCTTGCCGCCAGCGCGACCACGATGTCGGCCTCCACCGGTGCCGTGGAAGCTTGCTTCAATTGGGTGCGCTGGCGGTCGGAAAGCGGCCTTTCCGGTGCCGGCGGAAACCGCAGGGCGTAAAAGTCGTCCCCGGCAACGGCCCCATACGCCTTCTGAAAATCCTCGTTGGGCGTTTGGAAAGGCACCAGAACGCGCCAGGACGGATTTTGACCGTCGTAATGCAACTGGGCCACCAGCGACCGCGCCGGGTCGATCCAGTCCGTGCCCTGGAGCAGACCTTTGATCATGGCCGTCCGGGAAAGCGCAGGGGTTCCTGCATCGCCGGGCATCAGGGTTTCCAGGTTCTGCAGAAAGCGGGCCACGTCGCGAATCCGGATTTGCAGATCCGGCGCCTCGCCGGCGGCGGCCGGGCTGTAAGACGCCAGCAGGCCTCCCAGCAAAAAGAAGATCAAGAACCATCCCGGAACCGGTTGCCGAAGGTGTCGTCTGATCCGCATGAAATGCATTCTCCTGAAAGAGGATGAAACACCGCCGAGGGCCAAACCCGTAACCGGCGGAAAGGAGGATTGCCATCGTGTCCAATGATATATATGATTTAAATTTGATGCGCAATTGATCCTGCCCATTTCAGGTCGTGCTGCCGGGTCATGCAACGCGCAGTTTCATATGAGAAACGGCTGCTTTCCGGCCGGACACGTTTGTCGAAAGGAACCTCCCTGTATGGCCGTTGAAAACGATCTGGTGCTGATTCATCACGAGGACCAACCGGTCCTCTTTGCCCGCATCGAAACCATCCTGCCGGACCACAAGCCCGACTGGTACCATGTCACGCTCCTGCTGCTGCAGGTCCCGCCCCAGGTGGTGACCTGGATCCTGCGCGACGTCTATATCGACGGGCAGGAATTCACCATGAACGGCCAGCGCATGCGTCTGGAAAAGGTGGTCTCGCCCCTGGAAGCGGAAACGCCGCCGGCGGCGGACACCGACTCCCCCCCGGCACCATGCACGGGCAGTGGCCGGGTCATCGCCCTCAAGGATTTGAAGAAGCCCTAGACATCGACAAGGCCCATGCGCGAAGCTCCCCGAACCATCCTCTCCGCCTCGCGGCGCACCGATATCCCCGCCTTTTACATGGACAGGTTCATGGACGGCGTGGCCAAGGGCTGCTTCGAGGTCGTCAACCCCTACAATCAGCACCGCCGCCGGATCCCTGCACGCCCGCAGGAGGTCCACAGCATCGTGTTCTGGTCCAAGAATTTCGGCCCGTTCCTGGAGGGAGACTACGATCGCAAGCTGCTCAAGATGGGCTACCGGCTGTTTTTCAATTTCACCCTGAATTCCCCCGCCCCCGAACTGGAACCGCATATCCCGCCGCTGGAAGAGCGTTTGCGTCAGATGGCCGCCCTCGCCCGGCGGCACGATCCGCGCCTGATCACCTGGCGCTTCGACCCGATATGCTTTTTCCGCCGCCGGGGCGGGGAGCGCCTGCGCGACAATCTGGACGGCCTGGAACCCATTGCCGAGACGATGGCCGAACTGGGCATCCGCCGCTGTGTCACGAGCTTCGTGGATCTTTACCGCAAAGTCCAAAAACGCCTGCCGGCCGCCGGCTTGTCCCTGGTGGACCCCCCGCCGGCCGAAAAGCGCCGCACCCTGTTGCGCATGGTTGAAATCCTGCAACCCCGCGGCATCGCCCTGGGCGCCTGCTGCGAAAAAACCGTGTTGGCGGAACTGCCCGCCGAAGCGCCTGTCCAGGCGGGCGAGTGCATTCCCGGACCGCTGCTGGCAGCCCTCTTCGGCAACGACCTGCGGCTGAAAAAGGATCCGGGGCAGCGCCGAAGCCATGGCTGCACCTGCAACGTGGCCGCCGATATCGGATGCTACCAACGCCATCCCTGCTACCACAACTGCCTTTTTTGCTATGCCAATCCCCGGGCACCGGCCCCGCCCGGCCCGGGGTTGGACAAAGGACGCTAGCCCCATGCGCATCGGAGCGGTCCGATTGGCCAACAATGTGGTCTTCGCCCCCTTGGCGGGCATCACCAATCTGCCCATGCGTCTGCTGGCCAAGGAAGCCGGCTGCGGCCTGGTTTGTTCGGAAATGGTCAGTGCCAACGGCCTGGTCCACGGCTCCCGCAAAACAGCCCGGCTCATGCACACCGTGCCGGAAGAGTATCCCCTTTCGATTCAGCTTTTCGGCGCCGACCCGGCCACCGTGGCCGACGCGGCGCGCATGGCGGAGGCCGCCGGTGCGGCCCTGGTCGACATCAACTTCGGCTGCGCCGTCAGAAAGGTCGTCAAGACCGGAGCGGGCGTGGCCTTGATGCGCACGCCCCGGCGGGCCGAGGCCCTCTTGAAAGCGGTCCGTCAGGCTGTAAGCATACCTCTGACCATCAAAATCCGCAGCGGGTGGGAGGCTTCCGGGCAGCAGGCCCTGGAAATCGCGCGTTTGGCCGAATCCTGCGGGGTCGACGCTGTCGCCGTCCATCCCCGCAGCGCCTCCCAGGGGTTCCGGGGCCATGCGGACTGGTCTCTGATTGCCACCGTCAAACAAACCCTGGGGATTCCGGTGATCGGCAATGGGGATATCGTCACGGCGGCGGATGCGCAGCAGATGGTGGCGCAAACCGGATGCGACGGCGTGATGGTGGGGCGGGCCGCCATCGGCAACCCCTTTGTTTTTGCGGATATCCTGGCCTGTATGGAGGGACGCCGGCCCGAGCACCCAAACCTCGGGCGCCGCTTCAGGGTCATGAAACGCTACGTGCGGGAATCGGTGGCCTACCTGGGGGAGCGCCAGGCGTGTCTCATGATGCGCAGCCGCTTGAGATGGTTCGTCAAGGGCCTGCCGGGCAGCAGCCGTTTTCGCCAGGCGGTCACCCGTGTCGGCACCCTGGCCGAATGCCTGGCCGCGATCGACGCCTATGAAGCAACCCTAGCAGACGGTACGCCGGTCAACGCTCCGGCACAACCAAACTGTAACTCTTGATATGTTCGGCCCCTTCGATCACCCGCGCTTCGGCGTGGTCGGGATAGACCCGGGTGATCTGCAGCCGCCCCACCCGTTCGCCGGTCAGGAAAAACTGCTGGTTGTTCAGGCCTTCGATGATCTGACTGTTATAGACGGCCAGGATATGGCCCGGAACAAGCCCGGTGGCGGCGCCGGCGGAAAGGGTGATGCGGGTCCCGTCGATGCCGGTGATAAAGCCGCGCCAGGGCTGGTCTTCCAAGACGTCGCAGGCCATGTCCCCCATTTCCTCGGCCATGGCACCTCCGCCTTCAGGCGCATCTGGTCCGGCGTGCTCGCACCCAGCATCTCGCG
>CAYMQN010000030.1:16811-24864 GCA_964392545.1 uncultured Desulfobacteraceae bacterium
CGGCCATGGCATCCAGGGCCTGCCGCAGCAAGGGCATGTCCTGATCCCGCAGCCGGCCTTCGCTGCCGGGCTCCAGTTCTTCCACTTCCCTCTCGCGCACCAGGGTTTTATCCAAGAGCTTGGTGCCGGTTTCCGCATCGTAGACTTCCACCAGGATGGACACCCGCAAGGTTCCTCGAGGCGACTTGTACCAGAGGACGCCACTGATTTCGTTGGACACACGGACATCCAGGACCGAACCGGTCAGCACGGCATTGACGCCGCCCAGACGGGCCAGGGTTGTGACCTCGAAGCTGTTCAACCGTCCGAACTGGTCCCGGGACAAGCCGGCCAAAGCTTCGGGAAAACCGGGCTCGCCGCGACGGAGCACCCTTACCCCGCGGCCGCATTCCTCCGTAACCACCGGCCAGAGCCTTTCTTCGAACAGGTCTTTGATGGGTTTGTCCACCGTTACCGCCCGGTTCACAAAACCAAGAAAGGCGACCTGTTTGGTGAGATCGCGCCTGGCAAGGGAGACCTCTTCGAGCACAGGCGCGGATAGGGACGCCTCGGCCAGCGCCTGGCGGCTCTCCGACACACTGGCCACCTCCACGGGCTCGTCCTGCCCATCACGGGCATCCAGGACCGCGTCCCCCGCCGCCTCCGTTGCCTCCGTATCCCCCGCTGTCGCCACGTCGTCCGACGCTCGGGCATCATCGTCGCGGACCGCGGCCGCCGGGGTCGGAACCGCGGCGGGGGGCGGTGCTGCCGCGGCGGCCGGTGGCGGCGCCTCCGGGGTGGCCGTCAAATCTTCCTCCCGAATGCCTTGGTCCCGGGCCGCAGGTTCCGCTTCGGCCGAAAGCGTGGATTCCATTTCCCGGTCTCCCGCAGGCACCTGCGCGGCGGCCGGCGGAGCGGCCGATGCCGAAGAGGGTACGGCCTCCCCGGTTTCAAGCGCTTCGTGCCGCACCACGCTCGCCGAGCCGGTGCCCGTTTCCGGCGGTGGAACCGCTTGGGAGGTGTCGTTGGGTATTTCCGCGCCGGAGGCGGGGGCATCGGTGCCGGACGTGGCCGCCACGGCCCGGGGTTCCTCCTCGGCCTCGGCGCCGGAGGGTGGCGTGGGCGGTGGTGGCACGGTCTCGCGTCCTTCGGACGCAGCCGGTGCTTCGGCGGTTGCGACAGTCGGCGGCGGTGCCGGGACCTCAGCGACTTCCGCCACCGTTTCCTCCGGTGCATCGGCGCTGGCTTCGGCCGCCCCGTCGGATTTGAACATGAAATAGGTTCCCGCCACCGGCAGGTAAACGGTCTTCAAAACGTCGTGGACCAGATAGACCGGCGCTTTCATCACGGCCGCAATGCCGGCATTGTAGGCGACGCTGCTCGCATAGGAACCGGTTTCGCTCTGGCGGCCGTCTTCCTCGCGGGCCGTGGCCTTGCGGAACGGTACCATGACGTCCACCAAGCCGGCGTCCACGGCATTGAAGTTGAAGGTCTCCTGACCTTGTGGAACGATTTCACAGGCATAGGCGGTTCGCCGGTCTTCGGCATCCAGCGCGGTCACCGTGCTGCGCTCCGGGTAACGGGCGCCCCCCTGGGGCTGGTAGAGGACTTCCAGCGTTCGGAAGTGCAGGTAGTAAGGATGGCGCTCCCCCTGGATCCGGTCGGCATAGGGATCGCAGCGCTTCTCGCCCAAGGCCCCGGCCATGCCGGGTTCCCCGAAATACCAGCTTTTGAAATCCTTTTCCTCACTCAGGTTGAAGAAACAGCCCGTACCGACCAGCAGCAGGGCCGCCATCCCGATCCATGCGAGAAAACGTTTCCCCGAACGTTTGATCATCGTCCCCTTTTCCCCGGCGCCCGTCCTGCGCGCCAGCCGTTTGACGGGGCATCGCCCCCGGGTGTGGCCACCTTTTCCGGCGTCCTGGTTGCAAATTCGCCGTAGTTTTATACCGCGGGCGTTAAAATTTCAATGATTTTGATTGACTATCCGGTACCCGCGAACCGGCCGGGGGCGCCGATAGGGCTTGACACCGGCGCGCGCTTCATGGTTAAGGTCTACGCGCTCCATGAATGTCACTCGGGAAGGAACACCGGCATGGCCTCCATCGACGAACAGATTCTGCGCGCGGCCAAGGAAGTCGTGGTCAAGTTTATCGAAGCCGGCCGGGTTTCCCCGACCGGTTTTGCGGAAACCTTTCAGACCATTTACGAGACCATCGACCAAACGGTGCGCAAATCCTCCGCCGGAGACTCCCCAAAAAATTCCGACTGAGCCTGCCGTTAGCGAACACGCGCCGCGATTGAAAATCCACCTGACATTTTGATCTACTTGCCCTTGGACAACACAAAAAGGCCGGCACTCGCGTGCCGGCCTTTTCAGTGATGAAGGCGTCAAAAGTTTCTAAATTGTCACTCCCGCGGGGGCGGGTCTGTCCGCCAGAGCGCCCGCGGAGGCGTAAGTCCATATCCCATTGAAATGCCTGGATCCCCCTTTCGTGGGGATGACAAGACCTTTGCCTAGTCGGCTTTCTACAAGCTCATCTTCAGTAAAGCAGCAAGCTATCCCTTGTTGCCGGACGGAGCCCTCCGTCCGGCCACAACGGATCCATCAGTCGCAGAGTTCGAACAGCGCCGCAGCCCCCATGCCGCCGCCGATGCACATGGATTCCACGCCGTACTTCACGCCGCGGTCCTTCATGTTGCGCAGCAGCGTGGCGCAAAGCTTGGCCCCGGTGCAGCCCAGGGGATGCCCGAGGGCGATGGCGCCGCCGTTGACGTTGATCTTGTCCATGTCGTTTTCGAGCCCCAGCTTCCGGATGCAGTAGAGCGCCTGGGAAGCGAAGGCCTCGTTGATCTCGAACAGACCGATATCCTTGATGTCCATGCCCGCCAGCTTCAACAGCTTGGGAATCGCATAGGCCGGCCCCACGCCCATTTCATCCGGGCGGCAGCCCACGGTGGTGTAATACTTCAGTTTGGCAATCGGTTTCAGGCCCAGTTCCTTGACCGTGTCCGCGCTCACGACCACCGTGGCGGCCGCGCCGTCGGTGGTCTGGGAGGAATTGCCGGCCGTGACCGAGCCGTTGACCGCGAAGACCGGCCGCAGCTTGGTCAGGCCTTCCATGGTGGTGGTGGCGCGCACCCCGTCGTCGAAATCCTGCAGAAAGGTTTCCTTGCGGTAGGTGCCCTTTTCGGTCAGGACATACTTGGCCGCCGGGGTGGGGACGATTTCGGTATAGGTCCCGTTCTTCTGGGCTTCCGCCGCCTTCATCTGGGAGTTGTAGGCAAACGCGTCCTGGTCTTCGCGGGAGACGTCGTAGCGGTTGGCCACGTTCTCGGCCGTGATCCCCATCGAGACATACAGGTCCGCCTGCTGGCGGGTGTATTCGGGATGAGGGCGCGGCAGGTTGCCGCCCATGGGCACGTAGGTCATGGACTCCACGCCGCCGCCGATGGTGATTTCGGACCAGCCGGCCATGACCCGCAAGGAAGCCAGGGCGATGGCTTCCAAGCCGGAAGAGCAGAAGCGGTTGACCGTGGCGCCCGAGACCTGCTCCGGAAAGCCGGCGATCTGGCTGGCGATGCGCCCGATGTTCAACCCCTGCTCCGCTTCGGGAAAGGAGCAGCCGATCATGACGTCCTCCACCCGGGCCGGTTCCAGGTTGGGGGTTTTCTCGACCACGGATTTCAGAATAAAGGACAGCAGGTCGTCGGGGCGGGTATCCTTGAACGCCCCTTTGCCTCTCCGGCAACCGGGGGTTCGCAGGGATGTAACGATATAGGCATCTCTCATGGTTGTTTCCTCCTTGGATGTTCCGTCCGGTCGGCCGGATTAGTTGCGCAGGGGTTTTCCCGTCTTGAGCATGTGGTCGATGCGGGCCAGCGTCTTTTCCTCTTTCAGAAAGTCGATGAAGGCCTCGCGTTCGAGATTGAGAATGACCTCCTCGTCGACCTTGCTGTTGGTACGGACATTCCCGCCGCTGACCACCGTCGCAATCCGGCGGGCCAGGAAGACGTCATGCTCCGAGACATAGCCGGCATTCTGCATGTTGAAGAGCTCGCCGTTGACCATGCCTTCCGCCGCAGCGCCCAGGACCTTGAGCTTTTCCTTGGCAGGGGGCGCGTAGCCGGCATCGGCCATGCGCAGCACTTCCTTCTTGGCTTCGCCGATCAGCAGGTCGCGGTTGAACACGATGCGGTCCCGGGGCCCGAGGAAACCGTTGGCCCGCGCTTCAGCGGCGGACATGGAGACCTTGGCCGTGGCGATATTCATAAAGGTCGGAATGAAAAACTTGGACAGATCGGCGTCCTTGACATGGGCCGGTATGCCGGCGATGGCCTTTTTCCAAAGGTTCTTGCAGCCACCGCCGCCGGGCAGCAGGCCGACGCCGATTTCAACGAGCCCCATGTAGAGTTCGGCATGGGCCACGATGCGGTCGGCCGCCAGGCAGACCTCGCAGCCGCCGCCCAGCGCCAGGCCATAGGGCGCGGCCACCACCGGGAAGGGGCAGTAGGTTTCCTTTTGCACCACGGCGTGCAGGGCCTTGATCATCGCCTCGACCTCGCCCAGGCGGTCGGTCTTGGCCGCCTCGCTCACCTGGTTCAGGTCGGCGCCGGCCGAGAAGGCGCCGGGCATGCCGCCGGCCTGGTTGCCGATGACCAGCCCCACGCCGTTTTGATCCACGTAGTCCATGGCCTCGTCCATGAACTGGATGATCTCCGCGTTCAGGGCGTTCATCTTGGTGTGGAATTCGCAGCAGAAGACCCCGTCGCCGAGATCCACCAGGGAGGCCGAGGCGCAGCGCTTGACGAGCTTGCCGGAACCCTTCAGCGCCGCCAGGGAGATGTTGGCCTCGCTGACGACGACTTCCTTGTAGGCCTTGGCATCGAAATCATAAAAGAACCGTTTGCCCTCTTCGGTCTTGTAAAAGGTCTCGATCCCGGCCGCCAGCATGTCCTTGACCTTTTGCGGGACGGCCATGCCGTCGGCTTCCATCTTGGCCACGGATTCCTTGACACCGAGAGCGTCCCAGGTCTCGAAGGGCCCCATCTCGAAATTGTAGCCCCACTTCATGGCGTTGTCGATATCCACGATGGTGTCGGAGATTTCGGGAATACGGTTGGCCGAGTAGATCAGTTGGCTGGCCACCGCCTTCCAGGCGAACCGTGCGCCCTTGTCGTCGCCGTAAACGACGGCCCGCATTTTTTCGGGCAGGCTCTTGGCCTTCTTGGCTTCCTGCAGGCAGGGAAAATCGACCTTTTGCCAATCTTCGTATTCCAGGGTTTCCGGGTTGATCACCTTGCGGACTTTTTTCCATTCCGGGGTCAGCTCGGTCTTGTAGAAACCGGCCTGGGTTTTCTTGCCCAGCAGTTTCTTCTCGATCATCTGGTCGACGAAATCCGGAATGACGAAATCCTGCTTCTCTTCTTCATCCGCGATCAGCTCGTAGCTGTTGCGGGCCACGTGCCCCATGGTATCCAGGCCCACCAGGTCGGAAGTCTTGAACATGGCGGTTTTGGGCCGTCCCATGACCGGGCCGAACAAAGCGTCCACCTCCTGGATGCTCAGCCCATCCTCCACCATGAGCTGCATGGCTTTGACCATGCCCTGAACGCCGATCCGGTTGCCCACGAAGTTGGGGGTGTCCTTGGCCCAGACGATGCCCTTGCCGAGGATGCGCTCCCCGAAATCGGCCATGAAGCAGAGCACATCCGGGTCGGTCTCTTCCCCGGGGATGATTTCGAGCAGGTGCATGTAGCGCACCGGGTTGAAAAAGTGGGTTCCCAGGAAATGCTTGCGGAAATCCTCGCTCAGCCCTTCGGACATGGCCTTGAGCGGAATGCCCGAGGTGTTGGAGGAAATGATGCTGGCGGGTTTGCGCACGCCGTCGATGCGTTTGAAGAGATCCTGCTTGACCTTCAGGTTTTCGACGACCACCTCCACGATCCAGTCGCAGTCGGCCAGTTGGTCGAAATCGTCCTCGAGGTTGCCGATGGAAATCCGCTGGATGTCCTTTTTCTGCATCAGCAATGCCGGCTGAATGGTCAGCAGGTTGTCGTAGCCGGCCTTGACCATCCGGTTGCGCGCCTTGGGATCCTTCTTTTCCTCCTCGCTCAGATCGAAGGGGACGATGTCCAGCATCAGGGTTTCGACACCCGCACTGGCCAGCAGCGCAGCGATACCGCCGCCCATGACACCGGAACCGATGACTGCGGCCTTTCTAATCTTACGCACCATGTTTACCTCCCGGGTTGATAGGAAAATGCATTATGAATGGTTATTCACTTAAATAATCTGTCCTGAACCCTTCTGTCAAGCTAAAAATATTTCGTTGAGATCCATGCCATAATAACAATATTAATAATATTTTCATATTTTTATGTACCACACAGGCATTTCTTTACACCGAACCGAAACAATCCAAACAAGGATTCCGGTCAAAATTATGCTACTGAATAATTATTCATATCATCTGGACAGGCCCACGCATGGGAGATTCCTGTCTAAGCGCCCTGTTTTTAGATGCTTTTAAGGATTAAGGAACGTTGAAGGACCGACGCAGATCGTGAACCGGGATCCACAGCGCACCCTCCGCGGCCGAAGGCAAACCTCATATTTCCTCCAGTCTGTGGCAGGCTGCGGCATGCCCCTTCCCCGAGCCGCCCGGGACCGGGCGCAAGACCGGCGCTTCCACCCGGCAGCGCTCGATGGCATGGGGGCAGCGGGTCCGGAAATGGCACCCGCTGGGGGGATGCATGGGGGAGGGCACGTCCCCTCCCAGCGTCTGGTGCGGGCGGCGGGCCTCGGGGTCGGCCACCGGGATGGCGGCAATCAAAGCGCGGGTGTAAGGATGCCCCGGAGCACGGTAGAGGGTCTGAGCCTCGGCATACTCCACGATGCGCCCCAGGTACATCACGGCAATCGCATCGGAAATATGCTTCACCACCGCCAGATCGTGGGCGATGAAAAGATAGGTCAGGCCCATGTCCTTTTGAAGCGCCAGCAGCAAGTTGATGATCTGGGACTGGATCGAGACATCCAGGGCCGAGACCGGCTCGTCGCAGACCACCAGGCGCGGTTCCAGGGCGATGGCCCGGGCGATGCCGATGCGCTGGCGCTGGCCGCCGCTGAATTCGTGGGGAAAGCGCGCCAAGGCTTTGGGAGGCAGGCCCACCCGCTCCACCAGACGCGCCACCCGTTGCCGGCGTTCGGCCGCCGATCCGATGCGATGGATGCGAAAGGGTTCTTCGAGAATCTCCTGGATCGTGTGCCGGGCATTGAGGGACTCGAAGGGGTCCTGGAAAATGACCTGCATATCCCGCCGGACCGCCTTGAGCCCCTGCTTGTCCAGATGACCGAGGTCGCGGCCGTCGAACCGCACCCGACCGCCGGTGGGCCGGTAAAGCCCCAGAATGGCGCGCCCCACGGTGGTCTTGCCGCAGCCGGACTCGCCCACCAGTCCCAGGGTGGCCCCCGCCTCGATGGCAAAGGACACCCCGTCCACCGCAAACACCTGGGCTACCCGGCGCCGCAATACGCCGCCCAGGACGGGGAAATACAGTTTGAGATCTTCGACGTCCAGCAAGGGCTCGGTCATGTCGCGCCTAGCCTTCCTTAAAAGGTGGCTTCCAGGGTTCGAGATCGCCGGCAAAGTAACAGGCCGACCGATGATCCGGGCCGACCGCCACCATTGGGGGCTGGGCGGTCCGGCACACCGGCTGGGCATGGGGGCAGCGATTTTCGAACCGGCAGCCTTCCGGCAACGCGTCGGGTGACGGCACGACCCCACGGATGACACTGAGCGGCTGCTTGTGGGGGGCGTCCAGCGTGGGAATCGACGTCAGCAGACCCCGGGTGTAGGGATGGCGGGGGTTGCGGAACAAGTCCCGGATCGGCGCACGCTCGGCCACTTTACCGGCATACATGACCACCACATCGTCGCAGAGCTCGGCGATGACCCCCAGGTCGTGGGTGATGAACATCACCGACATGCCCGTCTCGGCCTGCAGACCGCGGATGAGATCGAGAATCTGGGCCTGAATTGTGACGTCCAGGGCGGTGGTGGGCTCGTCG
>CAYMQN010000031.1:0-20436 GCA_964392545.1 uncultured Desulfobacteraceae bacterium
CGCCGGGATGACGGTGTGTGTCGACCCTTTTGCGTGCAAATTGTGACACAGCCTCATGCGCGGGGATGACAAAATCTTAGCTTTTCGACTTTTGACGAGTGCATTAATTATCAATCTACCCGTTTTCCGCCAGGAGTTCGAAAAAGGCTATTCTTCGATGATGATGGCGTCGGCACCGCACTCCCGGGCCGCCTGCCGCACCACCTCCTCGTACTTTTCGGGGATGACCTCGAACTGCACCACGGAGAGCAGTTGATCTTCGTCATAGGCAAAGACCTCGGGACAGAGCTTGTTGCAGTTGCGATCCCCCATGCACTGTTCGGTGATGTAGGCTTTCATGATAACCTTCCTTTCTGGCCCGGCGGGCCGGCTGCGATTGGCGTAAACGTGTCCCCCGCAGAGGCGGTGCTCCGGGGAGAGCGCCTTCTGTGCAAGTGGACGGTTGTGGCAAAGCCCTCTATTTTCCCTACCACATGCGCACCTGCGATCAAATGGATGCGTGCTCGTTTCTTCGGTAACCCCATTCGGGTCTTGGACCGGGGCGGCGGCCGAGCGCTTGCAGTTTATGGAACAATGCTCATTATAGGTCATAAAGGTTCTACCCCATCCACGGCATGACCGGTCGACGACCGGGGAAGGAGGCTTCATGAAGGTGCACAAAATCCTCTGGCCCACCGATTTTTCCGGCCACGCCAACCAGGCCATGGACGCGCTCCAATCCCTGGCTGAAAAGTACCACGCCGAGGTGCATGTGCTCTACGTCATCGACAACCCGGTGCTGCACCACCCGGAATGGTACGGCGACATCGAGGCGGATCATGTTGAAAAAATCCTGGCCCTGCAGAACAAGAAGGCCGAAAAGCGCTTGGGGCAAATCTGCAAGGAACACCTGCAAGGCTGCCCGGCCCACACCCATCACGTCGCGGTGGGGGATCCGGCCCAAGAGATTTTGAAACGCGTCGATGCGGAAAAGATCGACATGATCGTCCTGGCCACCCGCGGGGCCAAGGCGCATTTCCGGTTCGGCAGCGTGGCCGAAAAAGTGGTCAAAAACGCCCCCGTGCCGGTGGTGACGATTCCGCCGTCCCGGTAGGCCGGGCATGTGGCCTTATCCGGAGGCGCTTCCCCATTGCCTGAGGCACCCGCCACCGCGGCGGGGAGCCAATCCCAACGCCCTGCGCCGCCCGGGAATCCGTTATGGCCCGGGCCGCATGGCGGAAATCACCGCGTCAGCTGACGATAACGGATGCGTTTGGGCACGGCGGCCTCGGCCCCCAGACGTTCCTTGCGGTCGGCCTCGTACTCGGACCAGTTGCCCTGGAAGAAGGTCACCTGGCTGTCGCCTTCGAAGGCCAGGATGTGGGTGGCCAGCCGGTCGAGAAACCAGCGGTCGTGGCTGATGACCACCGCACAGCCGCCGAAGTGCTCCAGGGCCTCTTCCAGGGCCCGCAGCGTGTTGACATCCAAATCATTGGTGGGTTCGTCCAGAAGGAGCACGTTGGCGCCCTGGCGCAGCATCTTGGCCAGATGCACCCGGTTGCGCTGGCCGCCGGAGAGCATGGCCACTTTCTTTTGCTGTTCCTGGCCGGAGAAATTGAAGCGGGCCACATAGGCCCGGGAATTGACCCGCCGCGCGCCGAGGTCGAGCTGCTCCTCCCCGCCGGTGATTTCCTCCCAGATCGTCCTGTCGCCGTCCAGTTCGCGGTCCTGGTCCACGTAGGCCAGCTGGACGGTCTCGCCCAGCCGGATCTCACCGCTGTCCGGCGTCTCTTCGCCCGTGATCATGCGAAACAGGGTGGTCTTGCCGGCGCCGTTGGGGCCGATCACCCCGACAATCCCGCCGGGGGGCAGGCTGAAGCTCATATCCTCCATCAGCAGACGGTCGCCATAGGCCTTGCGCACCTGTGCGGCCGTGATGACCACATCCCCCAGGCGCGGGCCGGGCGGAATATAAAGCTCGAGGTTCTTTTCCTGCGCTTCGGCGCCCCGGGAGAGCAGCTTTTCGTAAGCGCTGATGCGGGCCTGGCTCTTGGCATGGCGCCCTTTGGGGGACATGCGGATCCATTCCAGCTCCCGGGCCAGGGTCTTCTGGCGGGCGCTCTCGGCCTTTTCCTCGCGCCGCAGGCGCTCCTGTTTCTGTTCGAGCCAACTGGAGTAGTTGCCTTGCCAGGGAATCCCGTAGCCCCGGTCGAGCTCGAGGATCCAGCCGGCCACATTGTCCAGGAAATAGCGGTCGTGGGTCACCGCAATGACGGTCCCGGCATACTGCTGGAGGTGGTGTTCGAGCCAGGCCACACTCTCGGCATCGAGATGGTTGGTGGGTTCGTCCAGGAGCAGAATGTCCGGTTTCTGCAGCAGGAGACGGCAGAGGGCCACCCGCCGCCGCTCGCCCCCGGAAAGCACCGTGACGGGCATGTCCGCCGGCGGACAGCGCAGGGCGTTCATGGCCATTTCCAGCCGGGCGTCCAGATCCCAGGCATCCAGGGCATCCAGTTTCTCCTGAACCTCGCCCTGGCGCTGAATAAGCCGGTCCATGGCATCGTCGTCCATGGGTTCGGCGAATTTTTCGTTGATGGCCTCGAACTCCTTGAGCAGATCGGCGCTTTCCTGCACCCCCTCCTCCACCACCTGCCGCACGGTCTTGTCTGCGTCGACCAGGGGTTCCTGCTCGAGATAGCCCACGTCGTAACCGTCCGAGAGCAGGGTCTCACCGTTGAATTCGGTGTCTTCGCCGGCCATGATCCGCAACAGGGAGCTCTTGCCGGCGCCGTTCAATCCCAGCACGCCGATCTTGGCGCCATAGAAGTAGGACAGGGAGATGTCTTTTAAAACCGGTTTCTTGTCATAGTATTTGCTGACTTTGATCATCGAATAGATGACTTTTTTGGTGTCCTGGCTCACGTTGGGTTGTCTCCGTTTAATGCGTTGGCGTTGTCGTAATCGTTGTCGCTCAGGCCATGGCAGGATCTTTCGATCACGATCCGGATTCCGGTATCGATTTCGATTTCGGGATCGATTTCGATTTCGATTTCGATACCGATACCGATACCGATTTCAACAGGACTTGATTTACCCGCCTGGCAAGGGGCAATGCAGATCGTAGCCGAGCCAGGCGTCGCCGCGGCCGTCGGCCGAAGGGCCGCGCCGGAAATCGAGGATGTGCAGGCCGCAAGCGATCAAAAGATCCCGCAGGGGGCCGCCCTGCCAGAAATAAAACCGCCGCCCCCGGTGGTCGACGGCCGTTCCGTCGCCTTCTTTCAGGGAAAGATACGCCAGCCTTCTCCCGGAGGCCGGATCGAGCGCCGCCAGAATGTGAGCCAGCATGTCCGCCAAACGGTTGTGGGGGAGATGCGCCAGCGCTCCGCAAAGGATAATGGCGTCCACCGACAGAGGGCGGAAATCGAAAACGCTGAAATCGCCCTCGATCACTTCGCAGCCGGAAAGCCGCCGGGCCAGATCGGCCAGTTCCGGCGAGCGCTCGAACCCGATGGCCGTCATCCCCTTGCGCCGCAACCAGTGCAGGTCGCGCCCGGAGCCGCAGCCCACGTCGAGGACACGATCGCCCGGTGCCAGCCGCCGGGCGAAATCACCCAGAAACGGCTCCGGGTCGATGCCCGCCGTGGCATCGTAATAGCTTCGATAATGGCGGCGGTAGTAATCCCCCATGCGCGTCACCAACGGCGGCGGTTGAAACGCCGGTAAGGCCACCTCCCTGATGCGGGTCCCGGCACGCTTTATCGAAATCGGGATCGGTATCGCCTTCCAAACCGCGATGCCGGCAACCCGGTCTGATCAGCCCCCAAAAGGGATCGCATCGGTTTCAGGCATTGCCTTGGTCCCCCTGTTTCAGCGCCAGACGATCTCGGGCGGGTTTCTGAGCGGCAGCCGCTGATAGCGGTATTTGGTCCGCCCCACCAGCATGGCCCCCAGGGGCACGTGGCCTTCGGGCAGCGCCAGGGCTTCCTTCATCGGCGGCCAGAGATTGGCCGCGATGTTGAAATAGCCCGCCCAGCAAGCCCCCAGGCCCATGGCCGCAGCCGTCAGTTCAAGATAGGTCAAGGCGATGGTGGCTGCGGCCGGAGCCGTGGGGTCGGCCTTGGCGCCATGGGCCAGGATCAGGTGGGGCGCGTTGCGACAGATGCGATCCTGCCCCTTGTCCCAGGCGGCCACCATCTTGTCGAGATGCATGGCCGCCACCATGGGGGATTGTTCTTCCATCAGATGCCGCATCCAGTCGGCCACCAGCCCCGCCAGGAGCTGCACTTCTTCCGGGGTCTGCACCACCAGCCAGCGAACGGGCTGCCGATTGACCCCGGAGGGCGCAAAGCGGGCGGTGTCGATGAGCTGGCCCAGGGTTTCACGGTCCAGGGGATCTTTCTTGTAGCAGCGGATGGAGCGCCGGGCCCGCAGAAACTGTTTGACCTGATCCGCATCGGGGAGGCGTTCGCGGTCAATGACGGGACAGTCCCCTGCCGCCATAGCCGCGTGATTCATGGCGCCGTGCGGGCAGACAGTTACACAGTGACCGCAGCGGATACAGCGCTCCTCCCCGCCCGGAACCAGCTCGGGGTAGCCGTCATCGGTGTCGAGGGTGATGATAAGGGCCGGGCAGACGTCGGCACAAAGGCCGTCCTGGTGGCAGCGTTCACGGTCGATTTTTAACAGGGGCATGAAATCGCTTCTCCTTCCGAAAAGGGGGTTCAGCTGAGGGATGCAGCAAACACCTTGGACATGTGCGGCAGCTTGGGCTGGGAGTCGTTCGATCCTCGCAAACTATAGCGAATCGCGGCCGCCGGCGCAACGGGTTTCCGAAACCCCTGGGAGCGCAGGCGGGATACCGCGCCGGCGGCCAATCGTGCCTGAAGCGGGAAACCCTGGCCTGAAGTGCCGTTGGCCCACAGCCGGTCAGCCACGCTGGCGGTAGCGCTCCTGGGCCGAGAGGACGGCCTTGCGCAACCGGATGGCGCGGGGGGTCACCTCAACCATCTCGTCCTCGCGAATGAAATGGATGGCGCGCTCCAGGGTCATGGGCTTGACCGGGGAGAGGATCACGTTCTCGTCGCGGCCGGCGGCCCGCATGTTGGAGAGCTTCTTTTCCTTGCAGGGATTGGCATTGATGTCGTTGGCCCGGTTGTGTTCACCAAAAATCAGGCCCTCGTAGACCGGATCGCCCGGCACGATGAAAAGCTGGCCCCGGGGTTCCAGATTGAACAGGGCGTAGGCCACGGCCTGTCCCTGGCGGTCGGAGACGATGGAGCCCGTGAACCGGCTCGGAAAATCCCCCCGGTAGCGGTCGTAACCCGCAAAATAGGTGTTGAGAATGCCGGTGCCCTTGGTGTCGGTCAGGAACTCGTCCCGGTAGCCGATCAGGGCCCGGGCGGGAATGGAGAATTCCAGGCGCACCCGGCCGCTGCCGTGGTTGACCATGTTGACCATCTGTCCCTTGCGGGCCGAAAGCTTCTCGGTGACGATCCCCAGGAAGGTCTCGTCACAATCGATGTAAAGGTGCTCGATGGGCTCCTGGCGCTCGCCATCCTTGTATTTGTAGATCACCTGGGGCCGGCCCACGGTCAGTTCGAACCCCTCCCGGCGCATGGTTTCGATCAGGATCGCCATCTGAAACTCGCCGCGGCCCTTGACCAGGAAGACATCCCGGCTGTCGGTCGCTTCCACCTGGATGGCCACGTTGCGCAGGGTTTCTTTCATCAGCCGCTCCCGGATCTTGCTGGACTGCACGATTTTGCCTTCGCGGCCGGCCAGGGGTGAGGCGTTGATGGTGAAGCGCATGGAAACGGTGGGCTCGTCCACCCGGATGCGGGGCAGGGCCGCCGGCCGCTCCCGGGTGGCGATGGTGTCGCCGATCTGGACCTCTTCGATGCCGGACAGCACGATAATATCACCGGCGGCGGCCTGTTCGACCTCCTGCAGGGCGACACCGGCGTAGGTCTGGAGACGCGAAACCTTGAGCGGCCGCTGATTGCCGCGGACCCCGATACAGACCAGGCTTTCCTTATGCCGGGCCGCGCCGTTGACCACCTTGCCGATGGCCAGACGCCCCAGATAGTCGGAATACCCCAGGTCGGAGACCAGCATTTGAAAAGGGGCTTGGGGATCGAAGGCCGGCGCCGGAATGAAGTCCACGATCAGATCCAGCAGGGGGTGCAAATTGACCCCTTTTTCATCCGGCCGGCGCTGGGCCACCCCGTCGCGCCCGATGGCGTAAAGGTAGGGGAAGTCGAGCTGCTCGTCGCTGGCGTCGAGATCGATGAACAGATCGTAGACCTTGTCCAGGATTTCCTCGGGGCGGGCGTCCTGGCGGTCGATCTTGTTGATCACCACGATCACGGGCAGGCCGGCGGCCAGCGTCTTTTCCAGCACGAAACGGGTCTGGGGCAGCGGGCCCTCGGAGGCATCCACCAGGAGCAGGGCCCCATCGGCCATGGAAAGGGCGCGCTCCACCTCCCCGCCGAAATCGGCATGGCCCGGCGTATCGATGATGTTGATCTTGACGTCCCGCCACCGCACGGAACAGTTTTTGGCCGCAATGGTAATGCCCCGCTCCCGCTCCAGGTCCATGCTGTCCATGAGCCGTTCATCGACGTCCTGATTGTCGCGGAACAGGCCGCTCTGGCGGAACATGGCATCCACCAGGGTGGTTTTGCCGTGATCCACGTGGGCAATGATCGCTACATTGCGGATGGTTTGATTGCGTTGCATAACCTATATCCCGAGGGCGCGTCGTCCCATCCCCCTCAACGTGAGCGGCCGCTCCCGCAGTCGGGGCGGCCTGGGTTCGGTTCAACCGGCGGCCGGCGGGAACGCGTCCCGCGGATCAACGGCAACCGTTTGTTTTTGAAGAAACTAATATATTTACGCCATCCGGGTAGGTTTGTCCATAAGAAACCGCTGCTAGCGGTTGACCTTTAGGAGCGTGGACATCGCCGGGATCCTGTGGTATCCACCGCTGCGCCTGCGGATCCGGTTTTTTGGGCAGCCCCTCCCTTTGTTTAGAGCAGGAAGGTCTTATGATGTGCTCTGGTTTTACCGATAGCAAGGATGATAGCTTCGTAAAACGGGTTTTATCCGCCACTCCGGCGAACGCCGGAATCGCCAACACCTTGATATCAAAAGATTCCGGCGTTCGCCGGAATGATGTTGGGACGGAACCCGCGGACTTTTCACGAATGCCTCGAGGGGTGCTAAGCTGGGATAAATCTATAAGAAAGGCCTAGGGAATAATTTTTCTCTCATGGGAACCGAACACAAACATAAATGGTTGACGATCCTGTTTTTTTCCGTCAGCGGGGTCGTCTTCGGCGCCTCACTTTACCTCATCACGGTCAGTGCGGCCCCCGTTGACAGGCCGGCATCGGCCGCCGCAGCACCCCGTGTGCAAACGGTCGCCGATCCCGATGCCTCCCGGGTCAACGTGGTTCTCCAACGGGATGCCCCCCTGCGGCTGGATCAGGTGGACATCATCTACCGGGGCGTCGAGAATCGCAAACTCCGCTTGGATGTCATCGTTCTGGAGCTCGACCCCCAGTACGCTTACCGGCATGCCATCGACTTGGACGAGGCCCGCCGCGGGTTCCGCCTGGCAGAGATCGATCTGCAACTCCTCGCCGCACGGAATGCCCGCGCCGAACTCATCTGGCACCGCAACGGATAGCTTTACCCGCCGTTTAGCCACCTCACATAGCAGGCCGTGAATAAACGAGGATCGGGCCGCAAGACAAGGCGCCACCCGATGTGACATACGCCGAGGGCTGCGATCCCGCCTGCAGCGGGACATTTCGGCCCTTGGCGCCGTTCATCAACCTCCGGCTAGTCGCGGATGCGCTGATCCCAGTCATACTCCCGCGAGGTGACGCTGTCCTCCAGGCGGCGGATACGCCGCTCCAGGTCTTGGGCCCGGCGCCGGACGCGCTGGGCCGCGCCTTCCCGGGAGTGGATGTAGCTGTGGTAGAATTCCCGCTCGCCCGCGTCCCGGATGGGCCGCGCCGGTTCGGGCCGCAGCATCAGGGCGGCCGCCAGATAAATCCCCGCCATGGGCCACAGCCCGGTCAAAAGCAGCAATGCCACGGCAAGGGCCCGAACCCAGAAGACACTGAGATCGAAATAGGTCGCCACTCCCCGGCACACGCCGAAAATAAGGCCGTTGCGGGATCGGTAGATACCGTTTGGTCGCCGATAGCGTTTAACCGTCATGGCGTTCCGAGCTCCTCTCCTTATGCTCCATGAGGATGGTTTCCAGCGCTTCCACCCGTGCTTCCATGCGCGCCAGCCCCTGGTAAATTTCTTGGATCATGCGGGCCTCCTCATCCTGCGCTTGCCGGCCGGCGGCGGCAAACCCACCGTGCCGGAGCTTCACGACCAACAGCATCGTCCCGCATAGCATCCCCAGGATAAGAACCAGACTGCCGAAAATGATCATGCTGATCCAGACTGCCGTCATGGGGCAAGGCCTTCCGTAGCGGCCGCGGCGCAAACCGGTCGCGGAGACGCCCTAAAAAGGATCAAAGCGCCTTCTCGCGGCCGGCCTCGTGGGCCCGCGATTTAAGGTCCGCCAGTTCATTTTCGATCTCCTCGTCCGATGCGAGGTCCTCGAAAGCCCGGTCCAGGGGCGCTTCGGCCGCACCATAGTTCACCAGGTCGGCTTCGGCTTCCATGCGGTCGATGCGGCGCTCCAACTCTTCGAATTTGGCCACTGTCTCGTGGTTGCCGGCCCGCCGGATCTCTTCCTGCGCCCGCCTGGCATGCTGGGCCCGGGCATGCCGCTGAACCAGCGTGCGCTGTTTTTCGCGGGCCGTGTGCAGCTTGCTTTCCAGTTGCTGGATATCATCATGATATTGATGGATCAAATCGTCCTGCTCGCCCATTTCGGTTTGCAGGCCTTCGGCCAGACGCGTGAAACGCCGTTTTTCGACCAGTGCCTCGCGGGCCAGGTCGTCGCGCCCCTTGCGGACGGCCAGGCGGGCCCGGCTGTCCCAGTGGCGCAGACGCTCCTGGAGTTCGTCCAGACGGCGTCCAAGCTTTTTACGGTCCGCGATGACCCCCGCACAGGCGGCTTTGAGCTCCACCAGGGTGTCCTCCATTTCACGGATCATCAGCTTGATCAATTTTTCAGGATCCTCGGCGCGGTCCAGCATGGCATTGATATTGGAACTGACGATGTCGCGAAATCGTGTAAAAATGCCCATGGTCACCTCCCGGTTGGGTTTGACCGGATGACAGAGCACAATCGGTGCCAACCTGCCGATTCGTAACGATCCCATGTCATTTCAAGGAGATAATTGTTGACACAGAATGCGCCCAATAGGTATTGATTCGCCATATTATAGTTATTTTAGCCGATTTTTAGCAGTTTATCCACCAAGCGATGAGGAATGGGTATGGTTCCGCCGATCAGCGCCACAGCTGAAAAGGGGGAAGCGTTAGGGCAGTCGGAAGCCTTTCTCGATTTTCAGGAGCGCCTTTCCCGGGTGGCGCCAGTGGACCGCCCGGTGCTGCTGATCGGGGAGCGGGGCACCGGCAAGGAACTGGCCGCCGGACGCCTGCACTACCTTTCCGGCCGCTGGCAGAACGCCCTGGTCACCCTGAACTGCGCGGCCCTCAACCCCGCCTTGATTGAAGCCGAGCTGTTCGGCCACGAACGGGGCGCCTTCACCGGCGCCGACCAGCGCCGGGCCGGACGGTTCGAGGCCGCCGACCACGGCACCTGTTTTCTGGACGAAATCGGTGCCATCCCCCTGGCGGTGCAGGAAAAAATCCTGCGCGTGGTGGAATACGGCGTCTTTGAACGGGTGGGCAGCGCCGCCGCGGTGTCCGTGGACGTGCGCATCGTGGGCGCCACCAATGCCGATCTGCGTCAAATGGCCCGCGCGGGCCGTTTCATGCGCGACCTCCTGGACCGCCTGGCCTTCGAGGTCCTCTACCTGCCCCCGCTGCGCGAACGGCAGGAGGATATCATGCTCCTGGCCCGTCATTTCGCAGGGTGCATGGCCCTCGAACTCGGCCGGGAGGCCATTCCCGATTTCAGTCGGGCGGCGATCCGTTCGTTGCAGGACTACCCCTGGCCGGGCAACATCCGGGAACTTAAAAACGTGGTCGAACGGGCCGTCTACCGAACCGGCGGCGACCGTATTGCAGCGATCCAATTCGATCCGTTCGAAGGTCCGGTAACCTATCCGGACTTTCCGGACAGTGCACCGGCACCGTCCGCTTCGCGAACGCCGGGAGAGCCGCCCCGGGAAACCTCCCTGACGGACCTGCCGCTCAAAGAAGCCGTGGCCCGCCTGCAGCGCGAACGCCTGCGCGACGCCCTGGCGGCCACGCGTTACAACCAGCGCCAGGCAGCATCCCGCTTGGGGTTGAGCTACGACCAGCTCCGCGGGCTCATGCGCAAATTCAAGGACAGTCTGTAGGCTTAGCGCAGCCGCCGCCGCACCGCCCACCAGGCCAGGAAGGCCAGGAGCAAAACAGATCCCAGCAAAAAGGTGGACAGCGACATCAGGCGGCCCGTAGCGCCGCCCCCCGCGGGTTCCCTCAGACGGACCGGTCCGCCCAGATCGATGCGGGGGCCGATCCGCGCGGCGGGCACACGCCTGCCATCCCGGGCTACCCGCCGCAACAGCTCGGGAGGCGGCGTCGGAGCCTGCGTCCGGCGGCTGCCGTAGGCCAGGATATAGCTCTGACCGGGCCGGTTCTCGAAGAAAAGCTCGAACCCCCGCTCACCCTCGGATGCGGCCTCCCGCAGAACATGGGGCACCACGCGCCCGTCCAGGGCAAACACCCGTATATCGGCGCCGTCCTCATGGGCAAGGTTTCGGTGGAAACGCCGGGGGAGAACAATTTTTACCAGCCCCGGCTTGGAGGGTGCCGCGAGCCGCGCGCCGTAAGCAAAGTCGTTCATCTGCACGGCCGCCGCGGCGGCCGTGCAAAACGTCACGGACACGAGCAAAACGGCGCCCCAGAAGGCTTGTTGGCACATCGTGCACGGTCCTTTCGTTCACCCTAAAGCGGTATCGTCACCACCGATGCCTTAGAGGGACGCTTCGGCATCGAGGATTTCGCGCAGCAGGAGGGCCAGCTCGCGAATCACCACGGGTTTCATCACGAACCCGCGGATGCCCAGGGCCTCGGCCGCCTCTTCGGTGATGCGCTCGCTGTAGCCGGTGCACAGCACGACGGGCAGGTCGGGTCGCAGATCCAGGACGCGGCGGGCCAGCTCGTCGCCGGTCATTGTGGGCATGGTCATGTCGGTGATCAACAGGTCGAAAGACTGGGGCTCCTTTTGAAAGGCTTGCCAGGCCTCGAAGCTGTGGGTGAAGGCGGTCACCCGATAGCCCAGCCGGCCGAGCATCTGGCGGGCCAGATCGATCTGGAAAGACTCGTCGTCCACGAACAGAATGCGCTCCGTACCGCCGGGAACCTCGAGCGAGGCCGGCAGGACCTCCACCGGGGCTTCGTCGATGACGGGCAGAAAGATGAAAAAACAGGTCCCCTTCCCCACCCGGCTGTCCACCGAGACCGCGCCGCCGATGCGCTCGACGATACCGTGGACCACCGCCAGCCCCATGCCGGTGCCGCGGCCTTCGCCCTTGGTGGTGAAGAAGGGGTCGAAAATCTTCTCCAGGACGTGGGCGGGAATCCCCTGGCCGGTGTCGCAAACCGTCAGCTTGCTGTATTTGCCGGGCCGCAGGCGCGGAAAGCGCGCGGCTTCCTCGACGTTCATGACCGTGGGCGCCAGAATCACGGTCAGCGTGCCCTCCACATGTTCCATGGCATCCCGCGCGTTGGTGCACAGGTTCATGACCAATTGGTGAATCTGCGTTGGGTCGGCCATTACGGTACCGGCCGGTTCGATGACGGCGTCCATTTGAACCGTGGCCGGCAGCGACGCCCGCAGGAGCTTCATGGCCTCCTTGATGATGGGGTGCAGTTGAATCGGTTTGGGGTCCGTCTGTGCCTGGCGGCTGAACGTCAGAATCTGCTTGACCAGATCCCGGGCCCGGCCGCCGGCCTGGAGCACTTTCTGGAGGTTTTCGGTCAACACGGAATCCTGGGGAGCGTCCAGCATGCTCATTTCGGTGAATCCGATGATGGCCGACAGGATGTTGTTGAAGTCGTGCGCGATCCCGCCCGCCAGGGTTCCGATGGCCTCCATTTTCTGGGTTTGCAGCAACTGGAACTCGAGTTCCTGCTTGGCCTCCTCGGCCCGCATGCGGTCGGAGATGTCGAAGGCCACCCCGCCCACGTAGATGGCTTCGTCATCCTTGAAGAGCGGGAATTTGGTCACCTGCCAGTACTGGGTCTCCCCCTGGAAGTGGGTCGTTTCCAGCACGTTCAGGATGCGCTTTTCAGTGAGGACCGTGCGGTCGTTGGCCATCAATTCCCGGGCGGCCTCTTCGGACCAGAGCTCCCGATCGGTCTTGCCCAGCCGACTTCCGAGGGGCTCGTCGAACCGGGTATGATACCACTGATTGGTGTAGATGTAGCGCCCCTCGCGGTCCTTGATGAAGGCCAGGGCCGGCAGATGGCCCATGAAGGAATCGAACAGGTCGCGGCTTTCCTGGAGAGCGGCCTCGGCCTGCTTGCGCTCGGTGATATCCCGTCCGACACCGATAATGGCGGTCACTTGGCCCTTATCGTCCATCAGGGCCGTATCGGACCACAGCAGCCAGCGCCAACCGTCTTTGGTGCGCGCCCGCTGTTCGAACTGCGCCGCATAGGGCGGCTCGAAGAGGGCCTCCATGGCCCGGGCCGTGCTCTCCCGGTCGTCTTCATGCACCAGGGGCATGAAGGTCTCTCCCAGCAGCTCGTCTTCCGTCTTTCCGAAGGTCCGGCAGTAGGAGGGGCTTACGAAGCGAAAACGGCCTTCGGGGTCCACCTGCACCACCAGGTCGGTCTGGTTCTCCACGAGCAGGCGGAAGGAGGCCTCGCGTTCCTGCAGCCGGTGATGGGTGTGGGCACTGGCCAGGCCCAGGGCCACCTGGGCGGCAATGCCCGAAACAAGGTTGATGTCGCTGAAGGCGGTTCGCTTGGTCTGCCGAGCGCTGAACACCATCAGAAGGCCGAGGATGCGGGCCTCGTTTTCCAGGGGCACCGCAATAAAGGCCCCCACCCCCAATCGGGCCAATGACGCCGCACCGGCGGGAAACCGCCGCGCGATCTCCCCGGGACGGTCGGCCACCACGGTGGTTCCCTCGCCACAGACCGTCTCCAGCAAACCGCCGAAGGTGTCTTCCGGACGCCCCAAACGCAATTGGCGGATGCCGTCGAGGTGCTCCGGGGGCAGCCCGAAGCCGTTGCCCTGGAGCAGGTCCGGATCTGCTTCATCGAGCAGCCACAGCATGGCCCCCGGGTATTCGAGCCGCTTTTGCAGGATTGGCAGGATCGCATCGACCAAGCCTTGCGGCGGATGCAGGCCCGATGCGGCTTTGCCGATCTCCTGAATCATAAAGGCACTGTTGTAGCGGTATTTGATTTCCTGGAGGTAAAGATCCGCGGTTTCGCCCTTTTGAGCGATGGAACGTTTGAGCTCCACGTTTTCCAGGACCACCGACGTGACCCAGCCGCCGCCCAGCAGCCCGCCCCATCCCACCGCGAGCATGGCCCAATGGCCGACCGACAGGAAGCCCGCCCCAACGAAGATCGAAAGGACCGCCGCCACGGAACCGAAGCTCAGCGCCTGCTTCCAGCGGGAGGAGGCCAACGGCTCCCAGGACACATCATAATCGCAACGTTCGCCGTCCCGGTGCAGGCAGGCCGAATGCTCCACCTTGGCGAACTCGCCCGTGAACAGCTTGGCGATGGCCTCCATCATGCCGATCCGGTTGGCGCACTGGAAAGGCTGTTCCACGACATCGTCCCGGATCGTCACCGACACGCGAACACGCCTGTCGGAAAGCGGCTGCACCTCGAAACGGTGGGCAAGGGTCCACTCCGAGGCCAGTCGGTCCAAGGCCCGGTATGCCATCATGGGGGCCATGAAGCCCAGGGCATAGCGCCTGAGCATGCCGGAAGCGTGGGCTTCCTGGGCAAACCGTCCGGCTTCGCGGGGCAACCGGGGCTCCGTGACGGCATCGTCCAGGACCACGTGAAAACGGTTGATTTCCGCCTGGGTCAACCAGTGGCCGGGATCTTCCACCTTGGCCCGGTCGATGCCGCAGGCCGCCAGCAGACGTTCCAGGGAGACGTCCGGATGGTGTGTCTCCAGATACTCCAGGTAATTCTTGACCACGCGGCTGTTGTAAAGGCGGGGGGCTTCACTCATGGGTACCGGCTTGGCTGAAGGTTGATGCACACAAAGTAGGAGCCCTCGTATGAAAATGTCAACAATTTCGAGGATGGACACGGGGAGGGCGCGAGGGTCGAACCCTCTTGCGGGATCCGGCTGGCTGCCGAGCGGAAGAGGCCGTGTCCACTTTCATGCCAGAAAGTCGTCGCCTAATCTGTCCCGGCCGCGTCAATCACCGGAGACAGATCCCATCAGGCCAATATGTCCAGCAGGGACCCGATCATCGCATCGTGGGCGCGGATGGTTTTCAGGTTGGCTTTATAGCCGATTTCAGTGGGAAGCATGCCGCTCATTTCATCGGCCAGATCCACGTTGGACAATTCCCTTTCAACTCCCGGGGCCTCGGGGGCGAACGGATCCTTGGGGGCGGGGGATGGGTCGCGGTTCAGATGCAACCGAACCGCCCCCTCCCGGCCCTCCGCCAGCACCGCCTGGTGGCGCTTGAAGCCGTTGGTGTTCACATTGGCGACGTTGTCGGCCGTGGCCGCCATTTTTCGCTCGTGCGCCCGAAGGGAAGACAGTGTGCCGCCCAATCCACTAATCATCATCGCTCCTTTAGGGAAGCCGCCGATCCGGCCGTATGGCATCCATCGGCCACGGCTTACCCCGTCTGACAAAATCCGCAGACCGCGGCCATAATCCTTATCGGCGCACTCGCTCCAGCGCTTTAGCCCCTTTTTCATTCCGGCCTGAAACGCCGTTTAGCCGCATTCGGCCCTAGTTTCCCTTCACGGCCACGCCCGACAGGCACCCCCTCTGGAAAACAGGACCGGCGGGCATCGGTTCCGCAAGGAACCCATGGCGCCCGCGGACCGGTGCCGGGCCAGGTTTCGCTAAAGTTTTACGCCATATGGACGATACCTTCCATGATCCCACAGTTTGAGCCATGGGACGGAGAATACCTTCGTCTTCCCGGAAAACGTGTTTAGGGAAAAACGCTAAAATCCAATCGGTGCTTCAGGACATCCCTCTTTCAATGACAGCCATCTCACCAATCGACACCCTGCCGATGGAGCCGGAACATCCGGCCGACCGTCTGGAGAGCATGTACCGCAGTGTCTTCGAAAATACGGGCACGGCGACGGTCATCGTCGAAGCGGACATGACCATCCGGATGGCCAACGCGAAATTCGAGGCGCTGTCCGGCTACCGCCGGTGGGAAATCGAAGGCCGCCGGAAGTGGTCGCAATTCGTTCATCCGGACTACCTGGACATGATGACGGGCTTCCATGTTGCGCGGCGTTCGGGACAGGGCGAGGCGCCGAGCGAATACGAATGCCGGGTGGTCACGCGCTCGGGACGGGTCCGCGACATCCAGATGAAAGTCGGCCTGATCCCGGGCACCGGTCAAAGCATCCTTTCCTTCATGGACGTCACCGCCCGCAAGGCGGCCGAACACTCCCTGCGGCAGAGCCACCGGCAGATCCGCGATATCATCGATCTGATGGACGGCTATATCTATACCAGCACGGCCGACTACCGGATCGCCTTCATGAACCAGCGCCTTGTCGAGCAAAACGGCCGCGACGGCACCGGAGATTTCTGCTACCGGGTGCTGCACGGACTGGAGCGCCCCTGTCCCTTTTGCGCCAACGAGGAGATCTTCGCGGGCCGCAGCGTCCAACGGGAAATCCAAAGCCCCCGCGACGGGCGCTGGTACTACGCCATGAATACGCCGGTGGTCGAGAACGGGAAGGTGGTCGGCAAGCAGTCCGTGCTCATCGACATCACCGCAAGGAAACTGGCCGAGGAAAGGCTCCAGAAGGAAAACGCCCTTCTCAAGCAGTCCTGCGACAACCGCACCCGCTTCGGCCGGCTCATCGGCCAGTGCGCCCCCATGCAGGAGGTCTACCGCACCATCCTCCAGGCCGCCGCCGCGGACTCGCCGGTCATCATCTACGGCGAATCCGGCACCGGCAAGGAACTCGTGGCCCGGGCCATCCATGACATGAGCGATCGGCGGGCAAGGCCCTTCATCGCGGTCAACTGCGGGGCCATCCCCCCCAACCTGCTGGAAAGCGAATTTTTCGGCCATGTGCCGGGAGCCTTCACCGGCGCCGAGCGCATCAAAAAGGGGCATCTCGAAGTGGCCCACCGCGGCACCCTGTTCATGGACGAAATCGGCGAGATCGAAATGGCCCTGCAGCCCAAGCTGCTGCGTGCCATCGAAGGCGGCGGCTACACCGCGGTGGGCGGTGAAGATCTCAAACAGCCCGACGTGCGCATCATCGCCGCCACCAACCGCGACCTGCAGCGGATGGTGGCCGAGGGGCGCATGCGCTCCGATTTCTTCTACCGCGTGCATGTGATCCCCATCTATCTCCCGCCCCTGCGGGAGCGCATCGGGGATCTGCCCCTGCTGGTGGACCATTTCATGGCCCAAATCGATCCCCGCCGGACCCGCCCCGTCGGCGCCGCTGTCATGGATCGCCTGGCCGCCCATCACTGGCCGGGCAATGTCCGTGAACTGCAAAACGCCCTGCGCCGCTATGTGGCGCTGGGGCGCCTGGATCTGGCTCCGCAGCGGCCTGCCGATAGCCGCCGGAGCGATCCCGCGTTCCCCGTGACGCTTCCCGATCACGGACAGGATCTCCAGGAAATGGTCAAGGCCTACGAGAAGAAAATCATCGCGCTGGCCCTGCAGCGCCATCAATGGCACCGCACCAAGGCGGCCGAAAGCCTGGGGATCAACCGCCGGACCCTCTTCAAGAAGATGAAGCAGCACGCCGTCGAGTAACCCCGAATCGGGAACGTTCGTTCCCGATAAATTTTTAAACAATGTTTACAAATAGTTATGATCATTAATCGGCTTAACGGGAATGACCGTGCCCAATCGAAAATCGTTCCCAGGAAAGTCTCTTATCAATCTATATAATTGTTTTCATTATATGTTTCTCCTATCGAACGTGTCGGGAAGCAGCCTGGCACCGTACTTGCTTTGATACGGCAACGTTCAACCACCGCATCATGGAGAAACGTATGAAGGTACTGATTGCCGAAGACGAATTTACCACCGCGGACGCCATCCAGCGGCTGGTCAGCCAGATGGGGCATTCGACGGACTGGGCCTGCACCGGCAGCGAAGCCCTCTGCGCATTGGAGGACCGTGACTGCGAACTGGTGATCCTGAGCGCGCAACTGCGGGACGCCGATATCGCCCGGCTGCTGCCCACGCTGCGCGCACGCTATCCGGAGCTGCCGGTGGTGGCCCTGACCGCGCACAACAATGACGCTCTGGAGCGCCAGGTGCGCCAGCTCGGGGTCATTTGCTACCTTATCAAACCGTTGGACATCGACGAACTGGGATCCATCGTGTCGCACGTATCCCGCAAAATGGCATAGGCATCGCCCATCCCCAAACGGCATATTGGGATGGGCACAAAAAAAGGAGAGGAAACATGAAAAAGAGAACGTTGGGATTCAAACTGGTCGCCGGCGGTATTGCCGCCGTTCTGATTCCGCTGCTCGTGGTGGGTTTGTTCGCCGTGAACAAGGCCTCCGACGCCTTGACCAAAGCGTCCGAGAGCCAGGCCATGAACATTGCCACCGATCTGGCGGAAGCCGTCAATCTCGTGCTGGACGAACAAATCAAGAAGGTCGAAAGCCTGGCCGCCGTGGATGCCTTCCGGCAGGCCGCAGCAGCCGAAAGCATATCGTTCGGTGAGGAGCAGGCCCTCAACCGGCAGATCCATGCCATGCTCGAAGGATTGGGCGACAACTACCAGGGCATATTTCTGGGACGCAACGACGGCATCCTGTTTGCGGGCACCCTGGCCAACGGGGAAACCCCGTACAAGGGGATGGATATCAACGACCGCGGCTACTTCAAAACAACCCGCACTAGCGGCCGCACCAACTTCAGCGACGCCCTGCGTTCGAAGATCGATCAGAAGCCGGTGATCCTCGCCGCCGCTCCCCTGCGGTCGGACAGCGGCCAGCCGGTGGGCATCATCGGCCTGACCCTGAACATCGACTTCCTGATCGACACCATTTCCAAGAAAACGATCGGCACCACCGGTTATGCCTACATGGCGAATCAAAACGGCATCATCGTGGCCCATCCCAAGACCGAATACGTGCTCGAGCTGGATCTGAAGACCCTCCAGGGCATGGAGGGCATCACCCGGAACATGATGGAAGGCAACCTCGGGGTCGAGGATTACACCTTCAAGGGCGTGGACAAGATCGCCGCCTTCGCCCCGGTGCCCATAGCGGGCTGGAGCGTGGCCGCCACCCAGGACATCGAGGAGTTCATGACGGCCTCGCGCTCCATCCGCAACGTGATCCTGATGGTGGGGCTGGCCTTTTTGACGGTCACCATCCTGGCGGTGCTGTGGTTCGCGCGCTCCATCACCATGCCCATCAACCGGGTGGTGGCCATGATGAATTCCGGGGCCGACGAAGTGGCCTCGGCCTCGGGCCAGGTTTCGGCGGCCAGCCAGTCCCTGGCGGAGGGGTCTTCGGAGCAGGCCGCGGCCATCGAGGAAACCTCCTCTTCGCTGGAGGAAATGGCCTCCATGACCCGCCAGAACGCGGACAATGCCAACCAGGCCGACAAGCTGATGAAGGATGCCAACCACATCATCGAGGAAGCCAACCAGTCCATGAACCAGATGACCACCTCCATGGAGCAGATCACCCAGACCAGCGAGGAAACGCAGAAAATCGTCAAGACCATCGACGAGATCGCCTTCCAGACCAACCTGCTGGCCCTGAATGCCGCCGTGGAAGCCGCCCGGGCCGGCGAGGCCGGGGCCGGCTTCGCCGTGGTGGCCGACGAAGTGCGCAACCTTGCGATTCGCGCCGCCGAAGCCGCCAAGAACACCTCGACCCTGATCGACGATTCGGTCAAGCGCATCAAAGAGGGCTCCGAGCTGGTGCAAACCACCAACGGCGCCTTCGACAAGGTGGCCCAGAGCTCCGGCAAGGTGGCCGATCTGGTGGCGGAGATCAGCGCCGCCTCCACGGAACAGGCCCAGGGCATCGAGCAGGTCAACAAGGCCGTCTCCGAGATGGATCAGGTGGTCCAGCAGAATGCCGCCAATGCCGAGGAATCCGCTTCGGCCTCCGAAGAAATGAACGCCCAGGCCGAACAGATGAAGGCCGTGGTGCTGGAGCTGGTGGCCATCATCGGTGGCGCGGATCAAGACAGCGGCAGGGCCGCGCCCCGCAAGGCCCGCGCCCACAAGGCCCAGGCGGTCCAAAAGGTTCCGCGCCAAGCCCCTGCGGCGGCCCCCCGGGCCGAGACCAAGGATCCCCAGGCGGTCATCCCCCTCGAGGACGACCAGTTTGCCGATTTCTAAACCGCATCGAAGAAAGGACAGGATCCAAGATGGAAAACGATCTGAGCGGAAAATACCTGACCTTCCGCCTGGCCGGAGAAGACTACGGCATCCCCCTGCTGCAGGTCAAAGAGATCATCGGCATGATGCCCGTGACGGCCGTACCGCAAACCCCCGTCTACGTCAAAGGGGTCATCAATCTGCGGGGCAAGGTCATCCCGGTGAGCGATCTGCGCCTGCGCTTCGGCATGAATGCCACGGACTACAATGACCGCACCTGCATCATCGTGGTGGACATCCAGGGCGGTGAGCAGGCGGCCACCCGCATGGGGGTCATCGTGGATGCGGTCTCCGAGGTGCTCAACGTGCGGGAGGAAGACATCGAGCCGGCACCGTCCTTCGGCGACCGGGCCCGCACGGACTACATCCTCGGGATGGCCAACATGGACGAGCGGGTCAAACTGCTGCTGGACATCGACAAGGTCTTCGACCCGGAAGAAATGGCGGGCCTGGAGCAGGCCGCCTAAAGCGTTACCCTCGCCCGCGGCAGGGGTCGGCCACGACGGTCAGGCCCCTGCCGCGCCCTATTGCTTATCGACATCCCTATCCACCCTCGCCCGCGGAATCGCAGGCCAGAGCGGCAGCGATCGCGGCGGCCGGCCCGGCCGCCGTTCAGCGCGTTCAGTTGGTGTCCTTGGCCAGGCTGCTGGAGGGGGCGATGCCGTCGAACAGGCCGGTTGGCCCCAAAACCGCTTTGGTGTCTTCGGACCGGCACGCGGGACAGGGCACCGGTCGAATCGCTTCCCCCCGCAGGGCGATCCGCTTGAAACTGTGGCGACAGCGCTGACAGGAATA
>CAYMQN010000031.1:20536-24863 GCA_964392545.1 uncultured Desulfobacteraceae bacterium
AACAGGATCAGCGGGCGTCGTGTGGCGATGAACCAGCCCAATCGGTAGAAGCGGCGCTTGACGCGCCGGATGTCCCGCTCGACGGGCTCGGTGCGGCTGCAAAAGGTCGTCAGGCAGACCTCGGCCCGGGCGTTGTCCGGCAGGATGCAGGGGCCCACCCCATCGGCCAGGAAGATGCAGTCGGCGGCATAGAAGGGAATTTCGTTTTCCAGGCAGGCCGCCATCCGGTCGCGGTAGGCGCCCGCCACGGTGAGGATGTAGACCAGGTCCCAGACCCCGATGATGGCTTCCAATTGAATGTTGCGGCAGCACAAGCCCTGGCAGGAGGAGATGCAGCGATCCATGTGGTCCGCGGCACGGGCCAGCAGACGCGTCTCCGCGGCCTGGATGGATTCACAGATGGCGCACAGCCGCCCCTCGTCGGCCGGCCGCAGTCCCGCGATGAACCGCTCCGCTTCGGCAAACTCCGCACGGATGCCCATTGGCGCCCCTTTCAGCTACAGCCCTTTCGTTTCCGTCGGGGGCTACAAATCGAAGGCGATGCCCTGGGCCAGGGGCAGCGAGGCGCCCCAGTTGATGGTCGTGGTTTGCCGACGCATGTAGGCCCGCCAGGCATCGGATCCCGATTCACGGCCGCCGCCGGTTTCCTTCTCGCCGCCGAAGGCGCCGCCGATTTCAGCGCCTGAAGTTCCGATATTGACGTTGGCGATCCCGCAGTCGGAGCCCGTGGCCGCCAGAAAGGCTTCGGATTGGTGCAGGGAGGCGGTGAAAATAGCGGAACTGAGGCCCTGGGGCACGTCGTTGTGCATCCGGATGGCGTCTTCCAGTTCTTCATAGGCAATGATGTAGAGAATGGGGGCGAAGGTTTCGGTCTGCACGATGGGGTAGTGGTTCTCGGCCGCCACCAGGGTCGGCTCGACGTAAAAGCCGCCGGGCACCGGCTCCAGCCGACCGCCGCCGTGGAGCACCTCGGCACCCTGGGAACGGGCCTGATCCAGCGCGGCCATCATCGCTTCCACGGCACCCGCGTCGATCAGCGGACCCATGAGGGTGTCGGACCGTCGGGGATCGCCCACGCGCACCTGCCGGTAGGCCTTGACCAGGCCCTCGATGAAGCGCTCACGGACGGCGGAATGCACGATGATGCGCCGGGTGCTGGTACAGCGCTGCCCGGCGGTGCCCACGGCACCGAAAACCGTGGCCCGCAGGGCCAGATCCAGATCGGCATCGTCGCAGACGATGATGGCGTTGTTGCCGCCCAATTCCAGCAGGCTGCGCCCCAGGCGTTTGGCCACGGTGGTACCCACGTGGCGCCCCATGCGGGTGCTGCCCGTGGCGCTGATCAGGGGCAGGCGGCGGTCGTTGATCATGGTCTCCCCGACTTCGCTGCCGCTGCCCACCACGACGTTGAAAACCCCCCGCAGGTCATATTCGTCCAACACCGGCGCGATGACGTTTTGAACGGCAAGGGCCGTGAGGGCCGCCTTGGAACTTGGCTTCCAGATCACCACGTCGCCGCAGACCGCTGCGATCAGGGCATTCCAGGACCATACCGCCACCGGGAAATTGAAGGCCGTGACAACCCCCACCGGCCCCAGGGGGTGCCACTGTTCGTACATGCGGTGCTGGGGCCGCTCGCTGGCCATGGTCAGGCCGTAGAGCTGGCGGGAAAGCCCCACCGCAAAATCGGCGATGTCGATCATCTCCTGGACCTCGCCCTCGCCTTCGGCGTTGATCTTGCCCACCTCGAGGGCAATCAGGGCGCCCAGGTCCTTTTTGTGCTCGCGCAGACGCAGGCCGATCTTGCGCACGACCTCGCCCCGCTGGGGGGCCGGCATGCGCCGCCAGGCGTCAAAGGCCTTGCTGGCCGCAGCCGCCACCGTGTCGAAATCATCCCTCGTGGCCTGCTGAATGCGGGCAATGGGCTGCCCGTCGATGGGCGAGAAGCTGGTCAGCATCTTCCCGCCGGTGGCCAGAAAACCGGATGCGCCGCCCGTGGTGGCGCCGCTGTTCGTCTCGGCCAGTCCAAGCCTTTCAAGGATTCCTTCCATGGTCATCTCCTTTGGGAATGTCTTCTGCAAAAAACAACGTTATCCTGCAGTACGACGTTCGTGGTCCGCCTCCCTGAAAATCAAAGCGCTTCAACCATACGCTATAACGACCTTGATATCAAACCGGGCGCGCAGGGGAAGCAAAATCGACTTGACGGCCTGGCTCAGCGCCAGCCTGATCGCCAGGGGCCGCATGTTCCTGTCCGCCACCCTGTATCTGGTGGTCCTGGAATTTTCCCGAAAAATTTTTCGACGCTTGAAATCTTTTCGATGATGCCTAGGGTCATTTCAAAGGCGGCACGCAAGCGATCGTGCCGCCAGAATCACCAACCAATGGAGGCAACCAATGGAATCCATGCCTACGAGAGATACGACCGGCAAGTGTGAAGGCGAATGCCGCGACCGGGTTTTCGAGGGTGAGCAGGAACGCCAGCGCGACATCAAATCCCAGTCCTACAGCAGGCCCAGCCCGAACAGCCCCTCCTGGACCAAACACCGCAAGGACCAGCCGGCGGTATGGGGCGGACGGGTCTGACCCCCGCCGTTTGTTGAACAGAGACGCACGCGGCCCGGCAAGGCGCTGCGTGCGTCCGCATTCCAACCCTGGGCGGGACGGATCTGCCCTTTACACCCGGCGCCAACCCTTCATCCAACAGCCAACCCTTCATCCAACAGGAGGTTCCCATGGGGGACATCGTCCACCAGTCGCAGATTACCATCGAGCGGGTCAAGGGCCCGACACGCAAAGCAACCATCGAGGGATTCGATCAGCCGGTCTACTACGGTGTGCACGGCGGCATCAAGGGCTTCTACAAGATCGAGCCGGAGGAGGAGCATGCCGCAACCCTGGACCACATCGTGGGGGCCGTGGGCGGTTGAATGATGGGCACTTTTGCCGCGATGCTGGCAAAAAAGCGCATCCCCACCCCGCCGGAACGCTACCGGGCCGAGGTGCGGGGCGATATCGAAGCCGTCGATGGCATTCTCAAGATCACGCGGATCCATGTTCATTACCGTTTGAAGCTCAGGCCGGACCAGCAGGAGGATGCCCGGACCTGCTTCGAAACCTATCTGTCCCATTGTCCTTCCGCCCAGAGCGTGATCGAGGCCATTACCCTTACCCATGAACTGGAAATGCAGGACCGATAGCGAAAGGATCCGGCCATGCCCACCATCGTACGCTTTCATGAAACCGGGGATGCAGACGTCCTCAAGCTGGAAGATCATCCGCCGCAGGAACCCGGGGAGGGCGAGGTGCGCCTCAAGGTGGAAGCCATCGGCCTCAACCGGGCCGAAGTGCTCTTCCGCCAGGGGCTCTATCTGGAAACGCCGGAGCTGCCCTCCCGCATCGGATACGAGGCCGCCGGCATCGTGGATGCCCTGGGGCCCGGCGTCGACCATCTGCAGATCGGCGATCGGGTCAGCACGATCCCCTCGTTTTCCATGCGCCAATACGGCGTTTACGGCGAAAGTGCGGTGGTGCCGGCCTTTGCGGCGGCATCTTACCCCGACACGCTCTCCCCTACGGAGGCCGCCGCCATCTGGATGCCCTATATGACCGCCTACGGCGCACTGATCGCCCTCGGCAAGCTGCAGCCGGATCATGTCGTACTGATTACCGCGGCCAGCAGCAGCGTCGGCCTGGCCGCCATCCAGATCGTCAAATCCGTAGGCGCCGCGGCGGTGGCCACCACCCGCGGGACCGAAAAAAAACCGTTTCTCCTGGAGGCCGGCGCCGATCACGTGATCGTGACCGACGAAGAAGACATGGCCGAGCAGATGAAAGCCATCGGCCGCGGCAAAGGCGCCCACCTGGTTTTCGACCCCGTGGCGGGGCCCTTCCTGGAAAAACTGGCCAGGGCCGCCGCCCCCGGCGCCACGATCTTCGAATACGGACTGCTATCCGGCCAAGCGACGCCCTTTCCGCTGGTGGAGGCCTTGGGCAAGGGGTTGACCATTCGGGGATATGTGCTGTTCGAAATCGTGAGCCGGCCCGAACTCCTGGCGGCCGGGAAGCAGTTCGTCACGGCCGGCCTCACCTCCGGCGCCCTCAAACCCGTGGTCGACCGCACCTTTCCGCTGGAAAAAATCGCCGACGCCCACCGCTATATGGAATCCAACCGGCAGAAAGGCAAGATCGTGGTGACGGTCTAGTGCCGTTTCCAGGATCGTATGAGGTATGGATGGGCACTATTCAGTGTCCATCCAGAAGGGGTAGATTTTGGCTCCTGGCAAGGCCGCAGCCGACGGGCGTCCGCAGGCGTAGCCCGGCTACG
>CAYMQN010000032.1:0-892 GCA_964392545.1 uncultured Desulfobacteraceae bacterium
CCGCGCCACGGACCTGGTGCAGCAGATTCTGGCCTTCAGCCGGCAATCCGAAAAAGAGAAGATCGTGCTCCAGATCGGCAGCATCGTCAAGGAAGCCCTTCAACTCCTTCGCGCCTCCCTGCCGTCCACCATCGAAATCCGCAAAGCCATCGACACGAAAACGGGATCCATCATGGCGGATCCCACCCAGATCCACCAGATCGTCATGAACCTGTGCACCAATGCCATGCACGCCATGCAGGCCGGAGGGGGCATTCTGGACGTGCGGCTCAAGCAGGTTTCGCTTTCCATGGAAGCCGCGCGCGCCAGGAACCTGGTTTTGCCGGGGGAGTATGTCCAACTGACGGTCACCGACACCGGCTGCGGCATGGATCCCCACACCCGGGACCGAATTTTCGACCCCTATTTCACCACCAAAGCCAAGGGCAAGGGCACCGGTTTGGGTTTGGCGGTGGTCCACGGGATCGTCGAGAGCTACCGGGGGACGATCGCGGTGGCCAGCGAACCCGGCAAGGGAACACGGTTCGACGTCATCTTCCCGGTCACGGATAGCGACAACCGCCCCGTCGATATTTCCGCCGAGGAAGATTTCAGCGGCCGCGAGCGTGTGCTTTTCGTGGACGACGAACCCATGCTGGTCGACCTCGGACGGACCATCTTGACCAAACAGGGCTATCGGGTCACCGGCATGACCGATCCCCGGGAAGCGCTGGCGGTGTTTCGCAAAGCGCCCGACCGCTTCGACATCGTGATCACCGACTTGACCATGCCGGGCCTCACGGGAGACCGATTGGCCGAGGCCATCGCCGCCATCCGCCCGGATGTGCCGATCCTCCTCTGCTCGGGCTACGTGCAGCACGGCAACCCTCCCTGCCTGGCCGGCATCATTCAC
>CAYMQN010000032.1:902-13595 GCA_964392545.1 uncultured Desulfobacteraceae bacterium
GAACGGCCCTCCTCCCACCGATGAGTTCCGCAACGCCGTCGGCCGTTGCCATCCGGGACGCGGTTTCGGTGAAGAGATCCCCATCGCGCACGTCCCCGTCCTCCTTGGCGGCAACCTTCGGCAATCTTCCGGGTTTGAAAATAGACGGATCGGTCTTATTGAAGGAACTGGGGTATAATGGCTATCATGGGACAGACGTTGCGCGCCCGCTCGGGTGGACTCCGGGGGCCAGCCCCCGACGGGGCGGATCAGTCCAAGGGGTTCGGACGCGGGCAGGTCCTTACCGGTTACGGTCCCGTTCGATGTCCGATCGGCAATGCCAACAGGGAGACATCACCATGGATTTCGCAAGCTATTACCTGGAACTTTTTGAAATGCTGAATCAAGCCTGCCGAAAGATCGCCTCCGGCCATTACGATCAGCGGGATGCCGAGCGCCTCTTCGAGCTGGCCAAACGGGAACGCTATCCCAGCCTGCTGTCCGACCTGGCCGAAGCCTTCGGCATGATGATGGTCAAGCTGGAAGCCCGCGAGTACAGCCTGAAAGAGGCCATCGAAGAGTTGGAGAAGACCAAGGCCGAACTGGAAAAACGATTGGCCTGCGATACCGGTGAAAGCTGAACGCTGCACACCGAAAATCAGATCGTTTCCAGATAGCGTTGGCCGCCCAGTTGACGCATCCATGCCCTGATCTCCGCCGCCCGGCCCCGCACATAGGCCGAAGGCCGGCCCGCGGACATTCGCTTGGGACTCGGCAGCACGGCGGCCAGCAGGGATGCTTCCCGGGAGGACAGGCGGCGGGCCGGCTTGCCGAAGAAGCGGCGGCTGGCCGCCTCGGCACCGAAAATGCCAGGGCCGAATTCAGCCACGTTCAGATAGACCTCCAGGATACGGCGTTTGGGCCAGAGCGCTTCGAGAAGTACCGTGAGATAGGCTTCAATACCCTTGCGAAGATAACTCCTTGCCGGCCACAAAAAAAGATTCTTGGCGACCTGCTGGCTTATGGTGCTGGCACCCCGCCGGCGCCCGGCACGCTCTTCCAGCGCATCGGCGATGGATCCGAAATCAAAGCCGAAGTGATGCGGAAATTTCTGATCCTCCGCCGCTACCACGGCAAGGGCCAGGTGGGGTGAAATGTTCTCCCACGAAGTCCATTGATAGCGCACTTGGATGCTATCCACCACAAAGCGTTCGCGCAGCATGAATGCGCTGGTCGGCGGCGCAAACCAGCGCCAGGGGAGAACCAGCACGATGGACAGCAGGACCGCGGCCGCACAGACAACCGCCGTCCATCGCAGGGCGCGTCTGCCAAGGCCCGGCCCCTTCTTGCGTTTCACCCCTGCAGATGTTCCGGAGCTGTCCGGGTTCGATGTCTTGGCGGCCGTTCCCCTGCGGGAAGTGCGGCGCCGCGTGGTGCTACGGGCGGATCCCATGCTTTTGCTTCACCTCCTCCGCGGCCGCCATCGGCGGACCGGTGTTAGCCCGTTCAGCGTAACCTATCCCCAATGCCTGATCAAGCATCGCCGGTCAATGAATCCTGCCGCCGCTCGGGGGAGGCATCGCAACCCCTTATGCACCACGCTTTGACGGCCATCGAAGCGCTTGCGCCTGCTTGGCGACAAAGAACTCTATAAAACATATATATCCGTTATTATTAACTTAATTTTATTTCCTGCGACTTTCCAACAACGGGCCCTGCCGCGACGTGCCGCCTCGGTTTCTTTTTTTCTTGATTTTTTAAGGAAACTCTTTATTGTAGAAGCAATCAATAAAGGCCTGTTCCAGCTTGGCGGGCCGGTTTCGTTCTGAAGGACTGCTCCATGTGTCATCGTGGCAACCTCCAGTTTGGAACTTTGAGAAAAATTTAGGAAAGGAGGTTAGCACCATGGCAAATGGAGTCGTCAAGTGGTTCAACAGCGATAAAGGCTTTGGCTTCATTGAGCAAGAAGACGGACCGGACGTATTCGTGCATTTTTCCGCGATCAATATGCCCGGCTTCAAAACCCTCAATGAAGGCGACAAGGTCACCTTTGACATCGAGCAGGGCCAGAAAGGCCCCGCCGCCGCCAACGTCGTCGTCGTTTAAGAAGCCCTAATACTTTTCTAGGCACACCCTCCCGCCACAAGGGTGTGCCTTTTTTTTGGCCGACGCCGGCAAGGCCTACCCTTCTTCCGCCTCCCGCCCGATGGAAAAATCTTTGACCAGCCAATAGAAGACCGCCAGCAGAAGAAGGTTGGCCGCGGCCGTCAGGTAAAAGCCGGCGGCAAAACCGAAATCCTCGCAGACCGGCCCCATGATGGCGGAACTCATCATCATGCCGAGATAGATGCAGGTATTGTAGCCGCCGATGGCACTGCCGCGGGATTTCGCCGGGACCACTTCGACGATCAAGGCTCCGATGGAGGTGAAGGCCAGTCCCAGGCCGATGCCCAACAGACTTGCGGACAGGACAAAAACCCCCGGTGACGCGGCGGCGCCGCAGCCTAAAAGCGCAATGCCATAGAGCACGATGCCGAACACCACGAGCGTACTTCGCCGTTTCACCCGGTCACTCAGACGGCCGAAAGGAATGCGGGAAGCGCCGTTGAAAAGCCCCTGGGCCGAGAATACGATCCCGATCTGGCCGACGTCGAGTCCCTGCCCCTCGGCGTGCAGGGGCATGAAACTCGTAAACATCCCCATGCCGAAGCAGGCGCCCACGGTTATGAGCCAGCATCCCCATAGCGGCCGGTTGCGAAACAAAGCGGTTTGCGTTTCGGGGCGGTCGCCGGACGAGGCCGCCGTCTCCCGGGGACGCAGGTCGGATGGCAACAGCCAGAGAAGCAGGCCCAGATCCAAAAAAAGCAGGGCACCGGCCGCCAGAAACACCTGGGGAGCGCCCACGGTACCTGCCAGATACCCGCCCAGGGCCGGCCCCAGGCTCATGCCGCTGAAAATGGCCGTGGTATACCAGCCGTAGGCGCGACCCAAATGCGTCGCCGGCGACAGTAGAGAGACCATGGTCATCATGGTGGGGCCGAAAGCAGCGATACCGACGCCCAGCATCAGATAGGCCAGGGTAAAATGGACAAAGGTCCGGCAGGCAAAAAGTGCCAGGGAGGAAAGCGCCAGGACCAGCAATCCGGCCGCCGCCATTTTGCGGCGGTTCCAGCGATCCGCCGCCATGCCGAGGGGAAACGAAAGCAGACCCGCCATCAGAAAGAAAGCGGCGTTGATGATGCCGATCCGGGGGGTGTCCACGCCGAGCGCCAGGGCCTGCAGGGGAACCACCGGCAGCCGCATGAAAGCCGCAAAATAACACCCGAAGGTGATGCCGCAGCATATCAGCAGCAGCGTTCCGAAGGGCATCGGCAGGGCCGTGGTCGGCGAAGGGCGGATGGCGGTTTCCTTTACGGCAATGATGCGTGCGGCGGTTTGCCCGGCCCGGCCGTCGCCAAGCGCCTGCGTTACAGAGCGATCTCACCGGTCGCGGGGTCGAAGACCAGTTTCGCGCTGCGGATCACGGCTTCTTTTCCAACCCGCGGCAGCCGTTTGAGATGGTACTCCACTTTCTGGGCCTGGGAGCGCGTCCCGATGGCCATCGCAAAAACAAGTTCGCGCGGGCGGTGTGCTTTCAGGTAGCGGGCCGCCCGCAGCCCACCGGCCCGATGTTCCCGAAAGCGGCGCGCGATATCCGTGGTTACCCCGGCATAGAGGCGGTTATCCTCGGTGCGGATGATGTAAACCGACCATACGGCGCGCTCTGTCTCCATGTCCGGAGTTATGCCCCAGGAAGGCGCGCAGCGCAAGGAGAAGAAATACCCCGTTTCCGAGGCGTCGTATAATAACAGCCTGTCAGGCCGCCTGTCCCTGGAAAGCAATGGCTGCCGCGGATTTTTGCTCCGCCTGCAAACGGCCGTCGGCTACCTGTAAAACCCGCTCGGCATAGGCGGCGCACTGGGGGCTGTGGGTCACCACGACCACGGTGGTGCCGTCATCCTTGAGCTTCCGGAGCAGCCTCATGACTTCCTGGGACGTGCGGGAATCCAGATTCCCGGTGGGCTCGTCCGCCAGGATGACCGGCGGACGATTGACAATGGCCCGCGCAATGGCCGTCCGCTCCTTCTCTCCGCCCGATATCGCGTGGGGCAGGCGCCGATGTTTGCCGTCCAGGCCGACGGCGGCCAGGGCCTGGTGGGCCAGGTCGCGTTTGCGGCGCAGCGGCAGACGGATCGTGGCCAGGGGCAACATCACGTTTTCTTCCAGTGTCAGATAGCCGATCAGGTGGAAACTCTGGAAAACAAATCCCAGATACTCCCGCCGAAAATCGGCCCGCTGCTCCGATCCCAGACCGTAGACGTCGATGCCGTCCACCGTCAGGGCGCCCCTCGTGGGAGCATTCATAGCGCCCATGACCGCCAGCAGGGTTGACTTGCCGGCGCCGGATTCACCCATGATGGCGACAAACTCCCCGGAGGCGATCGTGAAGTTCATATCGTCGATGGCGGTCACGGCCGCCTCGCCACGTCCGAAGCGCTTGGTCAGGTGTTCACCGATAATCATACGCTTGGTTCTCCTCTCATATGGCCCGCAGGGCGTCGTTAGGATCCATGCGGGCGGCCGTCAGGGCGGGGTAGATGGCGGCCGCGATTCCGACCGCCAGGGACATCCCCAGGGCCGCCGCGGCCATCGGCAGATTCCAGGGTACGGCCACATGAGGATTGTCGGCAAAGAGCAGCAGGGCCAGCCGGGTGGCCCCCATGGATGCCAGATAGCCGGCGATGCCGGCCGCGAAGGCAATCAAAGCGGCCTCCGTCAGGACGATGCGCATGACATGGCGCTTGCGGAAGCCGATGGCGCGAAAGACGCCGATCTCCTCCTTGCGTTCGCGCACACTGCCGGTCATGGTCACCAGGACGACCAGGCTGCCGATGAGCATGAGGATCACCGACACACCGAAGGACAATTTCTTGAACTGCGCCAGGGTTTCCATGCGACCCTTGACCACCTGCTGGATCGCCATGACCTTGGCGCCGGGCAGGGCCGCACCGATCTGGGCCACCATCTCTTCGATGGGACAGGCCGTGCACAATGCGGCCACTTCGACCAGGGACAGACGCCCGGGCATGCCCAATATGGCCTGGGCCGTGGCGAGCGGCGTGAAAAGCAAATGATCGTCCTGGGAGCCGGTGGCCTTCAACAGGCCGGTGACGGCAAAGGATGCCTCCCCTATCGTCACCTCGTCCCCCACGGTGAGACCGAGCACACGGGCCGCCTCGGCTCCGGCCAAAAGACCGCCGGCTCCGGGCCGTGCGCCCTCGATGGTCCACCAGGGTTTGAGGATGCGGGTTTCCTCGAAATCCACACCGGCCAGCATGACCGGCCGGTCCTGGACCTTGACCGCCCCCAGGGCCATGGGGCCCATGGCCGCGATATTGCGGGCATATTGGATCTCATGAACCGCTACCAGATCGGACGCGCGCAATTCCTGCATATCGAAGGAGATGCCCCCCATCTGGATGCCCCCGTAGCTCAGGGAGAGATTTTCGGTGCGGGGCACGATCAGGATATTGGCCCCGTACTTCTCCAGTTTGTGGTTGATGTCGCCGGTGACGGCGTCCGAGAAGCTGATCACCGTGAGCACCGTACCGATGCCCAGCACGAGACCCAGCAGGATCAGGATGGCCTTGCCTTTGCGCCGGACAAGATTCCGGATGGCGATCTGTTTCAGGGTCATGGTCACACCTTTCCCTTGAAGTCGAAGTAGCCGGCCCCGCTCCGGATGTCATCGGCGTCGATCACCAACAGGTCATTTTCCACTTTGCGTTTGAGCGGTGCGGGATTGCAGCCCCCCTGGACCTCGTTGACAAGCGTGGAGGCAAACTTGCGGCCGCAGTTGCGGCAGACCATGGTATCGCCTTCCTGGTAGTAGCCCTTGCCCGAGGGCCAGCATACGTCACAGGCGTCGAACGCCGCCCGGATGACGCCGTCGGCGCTCTTGATCACGAAGTAGCGGATCGTGCGGTCGCCGTCCTGGAAATCGAAGTGGCGGGCCTGGCCGTCTTCGAAAAGAGCCACCGGATAGGTCGCGGTAGCGAATGCCGCGCTCTGGCTGACAACGGCGGTCGGCACCGCGGGTTGGGCGACGGCCGGGGTAGCGGCCGGTTGCCGGGTGTAAAGGGTATAGCCCCCTGCAATGGCAGCCACGAGGACCACTGCGACGAGGATCGGCATGAGGGGTCCTCTCTTCCGGGAATTCCCCAACACGGCTTCTTTTTTACGGGCGTGCACATCGGTCGGGGAAGCAGGGGCCTTTCGGAATTCCTGGTTATTTTTGCTTTTGGCCATGGGTTGTGTCTCCTGGATATCCACCGTTCATGCCGCGGCCAGGCGTTGCGGGACGGGCCCGCGCTTCGGACGGATGAACGACTGGCATTGGGTTGCGTTTCGCAGTTGTTCGGCGGGCCGTCTCCGGCACGGAGAAGGGCCGGTCTCTGTGTTAACGGATATAGTTCTTCAAACGGGGATAGAATCCGAGGGCGTCCTTCAGGCGGACGGGCCGGCCGGCGATGCGAACCGGCGCTTGACCATTGTCGCGGAGGCAGGCGCACACCGGCGCCGCAAGCCGCTCGGCATGCATGCGCTCAGATCCTGGGAGGCTTCAACAAAGAAGGGCTTGAATTTGCAGGTAGATGGGAGGGCCGCCAGCCCCCGGCGGACCGACGGCGCGCGAAACCCTGCGCCAGGCGGGCGCTTGGATATCGGTGGAAACGACGCGCCCTGTGGCGGCAGCATAAAGGTTGACGCTGTCGACGACCGGGGCCGTCAGATAAAGGGGATCCCCTGCGGGCGTGTTATCGAGATCACAGGTCCGGGATGCCCCGTCCGCGCAACAACCCGGCGACGTCCCGGCGGCCATGTCCATGTCGGCGGCGGCCATGGAACAGCAACAGGATGTCATGCCCTGGCAGGACAAGACGGATACGGCGGCGGCTTCGGCCGTCATGATCAGGATTGCCAAAAGGGCGAGCAGCGGCAAATGGTTGCGATGGCGCGAGGTCATCAGGATCTTTCAATTTTAAGCTTATCAAGAATGATTCCTGGATCAATTATCGGTTCGATCCGCTGCTGTCAAGTCTAAACAAACGATTGCCGGCACTTCCGCCTTCCGGCGGCAAGTCCTTCACAAGAGGGGCGCCTCCTGATCGGCATAGCCGGTCATCTCCAGATACCCCCGTCCCTGCACCGGCAGTTCGCCGTCCCGCCCCTGCACCGTGAGGCTGCCTTCCCAATAGGTTACGCCGGTGCTGCCGGTGGTGATCATTTCCTGGTCGTCCAGGGCCGCCGTGGCCTGCAGCACCAGCGCCTCGCCGGGCAGCACGATCTCCCAGGCCACCGGATAGGCAGCCCCGGTTTGAGGACTCGTCCAACGGCGGGTGGGTCGGGTCCGAATTTCCTCCCTTGCCAAATACTGCGCCGTACCGTCCGGCCCGATCAGCGTACCGCTGGAAGCGGGATGCAGTTCGCCGCCGGCCCGCCGCAGACGGAACAGCATGAGCTCCTGTCCGTTGTCGAGTTGAATACTGAACCAGTCCCATCCGGTAATACCGTTGGCCAGAGGCGCGGTACTGAACTCATGATCCATCCAGGCCGTGCCCGTCACGACGTGCTCCTGGCCGCCCACGGCCACCCGGCCGCGGGCGGCCAGCCGGGGAAAGGAATAATAGCAGCTGGCGTGCTCGGGACGGTCTCCCTTGCGGCTGTAGCCCCGCTCGCCGTGGGCCACGGGCCCCTTGGTGGGCACCAGGGTCAGGTCCAGGCGAAACGCCGGATCGGCCATGCGCAGGGCGTGGGTTTCCGGCCCGATCACGGCCGCCCAATCGTGCAGGAAGATCCGTGTCGCCCCGCCCTCCCGAACCGCCCCGGCCATGCCGAGGGCTTCACGGCTTATCTTTTCAGCCATCACGTGCTGCTTTCCGGCTATGTCGGTCAGGGCCGCATGGGCCAGATAGATTTGCTGGGTGCGCCAGGCGGAAGATGGATCGGGCCACTGCCGGCGGGCTTCGGCGGGGCTCGTCTGACGGCGGAAAAAGGTGAGCTGGAAGCCAAAGCGCCGGCCGTCGGCGGCGGACAGGTTGCCGGTGTAGTACCACCACTCGGTGCGGTAGCCCGGATGGGCCCCGTGATCCCGGGGGAAGACAAAATCACAGGGGCCGCTGACCGACCGGAAGCCGGTGGCGTCATCCGCGTACCCCGGCCCTGCCACGAGGGCCGCAAGCAATAGGAAAACCAGCCGGAAATGGAAAAGGATCCCGGTTCGGAACATGCGCCTAAGGATACGCCGGAACCGTTTCGGATCGTCTGCAGGGAATGGCATCATCTTCTTTACTCTCAACACGGACGCGCTGGTATCGGCGCAAGGCGAAGGCGCCATCATCTGGCCGCGAGTATCGCCCCTGCCCTTTCCTTCAATTCACTGGCCTTCAGCATCTCGGCTTCCGGACCCGTGTTGAACACCGCCGCCCGCTCGACCTCTATCGTAACGCCCCGGCCGGTGCGAAAGAGAAAGTGCCCGGGAGGAAACACCTTCTCGGTGTGACGGATCCGGGCCACGGCCAGGGGCACCCGGCAGCGGTGCGCGATCTTGAAGGCCCCGGTGTGGAGCGTCCCGAGCGGCTGTCCGGGTCTGCGGGTCCCCTCCGGAAAGACGAACATGACCCCGCCGGCGGCAAAGAAATCGCGCAGGGCGGCCATGCGTTGCAGCATGAGTTTCCCGAAGGGACCCTCGGCTGTGGCCGGCAGGTAGCCGGCGGTCTGGATGAACCAACCGAAGATGGGCACCCGGAAAAACCCGCTTTTGACGATGGTGGTCTGGCGTTCGTAGATGGACTGGAACAACAGGGGGTCCAGGTAGGAATGGTGGTCGCTGACCACCACGGCCCCGCGCAGCTGCTGCAAAGCGGGGTCGATGCGGATGGCAAGGCCCGGCATCAGCCGCCGCAGCCAACCAAAGAAACCACGGTAAAACCAATGATTGAGCCTCTGGAAGGCGGTTTCGGGCGCCGCCTTGAAACAATAGGCCGCAAGATAAAACGGCAGGAAGAAGAGAATGAACCCCAGGGTGAAATACAACCAGAGCAGTAGGGTCACCGCCAGGTCGCGCGAAAACCCTGCCAGCGTGCGCATCGTGTGGTTCATGGATGTCCCGTGGACTACAGCCTTCGCAGCAGGAGGCAGGTGTTGACACCGCCGAAGGCAAAGTTCTGGATACCGGCCACGCACACCCGATGGTTCATCACTTCGGGCACGTGGCGGATGTGGGCGCAGCGTTTGTCGATCTGCTCCAGGTTGAGGGTGGGCGCCAGGAAGCCCTCCTGCATCATGGCGAGGGTCAGGATGGTCTCGATCACCCCGCAGGATCCCATGGTGTGTCCCATATAGCTCTTGAGACCGGCCACCAGGGGGGAGGCCTCGCCGAACACCCGGTGAATGGCGTTGGCCTCGATCACGTCCCCCATCTTGGTGGCCGTGGCGTGAGCACTGATGAAATCCACCTCCCCGGGCGACAGCCCGGCGTCCTCGAGAGCGCTTTGAATCGTGGCGGTGATGCCCTGCTCGTTGGGGAAAATCAGGTCGCCGCCGTTGTTGTTGCAGCCGAAGCCGATCACTTCCGCCAGGATGTCGGCGCCGCGCCGTCGGGCGGCCTCGTATTCCTCGAGCAGCACGGCGCCGGCCCCCTCGCCCACCACCAATCCGTCGCGGGCCGCGTCGAAGGGCCGCGGGGTGCGGGACGGCGTGTCGTTGAAGGCCGTCGAGCAGGCCAGCAGATTGTCGAACACGGCCACCGTGGTGGTGTCGTATTCGTCCGCCCCGCCGCAGATCATGGCGTCCTGCCGGCCGAAGCGGATCGCTTCGTAGCCGAAGCCGATGGACTGGCTGCTGGTGGTGCAGGCGGTGGAGGAGGAAATCACCCGCCCGGTGATGCCGAACATCTTGGTGATATTGACCGCCGTGGTGTGCACCATGGATTTGAGGTAGTCCACGGCGCCGATCGATGTGAAGCGCTTGCGGGATTTGCTGAAAAAGGTTTCGTAGATCCCCCGCTGCACCGTCGGGCTGCCGTGGGTCGAGCCAAAGGCCACCCCCAGGCGCCCGGAGCCCAATTGCTCGGGCGACAGGCCGGCCTGGGCGATCACCTCCTTGACCACCTGGCAGGCATAGAACGCCACCGGTCCCATGGTCTTGCGGTATTGGCGCGCGAAGTCGAAATCGGGGGGCGCGCTCACGGTGCCGAAGACCTTGGAGTGGATGTGCCCGGTGAGCAGGCCGTCGTCGCGCAGCGGTTTAACCCCGGAAACCCCCTTCTGCAGGCTGGCGATGATCTCGTCCCGGGCGTGCCCGATGGGGCTGATGGCGGAGGCGGCGGTGATGACGACGCGTCGGTCCATGCGCTGGATTCCTGTCAGGCCGTGGCGGGGCTCAGCCCCTGCACATAGTCCAAAATCTGATCGAGGGTGCGGATATGATCCATGGCCTGCTTTTTCTGCTCCTGGTCCAGCTCGAAGCCCAGCATATCCTCGATTTCCCGCAGCAATTCGATGGCGTCGATGCTGTCAAACCCGTGCAATTCACGCAGATCGTCTTCCATTCCCGGATTGACGATTTCGAATTCCGATTCGAAAACCGCCAGTATATGAGCGCGGATGGTTTCCCGTGTCATGCCAATATCCTTGTCGCCGCCGAATCCTGTCGGTCGGCGTGCCTGGTCGTATAAAGGTGCTGATTTTGCTTTGCAAAATTTAATTTATGTATGGGATCGTCCCCTAAATGTCAAGCATCGTCCGCCGCGTCCCAGAGCGGGCGGAAATGGAACCAGTCGAAGGGATGCCGGCGCACATGTGCTTCGAGCCGGTCGGCGTAGGCCTGGGCGCTGGCCTGGAACGCGGCCTCCCGCGCTCCCCGCGAGCCCCCCCGGACCCACTGCGGTTCACCCACGATCACGTGGTGGCTGCGCGGGCCGGTGCGATGGGAAAAAAAGGTCAACAGGGGCACGCCGGCCAGCAGGGCGAAAACGTGGGGACCGACGGGCAGCGATACCCGGCGGCCCACAAAGCGGACGTCCACGGTCCTCTGGCCGGTATGCCAGACCCGGTCGCCGGAAAGGGAAATCAGCCCCCCGTTCTTGAGGTGTTGAATGCCCTCCACCGTGTCATAGGGCGTCCCAGCCGATGCTTCTGCGACAATAATGCGGATCCCCGATTCGGCAAGGTCGACCTTCTGCAGCTTTTCGATTTGCTCCTTCTGCCTGGCGCCCATGTAAAGCAGCAGGGGCAGCTGACGGCGGCGGCGCTTGAGCATGTGGGCGGCGATTTCCCAGTTGCCCACGTGGGACATGAGCAAAATGGCCCCGGAGCCCTCATCCAGAAGCCGGTCCAGGTGTTCCATCCCCTCGGAGGTGTGGTGGAGGGTCTGTCCGGTCTGCAGCAGAAAGCGGTCCAGAAACACCCCTGTAAAGTTGTGGAACTGGCGCCAGGCGCACCTCAGGTAAAACCAACGGCTGCGGCCCGGCCACAGGGCACGGTAAAAGGCCATGCTGCCGGCCACACGCCGCGGAAAGAAGAGGTAAAATCCCGTGGCCACGAACCAGGCCCCGCTGCGGAACAGCCAGAGACCGCACCAGCGGGAGAAAAGGGTCAGGAGTTTGTAGTATATTCCGCCGACCATGGGTTCAAAGGATTCCAATCAATAGTTGTCGGGATCAATGGCTCACGATGGGACAAATTTCGCAGCAGATTGTCGATCAATGGCCATCCGTCATTGGTCATTGATCGTTGGGAAAGCCAGCCCCTTTCTCGTCACGCGGGCAGCGACAACCAAAAAGTAAGCGATCGCATTTTCCTCGGGATCGAAAGCGGGATCGCTATCGGTATCGAGATAAAACCTTCACTTGGAACTTCCTGGATGCCCGCATCCGCGGGCATGACAGCCCAAAAGCCGTTGTTTCGTCATTCCCGGGCTTGACCCGGGAATCCAGCCAACTGCTGCCGCACTTCGTGTGAACTTCCTGGATGCCCGCAGCCGCGGGCATGACACCCCGAGGCCGTTTTTTTTTCGTCATTCCCGGGCTTGACCCGGGAATCCAGCGCCACCCGTCGCGGTAAACCCAGCTACCTGGATGCCCGTCTCCACGAGCATACCAAAAAGGAACGATTCGGGTTTCGTCATTCCCGGGCTTGACCCGGGAATCCAGCGACCTTCCCTTTAAACGATCTCTGAATATAAATCCCGCCAAGTCGGGTTGAAATCCTCGATCAGGTCCATCTTCCACGCCCGCTTCCAATGCTTCAACTGCTTCTCCCGGGCAATCGCGGCCCGAATGTCTGCATGGATTTCATACCAGACCAAAAGATGGACTTTGTAATGGCTGGTAAACCCCTCGACCAAATCGTTTTTATGCTCCCAAACACGTTTCACCAGATTGGATGTAACCCCGACATAGAGCGTCCCGTTGCGCTTGCTGGCCAAAATGTAAACAGCCGCTTGCCGCATGGTCTTCTCCAGTCATTCCCGGACTCGACCGGGAATCCTGGCGGCGGCCGAGCTTCGGTTTGAACTTCCTGGATGCCCGCATCCACGGGCATGACAGCCCAAGGCGTTTTTTTCGTCATTCCCGGGCTTGACCCGGGAATCCAGCGCCACCCGTCGCGGTTTACC
>CAYMQN010000032.1:13605-18397 GCA_964392545.1 uncultured Desulfobacteraceae bacterium
CGGTTCGAGCTTCCTGGATGCCCGCATCCGCGGGCATGACATTCCCGAGGCCGTTTTTTTTCGTCATTCCCGGGCTTGACCCGGGAATCCAGCACCAGTCGTCGCGGTTACCCTGTTTCCTGAAGACGCGCATCCGCGGACATAACAACATAAAGGCGTCTTTTTGCCGTCATTCCCGGGCTTGACCCGGGAATCCAGGCGGCTGCTACCGCACTTCGTGTGAACTTCCTGGATGCCCGCATCCGCGGGCATGACACCCCGTGGCGTTTTTTGTCATTCCCGGGCTTGGCCCGGTAATCATCCAGCGCCAGCCACCATTTCATCTTCACCCCAACGTTGCAAAAGTCGGAGGGCTTCAGAGCCAAGGCGCCAAGGGTGAAGCCGTAGTCGACCTACTGCGAACCCTTGGCAACGCGGGATCTGGAGTCCTCCGGCTTTCCCGAAGGGTAAAAAAGATGGCGCAAAACCGAACGGTTCCTCGAATGGACCGTAGGTTCGTTCCAGTTGTCAGAGCCGAATTTGCCTTAGCGTCAACACACATAGCCCTTAGTGAGGTTTTCGCCATCTTTTTTATGCAACGTTGGGGTTCAGTCTTTGACGGCGCACACCCACCCGAGGGAATCCCCGTCATCCAGTCCATGGCGTTCAATCCGGGCATAGCCAACCCCCCGCAACGCAGCCTCGGTTGCTTCCGCCGCAAAAGGCCGCGGACCGGGCCGCAGCCAGCGCCGCCAACGCTGGCGTCGCGAAGGGGGCCCGGCCGCCTCGGCCAGCACGATCAGGCGCCCACCCGGAGCGAGGCCTTCTCCGGCCGCCCGCAGAAGCGCGGCGGGATCCTCGTCCGATCCGGGCCGTCCCGTGAGAACCATGATGGTCACAGGTGCCGCATCACCGCCGTCTGCCAGGGCTTCCGGGCCCCCCACCCGCATCGTCCTGTCTTCTCCCGTCACCCGCGCCGCCACACGAATCTTTTCGGCATCCGGATCCGCCCCCACAATACGCAGGCCGGGAGCGGCTTCGGCCAGCCAGGCCGCCTCCACGCCCCACCCCACCGGGTAGAGCGCTACAGCACCCTGCAGGGCCCCTTGCAGGGGGAAGCGGTCCATGGGACCGCCCTTGCGCAGCTTGCGCCAGGCCGCCCAGCGGGGGGTGATTTCGAGATGGCGGAAGCGTAGCCGGGCCGCCGGACCGGCCTGCGCGGGGCCGCCGCCAACCGCCATGCCTTGCCGTGATGGCCTTCCGAACAATCGCCGCAACAGGGGCGGCAGGAGGATGAAGGTTCCCGCAACCGAGAACAGGATGCCGCAGAAGGAAATCACCCCGGCGCTGCGGAAGACGGCATGTTCGGCGCTGATCAGGGCCCCGAACCCGACCAGGGTGGAGCCGGCCGCCAGAAAGACGGTGGTGCGGAAAAGGGCCAGGGCCGGATCCGTCTCCCGGCCGTAGCGCTGAAAAGCGCGGATCGTGAACAGGGCGTAGTCGATGCCCATGCCGAGCACGATGATGGCCAGCATGAGGGCCGGGATGTCCAGGGGCCGCCCCATGAGACCCAGCACGCCGAGGGTGCCCAGGAAGGCCCCCGCCAGGGGCAGCAGGGCCAGGGCGGTCAGGGTCAGATCCCAGAAAAAAAAGCCCAGCAGGACGAGGGCGCTGATCCCCACCACAACGAGCATGTTGCGGAAGGTGTCCGCCAGAAAGCCTCCCAGCCGCTCGGCAAAGAAAACCGGATCGAACAGCTGCCCCGCGCCGGTCTCCTCCAGGCGCTGGTACAGCCCGGCCGCCTGGTAGTCCCGGCCCGGCTTCAGTGTGAAAAACTGGCGCCAGCCGCTGCCGTCGGCATCCGGAACGATGCCCAACAGCTCGAAGTGCCCCGGCTGGGGCAGCGGACGCGGGACCTCGGTCTCGTTAAGCAGGGTGATAAAGGGCGCAAAGGCGCCCTCGGCAAATCCTGCGGCGGCACCGGCCAGCTGCAGGTCGGTGGAAACCGCGGCCACCCGCGCGGGCGTCCAGAAGGCCTCCCAGGCCGCCCGGTTGGCCGCGGCCCGCGCACGTCCCGGGAAAAAGGTGGCCGGCAGGAAGCCGGGCGCCAGAGCTCCCGACGCCGCCATGTCTTCGAGCAGCGCCGCCACCCGGTCCCCCTGGTCGAGCAGGTCCTCCAGGCTGTCGGCATGGGTCATCACGAAGGCCCGCTCCATAAAACGGCCCCAGACGGCCTGCACCCGCGTTTCGGCCGCACGGGTCGCATCGGTCACCGAATTCATGGCGCGCAGATCCACCGCGAAGCGCGGGGCCGCAAACAGGGCCAGGACCGCCAGAACGGCCAGTCCGGCCCAAAAAGCTTTCAGATCCAAGCGGCCGGTCCCGCGGGCCAGCAACCGTTGCAGGACGGGCGGCCGCGTCCGACGGGCCGGCGGCAGCGAGGGAATCAAGCGGGGCATGACCAGATGGACGAAAAGAAAGGCACTCCCGATCCCCAGGGCGGCAAAGCGCCCGATTTCGCCCAGCACCGGAAAGCCGCTGAAATTCAGGGATAGAAAAGCGCCCACCGTGGTCAAGGTGGCGATCAGCCCCACGGCGCGCACCTCCCGGGCCGCCGCCTCCCCCCGGGTCTCCCGGGTGCGGTCCAGAAAAAGCAGGTAGGCGATGCCGTGATCCACCGTAATCGAAATGACGGCGCCGCCAAAACCCAGGGTCAGTACCGAAAGCCGCGATTGCAGCAGGGACATCACGAACAGGGCCGTCACCGTGCCGGCCACGGCCGGCACGAAGGCCAAAAGTCCGATCCAGGGCCGGGGGAAGGTCAAAAAGAGCAGCACGGCGATACCGGCCATGGCAAAACCCACGATGCGCCGGGTGTCGCGCCGGGCCAGCATTTCGTTGTCCAGGGCGGCCCGGTAGGCCCCCAACGGGGTGATATCCACAGCTGGTCCGGCGGCCCTTGGGGACTGGAAGCCTGCCTGCAGCTCGTTGAAAAAAGCGTCCAGACGGCGGCCGAAGGTCGTATCGGTGGAGGCCTGGGCCGGCGTTGCCACCACCAGGACGTGTTTGCCGTCGCCGGAGATGAGGTGCCCCTGGAAGGGACGCACGCCGGGCGCCGGGGAAAGACGGGCCAGTTCGGCCATGAGCAGATGATGCAGGGCCAAGGGATCCCGGGCGATCCAATCCGCCTGACCGATGCCTTCCAGGGTGGCCAGGGTGGCCAGGTTTTCGGCCAGGCGGGTCCGGATGCGCTCGCGCGTCAGGAGTGGTGCCACCCTGTCTTCCAAATCAGCCTTCGAAAAGAGGATGGGCAGATGCCGCACCAGCTCGTCGACCAGGGCCGGCATCTGATCCCCCACGGCCTGCATCCCGACTTGCGCGAAAAGGCCGCTGGCCGCCATGGCCCCGGTCACCGCGCGCATCGCGCGGCCCAGTGGGGCCTCTTCGCCGCTTTCCAGATGAAGGTCCACGGCCACCAGATCCTGGCCCGGGTGGTGGTGCAAAATATCCCGGGCCGCGGCGATCACCGGATCGGTTTCGGGCAGCGAGGCCACGATATCGGTCTCGAAAGTCATCCGATGGAGGCCCACCCCGGCCAGGGCGGACAGAACCGCAAGGGTAACAAGGATCGCGACCGGATTGACATGGCGCAAAGCGTTCATGGGGCCTGCTTTGAACGTTGGCCGCCGGATCGGAGACGGCGGCGCCGCAGGGCCCGTGGGATCACGATGCGTTGGAAGATCAAGCGGGCAAAGGTGCCGCTATTGCGGCAAAAATCCACAAAAGGCCGGAAATGGGAAACGCGCGGCGCCCCCGGGTGGTAGTTCACGCTGACGGGCACTTCTTTGATCGGCAACCCCTGCCAGCCGGCCTTGGCCAGAACCTCGACCTCGAACTGGAAGCGGCGGGCCTTGACCCCGAGGGCCAACACCTCGGGCAGCGGGTAGACCCGAAAGCCGCTCTGGGAATCGGTCCGTTTCCCCCCCCCGGCAGCCCGCACCCAGACGTTGGAAAATCCCCGGCCGAAGCGGCTCGTCCAGGGGACGTGGCGGCCGGCCATGCCCCGGCGGTGCCCCACCACGATCGCCCGGGGGCCTTCCAGCGCCGCCGCAACGAGCCGCACCGCCTCTCCGGGCCGGTGCTGGCCGTCGGCATCGATGGTGATGGCCCAGTCGGCCATGCCCGCAGCCGCTTCCAGACCGGTCAGCAGGGCCGCCCCCTTTCCGGCATTGACGGCATGCCGCAGCCGATGGAGGCCGGGGATCCGCTGCACGATCCCGGTGGTGGCGTCCGTGGAGCCATCGTCCACCACCACCACCGGGTAGCCCAGTTCCAGCGCCTCCCGGGCCACCTGTTCGATGTTGCGGGCGTGATTGTAAACCGTAATGACCACGGCGAAGCGTCCGGGCAATACGCTGCCGTGGCTTTCCGGGGCCGCGTTCTCCGGCCGGGGGCGGTGCGCTGTGACGCCGGCGGCCGCCATCAGGGCCTCTGCCGCTGCATGAGGGACCAGGCGGCCAGCAGCATGAGGACCGCGAAAGCCAGCAGCAAGGCCGCTTCCAGCCACACGTCGGCCAGCCGGCCGCCCCGGGCGAACAGGTCCAGAAACGCGTTCAGGCCCCAGGCCAGGGGTGACAATTGGCTGAGGGTGCGCATGAACGGCGGCATGGCGAAAACCGGCACCATGACGCCGCCGATGGCCGCCGCGATCACCACGGAGACGGCGCCGAGCATGGAAGCCTGCTCGTAGGTACGGGTGGCCGCCCCCAGAAAGAGCCCGAAGGCCGTGGCCGCGAGGGCGGCGCACAGCAGC
>CAYMQN010000032.1:18407-24618 GCA_964392545.1 uncultured Desulfobacteraceae bacterium
GCCACCCCGTTGCCCACCACGTAGCTGCACCTGACCACCCGGCACCGTCCAGGGCACCGACACCGCAAAGGTCGCAGGTCCACCGCACCAGCCCGATTAACCCACCACAGCAGCACCACCAGAACGGCGCCGTAGGCCGGCCCCACCACGAGGGCCGCCGCGCCGAACAGCGGCATCACGAAACGGCCGATGAGCAGCATGAGCCCGAACTGAACCAGGCAGACCGTTCCATAGGCCGCCAGCTTGCCGGCCAGCAGGGTCAGGAAACTCACCGGCAGCAGTTGCAGGCGGATCATGATGCCGCTCGCCCGTTCGCGCACCAGGGCCCCCGCCAGGGGCACGGCGATCAGGAACATCCCGAAGAGCCCCCAGGCCGGCACATTCTGCTGAACCGCCGAGGGCAGGCGCGCAAAGCCCCCGCGCCGGGCGGCGCTTTCCTCGAGCGCCATCAGGGGTCGGCCTTCCCACTGCAGGGGCAGCTCCGCCAGCTTCTGGCGCACCCCGGCGGCCATCTGGGGCCCCAGGGCCTCCGCCAGGGCCCCGGCCACACGTTCGGGCAACTGCTCGGCAAAGGCGGCCAGTTTCAACCGGGTTTCGATACCCGCCAAAAGCCGCCGCAGGGACTGGCCCAACGCGGCACGATAGGCGCCCCCGGCCAGCGGGTCGAAATGGATCACGATCCGGAGCGGGCGCTCCTTCTCAGAGGCCTCCTCCGCCGGCGCCAGCATGGCCCGTGCAGCCGCTTCGGCCCGGGCCTGGACCGCCGCCGACAGACCGGCCGGGATGACGAGGCAGGCCTGGAAATCCCCTTCGGCCACAAGGGCCAGGGCACGGTCCTCGTCCAAGGTCCGCTCCCCGATGCGCTCCCGGACCGTGATCCCCTCGGCCGCGGCCAGAACCTCGCGCAGCATCCGGGGCACCTCCCCCCGATCCCGATCGACCCAGAGCAGCGCCACGGGGTCGTCGCCCATGGTCTTGAGCACGTTCATCTGCACCACGGAAACCACGATCACCAGCAGGGCGGGCATCAGAAACAGCATCAGCAGGCCGGCCCGGTCCCGGACAAGCAGCCGCCATTCCTTGAGCAGCGATGTCAGCAATCGATCCATGCGTCTTGCGTCGTCCTCAATCCCGCAGCGTTTTGCCGGTCAACTCGAGAAACAGGGCGCCCAGGGAGTCGGCCCCCGGATGCCGGGCGAGCAGGTCGGCCGGAGCCCCCTCGGCGATGATGCGCCCGGCGTCCATGATGGCCACGGTGTCGCAGAGGGCTTCGGCCTCCTCCATGTAATGCGTGGTATAGACCAGAGTGGTGCCGTTGCGCTTCAAATCGGCCAGGAGATCCATGATCAGCGACCGGGACTGGGCATCCACCCCCACCGTGGGTTCGTCCAGGAAAAGCAGGCGCGGGGCGTGCACCAGGGCCACGGCCAGATTGGCGCGGCGCTGCATGCCGCCCGAATAGACCGCCACCCGCCGATCGGCGACCGCGCTCAGGCCCACCGCCTCCAGGGCCGCGTCCACCCGCGCCGCCAGTTCCGCGGCCCGCAGGCCGTACATGCGGCCGAAATAGGCCAGGTTTTCCCGGGCCGAAAAGGCGTCGTAGAGGGCGATGTCCTGGGGGGCCAGCCCGATATGGCGGCGGAGGCGGGAACGGCTGCCCCCGGCGGGCTCGCCCAGGACGAAAAGTTGCCCCGCCGTGGGGGTCATCAGGGTGCTCAGGATGGAAACCGCCGTGGTCTTGCCGGCTCCGTTGGGGCCCAAGAGGCCGAAGATGCACCCTTCCGGCACCTTTAGGGAGACACCGTCCAGGGCCCGCCCCGCTGCACCGGGGTAACGTTTGACCAGATTCTCGGCGGCCAGGACGATGTTTCCGCGGCAATCGTGTGGGGTTTCCGGAGCCATTGTCATTCCCATCCCCCCCCGGACCAGCGGCATACCGGGCAGCGGCCGGGTCACGGGGCCAGGGTCAACAGGTCGCGATAAAGAGACGCCTCCCGATCGGCGCATTCCCGCAGGATGGCCGCCATGGAAGGGTAGTCGTCTTCAGGACGGGGCCGCCCCTTGCAGTTGCGCGCCCCGGCCACGGCAAACTGCCGCCAGCGGTCGCCGATGGCGGTCATCTCCAGGGACAAGGTTTTCAGGGGCGGCAGCGCCAGGATATCGGCCGCCTGCTGCAGGAAGGCGGCAAAGATGAACCGGAACCCGGCGCCGCCGGTACCGATCTCCTCCTGCATGCGGATCACCTGCCCCAGGTAGAGCAGGGTCTTTTCGGGGCCGAACTTGTGGGGCCAGATCTCCACCTGCCGGGCCAGCTTGCGGATCCCCTTGACGCCGACGATCGACAGCGGCGCCTTGAGCATGGTGCGGCACACCTCGCGGATGCCCTGTTTCACCGCCCGGGGCAAATCCGCCGCCGGGGGGACCACGGCCACGTGATACATCTTGCCCTTCGGGGCCAGGGCGCCCTTGGCGAAGCGCGCCTTCATGAGATCCCGCCGGTGGCAGGTGACCGGGGCCTCGAAAATGGGGTCGCTGATGAGGTAGTCGTCCCCGTCGCGCCCGATCACCACCAGGTTGTGCATGTTGAAATGGAAGCGGTAGGCCTGGGGAAAATAGGGCAGCCAGTAGCCGCCGGTCTGGCAGCCCACCGGCACCCCTTCCTCGAGTTTGCGGTCGAGGGCCGCCATGGCCTTGGAAGGATCACGAAACTGGCGCATCTCGAGGCCGACCCCCAGGCGCTTGGCCAGGCGCTTCATGATCCCGCCGGTGGTGATCCGGTAGGTCGTAAGCGGCAATCGGTTCAAACGGATGAAGGGCAGGTAGGCGAAGAAGAGCCCCGATCCGATGCCGAAGGCCAGGGCTTCGTTGACCTCCAGTCCATGGTGCGACATCAGGTTGGCGGCCACGCCCGTCTCACAATGGGCCGACTGCCGGTGTTCAAAAGGAATTTGCATTGGCCTTCCGCTCGATCGTAAAGGTCAGGTCCGGGGCGTCGGGAATGGTCACGAGCTCGGCCACACGGATGCCGAAGGCCTCGGCATAGCGCTCCAGATGGGACGCCTTCAGCCGGCGGAACGGTCCAGCCTTCATATGACGCCGGATGCGCCAGCGGTTGATACGCACGTATTGGGCCAGCAGGGCCGGCGGCATCTGATGCCGGGTCATGTGCCAGGCCAGGGGACTGAGCTCCCCGGCCGCCACCCGGCGCGCAATGCTTTCCAGCTCTTTAATAATCTGGTCCCAGGCCTGGCTGAGGGCCACGGTCTTGGGGTCCCAGCCGTAGCTCGCAACGGCCTCGTAGGCGCCGTCCTCGTCCACGGCGTAGACCACCTCCCGCAGGGGGCCCGCCAATCCCACGTCCTGGGGCACGTTATCCTTGCGCATGCCCTACTCCCGTCGCTTGTCCTTGCCCAACGGCGCCCGGCAAACGCACCGGCCACCATCCGCTTTCCCGCGACATGGGTTCAAAAGTCCATCAAATTAGCGCTCTTGCAGAATCACTGTCAATGTCTAATTCTTTTTAAAAAACGAAAGATTCAGGCCTATTATTGACTTTCTGAAAAGAAGCCGGCTAAATAGGACGCCGTTTTGAGGGCTGCCCCAGCGGCGGCCCGCGGTCCATAATCGGTAACCGGCATGCAATCGGAAAAAGGAGATCCCCAGCTCGATGGGCAGCCCCCGCCTCGCCAGCCATGAAATCGAAATGAGCGTTGCCTTTCACGATCTCGACCCCCTGCAGGTGGTCTGGCACGGCAATTACCTCAAATATTTCGACCGCGCCCGCTTCGCGCTTTTCGATCACTGCGGGGTGGACCTGCACGGCTATTCCCAGAGCACGGGGTTCCTTTTCCCTGTGACGCGCACCCGCACCAAACACATCCGGCCCCTGCGCTACCGCGATCGCTTCGTGGTGCGCACCACCGTTCGCGAAGCCCATATCCGCATCGTTTTGGATTTCGAAATCCGACGTCTTGGGGACGGGGTCGTCACCACCCGGGGCCGCAGCGAACAAGTGGCCGTCACCTGGCCCGGCGATGAACTGCTGCTGCAGATTCCAGCGGAAATCGAAAACGCCCTGACCCTTCCGGATACCGATGACACCGAATCCGTATAACAACGCCCTGGGGGCCGGCTTCGACCGACTGGCGGCCTGGTCGGATCTCCTGGATGCGATCAACGTGTTTCCGGTGGCCGACGGCGATACGGGGCGCAATCTGCAGATCAGCCTGATGCCCCTCAAAACCCTCGGTCCCCAAACCGACCCCGGCCGCCTGACCGGGCCCTTGCTGCGCGCGGCCCGCGGCAATTCCGGCAACATCGCCGCCCAGTTTTTCAGCGCCTTCGTCCGGACACCCGCAATGTCCATGGCGGAAGCGGCCCGCCGGGGGGCCCGGGCCGCCTACCAGGCCGTCGACAGGCCCCGTGAGGGCACCATGCTGACGGTGTTCGACGCCCTAGCGACCCAGCTCGAAACCCTGTCCTCCGTGCCCGACCCGGCGGCCGTCGAGGCCCTCCTGGGATCCCTCGAGGCGATCGTTCACGACACCCACGACGCCTTGCCGCGCCTCGCCCGGGCCGGCGTGGTGGATGCCGGCGCCCTGGGGGTCTATCTCTTTTTCGAGGGATTTTTCTACACCCTGGCGGACCGCATCGAGGCCTGCCGGCCGCCCACCCGTCGTTTTGCGGACCGCCTCAGGATCCGGGACGATTTTCGCGAGGATTCGGAGGCAGGCTACTGCGTGGACACCGTGCTGCAGGCCGGCACGGACATCGACCGCCTCTTGCAGCGTCTGGGCACGGACACCCGAAGCGTGGTCACCCTGGCCCACGGGGACGTGGTCAAACTCCATTTTCATACCGACGACCGGCAGGCGGCGCGCCGCACCCTGGAAACCACCGGCACCCTGGTGAGCTGGTCGGAAGACGATCTGGCCCATCAGGTGCAAACCTTCCTCCGGCGCCCTCCCCAACGCCGCATCCACATCGCCACCGACGGGGCGGCCTCCCTCACCCAGGCCGACCGGGAGCGCTACGGCTTTACCCTCCTGGACAGCTACATTACGATCGACACCCAATCCCTGCCCGAAACCCGGGTCGCGGCGGAAGACCTCTACCGCCGCATGCGGGCCGGCGAAAAGGCCTTTACCAGCCAGGCTTCGGATTTCGAACGCCGCCAGCACTACCAGCGCCTGGTGGAAAGTTACCCGCAAACCCTCTATCTGTGCGTAGGCTCGGCCTTTACCGGCAACTACGCCGCGGCCAGCGCCTGGCAGGCCGCCAACGACCCCGACAACCGGCTGCGCATCGTCGACACGGGCGCGGCCTCCGGGCGTCTGGCGGCCATGGTGCTGGCGGCGGCCCGCCTGGCCGGCCGCGATGGCGACATGGCCTCGGTCATGACGCTGGTGGAACGCTCCCTCACCGCCTGCCGCGAATACATCTTCATCGATCGCCTGAAATATCTGGCCGCCGGAGGACGTCTCTCGCGCCCCGGCGCCTTTGTCGGCGATCTCCTCCAGGTCAAGCCGGTGATCAGCCCGCTTCCCACGGGGGCCGAAAAAGTCGGCAGCGTGAAAAACCGCCACGAACAGCTAAGATTTGCCCAGAGGCGGCTGGATGCCGACCTGAGCGGCGCCGAACGCCCGCTGATCCTGCTCGAGTATTCCGACAACCGTGACTGGGTCGAGGCCCGGGCCGCGGATGCCCTTCAGCGCCGATTCCCCCGGGCCGAGATCATCCTGCAACCCCTGTCCCTGACCACCGGCGTCCACACCGGCCCCGGCACCTGGGCCGTGGCCGTCCATCCGGACCCTGAAGGTCAGCGCCTTGGGGAGGCGGACCCCCTCTCCCGAGCGTCGGCCGGGACCTTACGAACCCCTATCGAACGCAATTGTGGAAAGACCTAAATGGATCAACTGGAACAAGAGCTCGTCGATATGATCGTGGAAGCCTGCGATGTTCCCGAACCGCTGCCGGCCGGTTTCGGCCCGGAATCCATCCTGATCGGTCCCGAAAGCCCCCTGGGCCTCGATTCCCTGGACGCGGTGGAAATCATCGTGACAGTGCAAATGCGCTACGGCATCCGCATCGATGCCGAGAAGATCGGAAGGACCATCCTCCAGACCGTGGGAAGCCTTGCGGATTTCATCCGCAAGGAGAGGGAAATCAGCAATTGATGCTTGACGGAGAATCCCCTTTGCGGAACACGGGC
>CAYMQN010000033.1:0-24387 GCA_964392545.1 uncultured Desulfobacteraceae bacterium
ATCCCGGACGGCCTTCTGAATCTCCTGCTGTGTTCGGTTAAGCTCGAATTCCATGTGCGATGCCCCTTCTGTGTCATGCACACACAATGTGTGTAGGATGGCGGCGACGGTGAGGAACGGCAGCGATGGCGTCCCGGGACGAGACCGCTGCGGGCCCGGGGCGGAGGTGCGATCCGCCATGGGGCCTTTCATCTGGGGATGCGTTTCGGAAGGTCATTTTCTATCATAGCGCATGGTGATTTGCAAGCGGCGCCGGGGCCTCGCAGCCGTCCCGGCGGCGGTCGGATTCAAGGCCTGCGGTTCGCTCGCGGCCATTGGGCAGAGCGGTTTCCAAAGCCTGCCGAATCCGGTCCAAAAGGGCCTTGACTGTTGTCATCAACTGTCTTAAGTGGTTAATATCAAATAAGATCGATTATCTAAAAAACGAAAGGACATTAGCGCCATGCCGTTTACAATCGCCCTGGCCGGCAAAGGGGGCACCGGCAAGACCACCATGGCCGGTTTGCTGGTGAAGTATTTATCGAAGGCCGGCAAGACGCCGGTTCTGGCCGTGGATGCCGACGCCAACGCCAATCTGAACGAAGTGCTGGGCGTCACTGTCGCCGGAACGCTCGGGGACGCCCGCGAGGACATGAAAAAGGGCAAGGTCCCCGACGGGATGACCAAAGATATCTTCATGGACATGCGCATGCAGCAGGCCATCGTGGAGCACGGGGATTTCGATCTGGTGGTCATGGGCCAGCCCGAGGGCGCCGGCTGCTACTGCGCCGCCAATTCCCTGTTGGCCCGCTTCATCGAGCAGTTGACCGGCAACTATCCCTACCTGGTGATGGACAACGAGGCCGGCATGGAGCATATCAGCCGCCTGACCACCCGCAACGTGGATGTGCTGCTGATCGTGGCCGACGCCTCCCGGCGCGGTTTGCAGGCCGGTCTGCGCATCAACGAGCTGGCCAAAAATCTGAACATCGGCGCCGCCCGCACCTGCCTCATGATCAACCAGGCCAAGGGAGAACCCCCCGAGGCGGTCATGGAGATCGTTCGCGACGCCGACCTGGAATATGTGGGCACCGTGTTCGAGGACGACACCCTTTATACCTACGATCTCAACGGGCAGCCGACCATTGAAATGCCCCTGGACACGCCGGTGGTTACATCGGCCTTCGCCATTTTCGATAAACTGATCGTCTGAATCCCTTATCGGGGTGTCTATGAAGCGTACCGGCTTTCTCTATGACGAGCGATTCCTAAACCACGTCACCGGGCCCTATCACCCTGAACGGCCTGAGCGTCTGACCGCCATCTACCAGGGGATTGCGCAGATGGGGCTGCTGGAGCACCTTACCGTGATCCCGGCCTGCCCGGCCGAGCGCATGTGGATCGAAGTGATCCATGAAAAGACCTACATCGACCGGTTCGAAGCCGCCTGCCGCGAAGGGCAGAAGACCTTCGACAGCCCGGACAACCAGATGGGGCCGGCAACCTTCGAAACCGCCCTGCTGGCCGTGGGCGGCGTGCTCGATACGGTCGACCGGATCGTCGCGGACGAAATCGACAACGCCTTCTGTGCCGTGCGCCCCCCGGGGCACCACGCCGAGCGCTCACGGGCCATGGGGTTTTGCTATTTCAACAACATCGCCATTGCCGCGTCCTATCTGCAAACCAAATGGCTGATGCAGCGCGTGGCGATCATCGACATCGACGTCCATCACGGCAACGGTACCGAGCTGATCTTCGAGGAGGACGATACCGTCTTCTACTACTCGATTCACCAGCATCCCTCGTTCGCGTTCCCCGGTACCGGGCGCGCCTTCGACCGCGGCGAAAAACGCGGTGTCGGCTACACCCTCAACGCCACCGTCCTGCCGGGTCAGGGAGATGCCGTCTATCGGGAGGCGATTGCCGGAGACCTGGCGACCGCCATCGCGCGTTTCCGACCGGAATTCATCCTTGTTTCGATCGGGTTCGACGCCCACGAAGACGACGAGATGTCCGATGTCGCCCTGACGACGGAAGGGTATTCCTGGGTCATGGAGCAGGTTGTGGCCCTGGGGGAATGCCATGCCGACGGCAAGTTGATCTCCATCCTGGAAGGGGGCTACGATCTGAAGCGACTGCCCGAATTGGCCGGCAACCACGTCCAGATTCTGCTCAATGCATAACAGCGGCCGCACGGCCCGAATGAGGCGCCTACCGGGCAAGGCCGACCTCGGCTTATTGCGGTATGGCAGACCAAACCGCCATGCAGGCCTTTGGAGGAAATCATGTTTGTCAGCAAATCGATGACCCGCAAGGTGATTACCGTTCGGCCCCAAAGCAGCGTGATCGAAGCCCGGGATCTTATGCAACAGCATAAGATCCGCCATTTGCCGGTGGTCGAAGACGGGGGGGAGCTGGTCGGCATCATCACCGACCGCGATATCCGCAGCGTCCTGCCGGCGGCCTTTTACCGCAAGGCCGACGCGCACATGGAAGTAGGCGATTTTTCCCGCCTCACCGTGCGCGAGGCCATGACGCCCAATCCACACACCGTCTCCCCCGAAGACACCATCGAGGACGTCCTGCTCCAGATTCAATCCCTGCGGGTGGGAGCGCTGCCGGTGGTGAACCGCGAGGGACGGTTGCAGGGCCTCATCTCGGTGCGCGATCTGCTGCGGGCCTTCATCAATGTTTTGGGCATCGAGGAGCCGGGCACCCTGCTCGGTATCCTGGTGGAAGAAAAATTGGGCCAGATGAAAATCATCGTCGACGCGATTACCGAAGAACATATTTCCTTCGGCTCCATTCTGGTGGCACGGCATTGGGAATCCAATATGCGGGCGGTTTTCCTCTACCTGCTGACCAACAATGTCAGCCGCGTGAAGAAAAAGCTGGCCGCCCTCGGATTCACGATCCTGGACCCCATGGAGTGGGCCATCGATCGTCTGCCGCAGAATGACTGACGCCACTGCGCTCACCCCGCCGCCGGCTTTTCGGTCGCCCTATGACGAGTTGTTCATTTACTATCTGAAGGGGCGTGTCTACGAGCAGGGGCTCGTTGAAAACCCTGCTTATATCGGCACCTGGGAAGAGGAGGCCTACGCCTTTGTTTTTTTTTCGGCGGACGCCGAGGCGGCCATTGCGGCGCTGCTGCAATCCCAGCCGGACCTGGCGCTGCTGGACCGCTATCGGATGCGCTACGACGAATGGCAGGGCGGCCGCGTATCGGCTTTCCGCGCCGGGCGATTTCATGTCCTGCCCCCCTGGGAAGGGCATCCGGCACGCACCGGCCCGCAAGGGCTGAAGTTGGTGGACGAAATCGCCTTGCTGCTGGATCCGGGGGTGGTCTTCGGCACCGGGACCCATCCCACCACCCGGGATTGCCTGGCCGCGCTGGAGTCCCTTTACGAAAAAGCCGACATCGAAAGCGCATTGGACCTGGGCACCGGCACGGGTATTCTGGCGGTTGCCGCGGCGCATCTCGGCAGCCGGCGCGTCGTTGCCGTGGACTTCAACCGCTTGGCCGTGCAGACCACCCGCAACAATATCGAGCTGAATGGGATGGCGGACCGGGTGCTGGCGGTGCATGGGCGCGCCGAGCAACTGATGGACTGCCCGGCCGATCTGGTCATTGCCAATATCCATTATGATGTGATGCAGACCTTTTTGTCCTCGGCGGGCTTTCGCGCCAAACCCCACTGGATCCTGTCCGGCTTGCTGCGCAGCCAGGCCAGGGCCGCGGAACGTCTCCTAGGCGAAAACGGTGCGCACATCGATCACCGTTGGACGCGCGATCACATTTGGTATACGTTTCTCGGGCATCATGATGCAGGCTGAAGGGAAAAGCGAGGCAGGCATGCCAGACCTGATACAACGGACCGCCGAAGCCCTTGTGGAAACCCGTTCCGCCGTTGCCTTGACGGGCGCCGGCATTTCCATTGAAAGCGGCATCCCGCCTTTCAGGGGGCCCGGGGGACTCTGGGAGAAGGTCGATCCCATGGAGGTGGCCACCATCGACGCCTTCCGTCGCGATCCGGAAAAAGTCTGGCACCTGCTCCTCAAAGGCATGCAGGCGTTTCTCACGGCGGCCCGCCCCAATGACGGCCACCGGGGATTGGCCCGCCTGGAGGAGTGGGGCTATCTGCGCTCGGTGATTACACAGAACGTCGACGGGTTGCACCAGGCGGCCGGCAGCCGCGACGTGATCGAGTTTCACGGCACGTTTGCCTGGCAGCGCTGTCTCAAGTGCGGCAGCCGCTGTGAGACACCGCGGGTGGATCTGTCGCGCATTCCGCCTCAATGCAGCTGCGGGGGCATCTATCGACCGGACTGCGTCTTCTTCGGCGAGATGATTCCGCCCCAGCATCTCGAACGCTCCCACCAGTTGGTGGCCCACTGCGACGTCCTCCTGGTGGTGGGCACGTCGGCCACCGTGCAGCCGGCGGCCATGATGCCCCATCTTGCCAAACAAACCGGCGCTCTGGTGGTGGAGGTCAATCCCGAACCGACGCCCCTCACCGGTCAGGTCAGCGATTACCTTCTGCAAGGACCGGCCGGCGAGATGATCAACGCCATCGTGGCCCGCGTCGAAACCTTGCGCGGCTGAGCGCGGGCAATTTTTTCATCGATCAGAGGGCCTTGCCCCCATTATGGCAATAGGGCACCATGGAAACCGACGCCACCCGCAGCACCTGGATTGAAGCCCTGACCCTGCCTCCCCCGTCGCTGTCCGATAACACGGCCGACCAGGAGCGCCTGCTCGGCGCTTTGAAGCGACGCCTCGGCAGTGCCGCGATCCAGCTGGATCCGGCCCTTGCGGCGCAATTGCCGAGCTTGCTGCGCAGCGGGCACTTTCGTGTGCGCTGTGCGCTCGTGCGTGACCGTGACCGCTGGCTTGTGACCGGCCTGGCGGGCGGTGACGACCCCACCCCGCTTTGTGGTCTGGCGATCGATCTGGGCACCACCCGGATCGTGCTCAGCCTGCTGAATCTTGAAACCGGGCGGGTGCTGCGGGAACATTCCTTCGACAATCCCCAGGTGGCCGTCGGACCGGATGTTCTGGCGCGGGTTCATTACGCCGATCAAAAGGACGGTCTCGGCCATCTCAACCGTTTGGTGGTGGACGGTCTGAATGACGCCATTGCCGCCTTTTGTCATCAGGAGGGCCTGGACCAGGAGCATATCGTGCTTTTGGCGTTGGCCGGCAATACCACCATGACCCATCTTTTCATGGGGTTGACGCCGCATTGGATCATCCGGGAGCCCTACATTCCGGTGGTGAATCGGCCGGGCATTCCGCGGGCCGGGGAACTCGGGCTCAGGGCCGGGCCGGGGGCCCGCATCATGATCTTCCCGAATATCGGGAGCTATTTCGGGGGCGACCTGATCGCCGGTATCCTTTACAGCGGACTGGATCGGGGTGCGGAGCCGTCCCTGCTGGTGGACGTGGGCACGAATGCCGAAGTGGTCCTCGGCGATCGCAACTGGCTGATTGCCTGCGCGGGGGCCGCCGGTCCGGCATTGGAGGGCGGTGTAAGCCGGATCGGCACCACGGCCCGGCCGGGGGCTATCGATCGCGTCCGTATCCATGGCGCCGACCGACCATTCGAGCTGCGCACCATCGACGGCCAACCACCGCTGGGCATTTGCGGATCGGGCTTCATCGACTTGGCGGCCCAGCTGTTTGCCGCGGGCATGATCGACATTCAGGGCCGTTTCGTGCCCGCCGCCTGCCGGGGGCACTTAAGGGAGCTCGACGGGGAGCCGCAACTGGTCGTGGCCCCCGCCGAGGCAACGGCCTCGGGGGAGCCTCTGACCATCAGCCAGGTGGATCTGGACAGCCTGATGCGTTCCAAGGCCGCCATGTATACGATTCTGGAAACCCTCACCGAAGCGGTGGGGATGACGCCGGGGCAGATCGCCACGTTTTACGTGGCCGGCACGTTCGGCGTCTACATCGATCCGCGGTCGGCGATTACGCTGGGCATGCTGCCCGACCTGCCCCCGGCCTGTTACCGGCCCCTTGGCAACAGCTCCCTGGAAGGTGCCAAAAAGGTTTTGCGGGAACCGGACAGTCTGGCCCGGGTGGACGCCATCCGCGATCGCATCACGTACCTGGAACTCAATGTCAATCAAGCCTTTATGAATCGGTTCAGCGCGGCCAGGTTCATTCCCCACACGAACCCGGAACTGTTTCCTTCGGTTGCCATCCCGAAGGGCAACGAACGCCCATCTGCACCGCCGCATGTTTGAGGCCAAGGGGTAAGCCCACTGTAAGGTGACGGTATGGCCAAGCTTTTCATTTTCACGAAAAAGGGGCGCAGCGAGTTTGAATTGGTCGATCATAACGTGATCGGCCGGCACCCTAAAAACCGGATCAAGATTCTCGAAGCGGGCATCTCCAAGGTCCACTGCCTGATCGGCTGGGAGGAGAATCACGGCTTCGCGGTGCGCGATCTGGGAAGCCGCAACGGCACCTTCGTCAATGGCACGCGGATCAAGGGCAAAACCCCCCTATCCGACGGCGACGAGCTTCGCATCGGCAATACCCGTTGTCTTTTTCGGGAGCAGATGCAAGCCCGCAGCGTCAAATGGCTGGAGGAAGATGCGGCGCTGGTGCAAAGCCGCATTCTTTACAAGGTGGTGCCGGAGCAGATGAACAAATTCTTTCCGGCCAGCAACATCATCGATGAGGAGATGCTGCGGGCGGATTACGAGCGGCTGCGGATCTCCTTCCTGCTGCAGCGCGACATCGGGTTCGACCTCCATGTGGATTTCATTCTGAGCCGGGTGCTGGATCGCACCTTCGAAGTGCTGGATTTCGACCAGGGGGTCGTTCTGCTGATCGACAAGCAGGGGGAATTCGCCATCCACGCTTACAAGACCCGCCAACTGGATGCCGAGCTGGAACTTTCCCGCACCCTGGTGGAACTCGTCGCCGACGAGGGGCAGGGGGTGGTCCTGATGCATCCCAACCCTGCCGCAAGCCGCGAAGCCCCCGATTTCATCGAAACCCCGGTCCAGGCCACCCTGGCGATTCCCATCATGGATGAACACGAGCTGCAGGGCGTCATGGTTCTCGATCGATGGGCAGTCTACAAACCCTATCAGGAAAAGGACCTGCATCTTCTGGCCAACGTGGCCAACAAAGCCGCTGCTTTCATCCGCAATTCGCAAATTGCCAAGAATGTGACCCGCGAGTCCCTGGAAAGGGACCGGTTTCGCAAAGTACTCTCACCCGGCATGGCCGAAATGGTCGTGGCCGGGCAGCTCCCCATCGATCCGGAGGGCAGCGCCCATGAGAGCTCGTTGATGATGGTGAATATCATCGATTGCCGCTCGCTGACGGCGGCCCTGGACCCTGAAGACCTGGTGGCTTTTCTGAACCGTCATTTCGATCATTTGGCGGGGGCCGTTTTTCGCCAGGACGGCATGATCGCCCATTACCTCGGCGATCGCTTTCTGGCCGCGTGGGGCGTACCCGGCCCTCAAGCCGATCACGCTTTGCGGGCGGTGACCGCCGCTGTGGAGATGCAACTCATGGTGGCGGCCATCAATCAGGCGCGTGAGAAGGACGCGCAGCCGCCCATCGAGATCGGCATCGGCGTTACCACCGGCACGGTCGTGGCCGGCATGGTCGGTGCGCAAAAAACACGGCGGTATACCGTCATCGGCGAGGCCGTCAATGAGGTTCAAGCGATTTGCGCCTCGGCCCGTGCGGAGCAGATCCTCGTTGGTGAGGCTACCTTCAAGGCCGTTTACAAGCAGTTTGATATCGATGAAGTGCACTCCCTGCAACTCGGCGATCGTTCGGTGAAGTGTTTTGAAATTCTCGGCGAACAGGACGGGCGCCCGCAGCAGCCCTGGAGCTATCTGGGGTGAAGGCCCGCCGGCGAAAGCAGTGCCCCTCCATAAATGGCATCTTTCGGCCCCGGTCCGCCGCCGGTGATCAAATTGACCTCCGGCGGACAAGCCGGCGTTCTCGCGCTTTGGAAATCCTCGCCGTAGCCCCGCTACGCCTCCGGTTTCCACACATCGCGGCGGCCTTGGCCGGAACCAAAATCTACCATTTATGGATGGGCACTAAGGAGGAAATGCACGATGTAACGCGGATCGATACGATCGGGACGGACACCCCCGTAATGGTTCGCGAGCTCTTCGAACAGGCCTTCCAGCGCCCCACCGATCGCCGCATCCAGACGGTCCGCCGGTTCCTGCGAGCGGTCGGCCAGCCACTGCAGGAAATCTTTCTTGAGGGAAGCGTCGATGCGCCCCGGGTGCTGCCCGGCAGCGTCCGCCAGGGGGGGGAAGAGGGTTGCGAAAAAAGGCCTGAACGCCTCCACCGTAATGGGTTCGACAACCTCCGGCAGGGCGCATCGATATCGGGCCCAAAGCGTGAGCAGAAGGCTTTTGTAGGTCAGGAAGCGGCCGGTGGGCAAGACGGCACGGTCGTCGACCAGCCGGCTTAGCAGTGTGTCGAAGACTTGCACTTGTTCGAGGGCGTGGCGGCTCCTGACGATGTCCTCACCTGTGGCAAATTCCCGATAGAGGGTGCCGGAGCGGTAGTTGTCAAAAAACAGCGGCCGCTTGATCAAAAGCCCTCCGATAATTCCCATCCATTCTTCGTCCCAGAAGGTCAGCGGCAGACCGCGGGCGGCAAACCAGCTTTCCCGGGCCCAGGTTTCCGCCGCATGCTTCAAACGGACGGCCTCGTGATAGCCCAACCGAAACAGCCCTTCCAAGTGGTAATCGCGCAGGGTCTGCACGGCGCCGTTCAGGCGGCTTGCCGCCGCAGGCTGCGCCGGCCGCTGTTTTTGGAGCCCGATGCTGAGGTAGCCGCTTGCTTTGGCGACGACGGCGGCGAGGTCTTCGCGGCGGTGGATGCTGCGGCGGTCGGCGACGATGATGCGATTGCAGAGCGCGGCGAATTCCTCCTGCAGGGTCTGACGCTGCTCCGGGGCATCGATCGACGCCAGGGCCCGGGCGAAAAGGTTGTCTTCGGCAAGCACGGCGGCCGGCACGAGGGGCACGTAGTCCGGCCGATCCGGGGTCATGGGATCGTGGCGCCGCGCGGTGCGGGCAAAGGCCGCCGCATTCAAGGATTGGTAGAGGCCCACCGCCTCATCGAACGGCAGGAAACCCTTTTCCGCCAGGCGGCCGGTGCGCAGACGATAGGCTTCCTCCTCGCCTTCGGCCGGCAGCAGGTGGATGGCCTCCAGAACAATGGCCTGGAAGCGCAGATAATCGTTTTCCGCCAATAGGTCGAGCAGACGTTTTACCCCTTGCTGCAACCGGGTCTCCGAGACGGTCTCCGATGCGTCCTTTGCGGACGGCGGCGGGGCGATGATGCGGATGTAATAGACGCTGTCATAGGTAAAGAAATCCGGCCCGAAAACAGAGGGGTCCTGGTCATGCTCCAGCATGCGCACTTCGATGGAGCGGCAGAGAAACAGTTCGACCAGATCCGTTTGCTGCTCGACCAGCCAGCCGACCAACCGTTTTGCAGGGACATCGGCCTGCAGCAGGCGCTCCAGCCAATTGCGCGTGGCATCGAGATCAAGGCGGTCCTGCTGCCAGAGTTCCTGGTCGAGCAGATATTGCAGCTGCCGGTGCGAGGCCAGGGCCAGCAGCGGCAGGGCATCGTCCGGCCCGATTTCGTGAATCAAAATGTGGAGATCTTCTTCGGGAAAGGCATGCACCAGGGCCGCCGGTTGGGGATCGTCCAGGATTTTGGCCAGCGCCTGATCCGGGGTCATCGCCAATAGCGCGCTGCGTTTCGCGGCGAGGTCCCGCCGCAGGGCCAGAATCCTGTTTTCGGGAGAGGCTGGGGTCATCGCGGGTGTCGTTCTCCAGGAGATTAGGTCAGTGCCCGTCCAGCCCCGCCGCTGTCGGGCGGGGCTGGATGATGAAAAGGATTTTGCAACGTGACATCATAACCATAACCATCGGACCGCTGGGTTTCCAGCGGCGGATCTACGGTTGTCCATCGGCGTGCGCTCCGCCCCAGGGGGCAAAACGGGCCAGCACCAGCAGGCCGGGAATCGCCATCAGCGTACAGAAGACGAAAAAGCCCTCCCATCCCATGACTTTGGCCATGAAGCCGGTGGGCGCCGCGGCAAAGACGCGGGGGATCCCCATGAGGCTGCTGAGGAGGGCATACTGGGTGGCGGTGAATTTTTTGTTGGTGATGGAGGCCATGAAGGCCACAAAGGCCGATGTTCCCATGCCGCTGCTGAAATTTTCGAAGGTGATCACGCCTGCCAGGGCCGGCAGGTGGTCACCCATCCGGGCCAGCACGGCAAAGCAGGCCGTCGACAGGGCCTGCAGCACGCCGAAGATCCACAGGCAGCGCGCAATGCCCAGGCGCAGAATGGTAATGCCGCCGATACCGGCGCCGGCGATCGTGGCCCAGAAACCAAACAGTTTGACCACCGCCCCCACCTGGGATTTGGAAAACCCGATGTCGAGATAAAAGGGGGTGCTGATGGCGCTGGCCATGGTGTCGCCGACTTTGTAAAAAAGGATGAAGGCCAGGATCCATAAAGCCTCCGGTCGCCGTAAGTATTCCGCCAGCGGGGCGACCACGGCCTCCTTCAGGGTGGTCGGGCGGCCTTCGGAGGCCGGTGGTTCAGGGGTCAGCCAGGTGGTGAGCAGGCAGGGCAGCAGGCAGAGGGCCATGATGGCGTAAACCCGTGAAAAGGGCATGTGGTCTGCCATGATCAGACCGCCGCCGCCCGCCAGCAGCATGCCCATCCGGTAGCCGTAGATGTAGAGGGACGATCCCAATCCCAGTTCCCGGTCGGGAAGATCTTCCCGGCGATAGGCATCGATGACGATGTCCTGGGTGGCGCTGAAAAAGGCGACCAGACAGGCGGCCAACGCCATGAAGCCCAGGTGGTGCTGCGGATCGCTCATCCCCAGCGCGGCGATCGCGGCGATGAGGGCCAGTTGGGCAAGGCTCAGCCAGCCTTTCCGGCGCCCGAGGAAAGGAACGGCATAGCGATCGAGAAGAGGGGCCCACAGAAATTTCCACGTATAGGGGATCTGAACCAGGTTCATCAAACCGATGACGGCCAGATCGACCCCGTTGTCTTTCATCCAGGCCTGCAGCACGCCCATGGTCAGGAGCAGCGGAAGACCGGCGGCAAATCCCATAATAAACGTCACCAGCATCCGCCGGCTGAGAAGGGTGGCGACAATGGTGTTCGTGGCTGTGGGCTTGCGGCCCGTGTGTGTCATAAGCTGATGACCATGGAAGGCGCCCAAGCCCGGGCCTTCGGTGCGCCGATCTGGCGGCAGGGGGGGCGCAGAAACCGTTGGAAAGGACGGCCTTGCGTCCCCGAGGCCGGGTTCGTCTTGCAGTGCCGCCGGTTGCTCCGGGCCCGGTTCGGTTTAACGGATGTGGCCGTCGTCTTCCAGCTGCGCCGGCGTCACAATGGGGCCGAACTGGTTTTTAAGGGCCTGCAGACCATCCTGCTGTATTTCCAGCACCTGAAACAGTTTGGCCGGAACGCCCGCTTCCTTGCGATACGCATCGATCTGCAAGGCGATACGGGCCAGAATATTGTCGATGTACAATGAAAATTGCTGTTTGTAGAGCGTTTGGGGGTAGGATTTGGCGATCAGCGCGTCAAAAAGCGCTTTCAGATCGGCATAGCGCGGAAGGTAGCCGATGGGGGTTTCGATGGCGGTCACTTCACCGTGGGCCCGTCGCTCCAGCCAGGCCAGCCAGACTTTGACGTCGCGCTTTTCGCCCAAAAGCGTTTTGCCTTCTCCGCCGCGTGCTTCGTGGGTCAAAAAATAATTCAGGCCGGCCATCACGGGCCGTTTGTCCGTCGCGATCCGGTCGCTGCCGAAAAAACGAAACTGGGCCTCCATGTAGTCCCCCAGGGCACCCGGAATAAACGGGGCGTTGGCCCAGGGGGCCCGCTTGACGCCGGTGGCGCCCACCTCGGTGGCCGTGGCGGCGGACACGATGCAGGCGCCGATGACGACGCCTTCCTCCGCATTGCGGGCGGCCCACACCGGCGGCATGGTATTGCTGTCGCGGCCGCTGTAGGTAATGACCCGGGTTTCCACACCGGCCGGATCCTCGGCGTGGGCTGAATAGTTGCCCAGGGCTTGGGAGGCGAGGGTACAGCGGGCATTGGGGTGCGACATGGGAATCGATTTGCCGTCGGCGTCCTTCAGGCCTTCCTCCCAGGCCCCCTGAAAATTGATCCCGCGTTTGGGCCCGGGCTCGCCGTTGCCGGTCCAGTGCGGCACCCCCTGGTCGTCGATGAGCACATTGGACCAGATGACTTCCGTACCGGGCTTCCGCAGGCATTGCATCAACATGGGATCCCCGTCCCAGTTGACGTCTTGGACGATGCCGAAAATGCCGCATTCCGGGTTGACCGATCGGATGCTGCCGTCCGCATCGATCCACATTTGGGCCAGGTCGTCGCCGACAAAGTGGTTGCCGGCCATGGCCGTGGTGGTCTTGCCGCAGCCGCTGGGCGCGGCGCCGGCAACCCAGGTGATGCGCCCGTCGGGACCGTCGATGCCGGTGATGAACATGTGTTCGGCCAGTTCCTGCCCGATCTTTTCGTAGACCGACCGGTCCACCGAAAAGCGGTGATTGCCCTTTTTGAGCAACAAGGTGTTGCCGGCGTAGGTGCACTTGAAACTGTAGGTCGTGCGGTGGTTGCGGTCCATGAAGACCCGTGCGTGGGGCAGATCTTCGGGCCGATTGAGCCCTTCGCTGTGGATATTGCTGTAAAAATGACCCAGCCGCGCCACCTCGCGGTCGAAGACCTCGAAGGCGTTGCGATAGAGGATTTCGGCGCTGTGGGCGACATACGCGGAACTGGTGATTTCAAGGGCCGGATTGGATACCGGCGCTCCTGCCGGCCCCCGCATGTAGCAGCCGACGATCATGGTCTTGTCCCGCATGATCGCACGCATTTCCCGTTGGATCTCCTCCCGGGCATCCTGGCGGAGTTTCTTGAGCGCGAGGGAGCTGACGGTTTCCTCGGGTTCGATGATATAAAAGGTCCTGTCGATGATGCGGCCCTGTTCTTCCTTAAGATCGAAATGAAGGGTGTGATCGGGCATGGGAAGGGGCTTTTCCTCTCCCTTCTCGATGGCGTGGCGTTTGATCCAGGCCCGGTCTTCAGGGCTGCCGGTGTTCACGAACACCGCCGCCGGATCGCACATGACGATGGCATTGGCGATCTTGATCAGAACGGCAGGGGTGCCGAGTTGTCGGATTTTGGCCAGGTTGTCGGCGTCCAGGCGTTTTTCGAAAAGCCGGCGGGCGGCCGCGACGGTTTCGATGCGGCCGATGACCTGCACGATATCGAAGCTCTCATTTCCTTGGGTCATAAAAACTCCCTGCTGAACGATGGTTGGGCGGAGATGGGGGCGATCCCGGGTCGCGCTGGCGGTTGCGGTACCATCAACGCCTCTCCGGCTCGTCGGCCACGCCCTCTTATCCGGCCCCGTTTTCTTCAACACAGCCGGTGCGGGCCATGGTCGGCATCTGCTGCCGGATCCAGATCAAGACTTTTTCGAATTCCTCCTGCAGCTCGTGGAGGGCGCGCCCGCGGTGGCTGACGGCGCTTTTCTCGGCCATGCTCATTTCGGCGAACGTCTTGTTGCCGGGCGGATAGAAAAAAACCGGATCGTAGCCGAAGCCCTTGGCACCCCTGGGCGCCCGGGTGATCAGGCCCTCGCAGCGGCCCTCGTAGGTGAGGGCCGGGCCTGCCGGAACCGCGATGGAAATGACGCATTCAAAAGCGGCCGTGCGCTGGGTTTGCCCTTCCATCGCTTTGAGAAGCTTGGTGCAGCGTTCGGCGTCGGTGGCGTTTTCACCCGCATAGCGGGCCGAGTAAACGCCCGGGGCCCCGCCGAGGGCATCCACCACCAGGCCGGAATCGTCGGCCAGGGCCGGAAGCCCGAGGATGCGGGCGGCAAAATGGGCCTTTTTGTAGGCATTCTCGTCGAAGGTGGCGCCGTCCTCGACCACCTCCGGTATGGGGCCGAAGTCGTCGAGATTGCAGATTTGGATGGGAAACAACTTGAGCAGATCACGGATTTCAGAGGTTTTGCCGGGATTGCGCGTTGCCAGGACGAGGACCGTGGGTTTTTCCATGAGCGTGCCTTTTCGCATGTAGCCTGCCTCGCGGCGGGGACGGGGAACAATTCGCCGGGCCGCGAGTTCATCCGGAAATGGACCCTATTCCTAAATCAGTGCACTAGGTTTGTAAAGCGCTTTCAGCCGCTTCTCCGCCATCCTCCACGCCGAGGGGCCGCGAGAAAGGGCTTTACAGTGGGTTCGCCCCTGATATAAACGGAAGGCGCTCATTTTGACCCAGGCAAGACGGATCGCGTGGCGCGCTTGCCCCCCACGCGGCCTGCCCCCACCGCTACGAAAGAGGAATGGCCATGCATCCATTGCTGACGGATGATCCTGAAAAGAAAGTGCTCATGCTGGGCAACGAGGCGCTTGCCAGAGGCGCCCTGGAGGCCGGCGTGGCCGTTGCCACGACCTATCCGGGCACCCCCTCGTCGGAAATCGCGCTCAATCTTTTCCAGGTGTCCCGGGAGAGCCCGCTTTATTTCGAGTACAGCACGAACGAGAAGGTGGCCCTGGAAGTGGCCGCCGCCGCCGCCAATTCCGGCCTGCGCAGCCTGTGCATGATGAAGCACGTGGGCGTCAATGTGGCGGCCGATGCCCTCATGACCCTGGCCTATGTGGGCACCCGCGCCGGACTGGTGCTGATTTCCGCCGACGACCCCTATATGTTTTCGAGCCAGAATGAGCAGGACAACCGCTACTACGGCAGGCTTTCCGGCTTGCCGATCCTGGAGCCGTCCACGGTGCAAGAGGCCAAGGCCATGGTCCCCCATGCCTTCGCACTTTCGGAGACCCTCGGCGAGCCGGTCATTCTGCGCACCACCACCCGGATCAATCATTCCACCGCCGCTGTGACCCTGGGTCCCCTCACGCCGCCGCAGACCGAAGGGCACTTCGACAAAGATCCCTTCCACTTCGTCACGGTGCCGGCGGTGTCGCGACGGCTGCATGTACGGCTGCTGGAAAAGATGGACCAGGCGCGAACCATGTCCGAAGAAAGCGCCTTCAATTTCGAGGTGGGCGCCGGATCGTGGGGCGTGATCTGCAATGGCGTCAGCTATACCTATGTCGTCGACGCGATTCAGGATCTGGACATCGCAGACCGGGTGCGGGTGCTGCGCATCGGGTTCTCCCACCCCTTGCCGCCCGAACGCATCGGGGCTTTCCTGGCCGAATGCGAAAAAGTTCTGGTGGTGGAGGAGGGCGAACCCTATATGGAGGAGGCCGTAAAGGCCTTTGCCCAGGAGCGGGGCCTGACGCTGCCCATCCGCGGCAAGGCGCCGGAGCTTTTTTCCCGTCTCTACGAGTTCGATCCGGCCATGGTGCGCAAGCGTCTGGCCGAATATTTCGGTCTGCCCTACACGGCGCCTGCCCTGCCGGACTTGTCCGATGTGCCGGACATTCCCCAGCGGCCGCCGACCCTCTGCGCGGGCTGTTCCCACCGGGCGACCTTCTACGCGGTGAAAAAGGCCACCGAAGGGATGGATGTCGTCCATCCCTCGGATATCGGCTGCTATACCCTGGGTTTTCTGCCACCGCTGTCCATGGGCGATTTTGTCATCTGCATGGGCGCCTCGACCGGCAGCGCCGGCGGCTTCGCCCGGGCCACCGCCCAGAAGGTGGTTTCGTTCATCGGCGATTCGACCTTCTTTCATTCCGGCATTCCCGGCTTGATCAATGCGGTTTTCAACAACCACGACCTGACCCTGATCATCCTGGACAACCGCACCACCGCCATGACGGGTCATCAGCCCAATCCCGGTGTCGACATGCAGGAGCTCAACCTGGAGGGCTATGGCCGGATCGATTTGGAGCCGCTGGTGAAAGCCATCGGCGTGCCCCACGTGGTGACCATTCGTCCCAATCAGCTCAAAAAGAGCATCGCCGCCATTCGTGACGCCGTGACTTTCAAAGGGGTTTCGGTGGTGATCGCCAGGGAAAAATGCGCCCTTTACGCCAAGGCGCTGCGCCAACTGCGCGGAAAGCCCTTCCGGGTGTCCGAGCGCTGCCAAAACCACCGCAACTGCATCAGCGAATTGGGCTGCCCGGCCTTCTATCTGAAAGACGACCGGGTCCAGATCGACCCGGATATCTGCATCGGCTGCGCGCTGTGCGCCCAGGTTTGTCCGGAACATGCCATCGTGCCCTTGAAGGAGGGATAAATTCCTGTCTTCGGGTTTGCGGTCCAAGAACGAGGAGTCTTTATGAATGCGACGCGTCTGATCATCGTAGCGGTGGGCGGCCAGGGCAATCTGCTGGCATCCAAGGTACTGGGTGAAGCGGCCTTGATGGCCGATATCCCTGTCCGGATGAGCGAGATTCACGGGATGGCCCAACGCGGGGGGGTGGTGGAATCGGCCATCGTGTTCGGCAATGCCCAAAGCACGATCATCTCGGACGGCGAGGCGGACGTTCTGGTGGGCTTCGAACCCGCCGAAACCCTGCGGGCCCTCAATAAATGCAATACGAAGACCGTCGTGATCACCAACCTGGCCCCGCTGCCGCCGTTTACGGTGTCCATCGGACGGGGGGTCTATCCGGATCTGGACCAGGCCAAGCGCCTCATCGAAGCGAAAACCGGCCGACTCGTCGCGCTGAATGCCGCCGAACTGGCCCGGGAAGCCGGCACCATCATGTCCGTCAATATCGTGCTCTTGGGAGCGCTTTGCCGCACCGGCATCGTGCCCTTGGCGGACGACACCGTTCGCCGGGCCATCCGGGCGCGGACCAAAGCCTCCTTCGTGGAGGTCAACCTGAAAGCGTTCGATTTGGGTTACGAGGCCGCGGCCGTATAGCAGGCCGACGTCCTGGAATGGAAATGGACATGACCTTTCCCTCCCGATGTTCCGGCGGTTTCCGAGGGGTGACAAAACCGGCCAGGGATGGGGCCGTGGGCCCTGTTGGCGGTCCCGGGCAATCCAAAAGCTGCGGGGAGCGGCTCCGGCGGCCGCTTTACAAAGCAAGGGGGCTATGCCATACTCCGGCGGCATCGGGGGCGCCCTGACGTCACCGACCCGACATCCGCCGTGTCCATTGCCGGACTCCGCACAATGCTTCGAGACCTCTCCATAAAAAATTTTGCCATTATCGATGACCTGCGGATACGCTTCGACGGCGGGCTCACCGTCATGAGCGGTGAAACCGGGGCGGGCAAGTCGATCATCGTGAACGCCGTTCAGCTGCTGCTGGGAGCCCGGGCCAGCGCCAAGCTCGTTCGCACCGGGGCCGAAACCGCAGAACTCGAGGCCTTCTTCGAGCTGGCGCCCGACGCCCCGGCCGCGGCCATTATGGCGGAGCAGGGCTATGCCGTCGATGAAGGCCTTCTGATCCGCCGCATCATTGCCCGCAACGATCGCCACCGCGTATTTGTCAACGACCGCCAGGCCACCATGCAGCTCCTCCAGACCCTTACGGAGAACCTGGCCAGCATCTCCAGCCAGCACGCCCACCAGTCATTGCTCAAGGAGGATTATCACCTCGACATTTTGGATCAATATGCCGGACTCCTGGCGTTGCGTGGCGAGGTCGGGGGCATCTACCGGGAAATCCTGCCGCTGCTGGAAGAGCGCCAAAAGCTTGAAACCCGTCGTGCGCACCAGGACGAGCAGCGCGAATTGCTCCAGTTTCAACAGGCGGATATCGAAGCGGCACAGGTGACCCCCGATGAAGACGAAGCGCTCGAGCAGGAGCGCAACCGGCTGCGCAACGCCCAGACCTTGCTGCAGACCGTAAATCAATGCCTGGAAGCCCTTTACAGCGGACAGGATTCCGTCACGGACCGGCTGGGTGCCATGCATCAGCAGTTGGAGAGCGCCGCCGCCATCGACCACACCCTGGCTTCGCCCACCCAGCAGGTTGCCGAGCTCACCTATCAGGTGGAGGATGTGGTCGAAACCCTGCGGGGCTATTTGCGCCAGGTGGAAAGCGACGACCATCGCCTGGAAGAGGTGGAGGTCCGGCTGGATACCTTGAACCGCCTCAAACGCAAATACGGCGGAAGCCTTGCCGAGGTTCTCGCCAGGTACGAGGGGATTCGGGAAGCCCTGGCCGATCTGGAAAACCTGAGCGACCAGATCGGCACCCTCGATCAGCATTTGGCGGCATGCCACGCCCGCCTGAAAACGGCGGCCAAGCAGCTCCATGAGCGGCGTAAAACGGCGGCCGAGCACCTGGCCGGGGACATGGCCACCGAATTGGCGTCGCTGGAAATGCCGGGAACCCGTTTCGCCGTGGCGATAGAACCGGTGGCGGCCGATGCCGGCACCCCCCGGGCCTTCGTTATCGAAGATGCCAAAGTGGACGATCGCGGTATGGACCGGGCGCGTTTTCTCATCGCTCCCAATATCGGGGAGGCGCTCAAACCCCTGGCGGCGATCGCCTCCGGGGGGGAGCTGTCGCGGGTGGTCTTGGCCCTGAAGGCCATTCTGGCGGCATCCGATGCGCTGGAAACGGTGATATTCGATGAAGTCGACGCCGGTATCGGCGGCGGGGTAGCGGAAATTGTGGGCCATAAACTGAAAGCGCTTGCCGCTCATCACCAGGTGGTCTGCATTACCCATTTGCCCCAGATCGCCAAATTCGGGGACCACCATTACAAAATCGCCAAGGCCGTCCACCAGGGCCGTACGCGAACCACGATTGCCCCTCTCAGCGACGGCGAGCGTCTGGAGGAGATGGCCCGGATGCTGGGGGGGATCAAAATAACCCGGCGAACCCTCGATCATGCCCGCGAGATGCTGGCGGAGAAATAAGTCTCCCGGGTTTGCCGCTTGACAAGCCTGAAATGAAGGGCTTATTTAGAGCTTCTGAAATTTACCGAGTGCCATCCGGAAAGGGCTTCTTTCGGCCCCGCTCCGCCGCCGGTGGAAAGCGTCCCCGAATGTGGCCAAATCCACCTTTGGCGGACAAGCGGCGGTCGCGCGAGGTGGAAATCCTCGCCGTAGCCCAGCTACGCCTCCGGTTTCCACATCGCGGCGGCCTTGGCCGGAACCAAAAGCGACCATCCCTGGATGGACACCACCTAAGGATGTGACCATGCCGATTTACGAATTTAAATGTCTGAAATGCAACGAATTGTTCGAGTTTTTAGCGGTCCGCAGCGAGGATGCCGTGGAAATGCGCTGTCCCCATTGCGGGGCCGAGGAGTTCGAGCGCGTCATGAGCACGACCCATTACGCCATGCCGAGCAGTGGCGGCCAGGGTGCCAGCAAGCAAACCCGAACCTGTAGCGGGGGAAGTTGTACGACCTACGACATTCCCGGGCCGTGACGGCATCGGGCTGAAGGGCGCAAGACGCATCCGGGGAGGCCCAGAACGCATTCATCCGGTTTTTCGTCGGAAGTCCGACGAGGACCGGATGCGTGTTTTGGGCGGCGGGACAAGACCGATGCCGAGACGAATAGCGACGGAACGATACGGAGGAGCCATGTTGCCGTGCCAAGCCGAAGCAGCTGTTAAACACGCCAATCCACGAAGCGGCTTTCTGCGCCGGCGGGGCGCGGTTGGGCGGTTTCTCGTTGGCGTGTGCCTCGCCATGCTCGTGATCCCCGCCGCAACCGCCTGGGCGGAGCGCATGTCCGTCAAGGCCGACAAGGCCAACATTCGTTCCGGCCCCGGCACGAGCGGCTATGCGGTGCTCTGGGAAGTGGAGCGCTTTCACCCCCTGGAGGTTTTGCGCAAGCAGGACGGCTGGGTGTATTTTCGGGATTTCGAAGGCGACCAAGGCTGGATCTTCGGTGAACTCCTGGGCCGAGAGGCCACCGTCATTACGCGCAACGCGATGGTCAATATCCGCTCCGGTCCCGGCACCCAGCATGACATTGCCTTCAAAGCGGAAAAGGGGGTTCCTTTCCGGGTTCTCGACAAACGGGGCGACTGGCTGCATATCGAAAGCAGGGACGGGGACAAGGGGTATATTCACCGCAAACTGGTCTGGTAACCGCGGGCTGCCCTTCCCCGCTCGCGCCGTGAACCAGGGCGGGATGTTTACGAATCCGGAGACCATGCAGGCCGCCATGAGCAGCGCCGTTTTACAACTGGGAGACCGCCGACGGGTGGTGGGTGTCGGATCGGTGCTGGTGGACATTTTAGTCCCGGCGACGGATGGGTTTGTCGAACGTTCCGGGGTGCCCAAAGGGGGCATGGTCTATTTCGATGCCGATACCATCCAGCAGGTGCTGCAGCGGGCCGATGGCAGCGCGGTTCAGGTGGTTCCCGGAGGGGCGGCTTGCAATACCATCATGGGTGTTGCCAGTCTGGGAGGATCCACCCGCTTTCTGGGAAAACGGGGGCAGGACGAATTCGGGCAACGCTTCGAAATGGATTTGAGCCGGCGGTGTGTGGAGCCCTATCTGATTCAGGCGCCGACCCCCACGGGACGCGTGCTGTCCCTGGTAACGCCCGATTCACAACGCACCATGTTGACCTACCTGGGCGCTTCCGCCGAGATGGCTGCGCTGGAAATTCCGGACCATTTCTTCGATGATGCGGCCGTTGCCGTGATCGAGGGTTATCTGGTCTATAACCGCGAGCTGTTCCTGCACGCCCTCCAAAAAGCACAGGCCGCCGGGGCCCGTATTCTGCTCGATCTGGCAAGTTTTACGGTGGTCGAGGAAAACAAGGCCTTTCTGGCGGCTGTGGTCCAGGAATATGTGGATATCCTCGTGGCCAACGAAGACGAGGCCGCGATTTTCACCGGCACGCGGGACGAGACGGAAGCGCTGAAGGCGCTGGCGGAACTCGCCGAGCTGGCGGTGGTAAAGCTGGGGGCTCGCGGCAGCCTGATTGCCGCTGAAGGACATGCTCATTTTTTCGCCCCGTATGGTGCCGGGAATATCATCGACACCACGGGCGCCGGGGACCTTTGGGCGGCCGGCTTCCTGTACGGCTTGACGGCCGGCATGCCGCTGGCGCAATGTGGCCGCTTGGCGTCGGTTTGCGGATACGAGGTCTGCCGCGTGATGGGGGCCAGCATTCCGGATACGACCTGGCAGCGGATTCGAGACGAATTTAACGCAACGGAACGGCCCGTTTAGGAGGTAAAGCAATGGCCCAGAAGCGAATTTCCCGTGCGCGCAAGCGTGATTTGGATCAACCCGATGAATTCATCACGGTGACTTCCCGTTTACTGGGCGCGCTGAGCACCCATTGGAAATCCATCAGCGTGGGCATAGGCGCGGCACTGGTTTTGGTGGTCGGCGTACTGGCCTACGGATATTTCAGCCAAAAAGCGGAAGAAAGGGCGTTTCTTCTGCTGGACCAGGCCGTGACCCGCTACAAAACCGAACTTGCGGGCCAGGATGCGGCGAATGCCCTTGAGGCGGTCGCATCGGATTTTGAAACCCTTCTGGCGGACTATGGCGACCGTCAAGCGGGTGCGGTGGCGCGGATCCTGTTTGCCCAGATGAATTATCGCGCCGGCCAGGCGGAGGCCGCCGCGGCGCAGTACGAAGCGGCGTTGCCCCATTTCAGGGAGGATGCCTATGCGGCAGCGGCGGCCTTGAGCGGATTGGGGTATGCCCGCGCCGCCGCCGGAGAGCCTGAAAAGGCCATCGCGGCCTTTTCCAAGATCCTGGCCGGATCGGATCCGGTCTTTAAAGCCGACGCCCTCTATCAGATGGCCCTGCTCTATCGCGAGACCGGGCAGGCTGTGGCATACGACAAGGCGATGCGGCAGCTGGAGAGCGACTATCCGGATTTCATGTATGCCGAAGTGCTCCCGTCGGCCGCCGCGGGGGGCTGATGCCGCCTCCGCGCTCAGCTCAGATTGAACTTTTTTAGCTTTTGGTTCAGGCCGCTTTTGCCGATACCGAGGATTTCGGCGGCCTTGGTTTGGACGTTGTCGGCCATTTTCATGGCGCGTTCGATCATTTTCTTCTCGACCATGGCCAACGTTTCGTAGAGGGGCGCATCGGCCGGTATACCCTCGAGATGCAGCGTGTTGTAAACATTGTCGCGAAATTCGCTCGGCAAATCATCCACCGTAATGGTCGATCCTGTGCACAACACCATGACGCGTTCGATGATATTTTCCAGTTCGCGAACATTGCCGGGCCAACTGTGGTCCCTAAATAACCGTTCCACAGTGGGATCGACCTGGGTTATGGGCGGCTGGTCCTGACGTTCGGAGCTGTATTTCTGAATGAAATGTTCCGTCAAAAGGCGAAGGTCTTCGGGGCGATCCTTTAACAGGGGCAGTTGAATTTTGACCACATTGAGGCGGTAGAACAGGTCCTCGCGGAAACGACCGGCGGCCGTTTCCGCTTTCAGACTGCGGTTTGTCGCTGCAATGACACGAATATCGACGGGAATGGACGCGGTCCCGCCGACACGCTCGATCGTTTTCTCCTGAAGCACCCTGAGCAGCTTGACCTGCAGGGTGGGGGACAATTCCCCGATCTCATCGAGGAAAATCGTGCCGCCGTCGGCCAGTTCGAAGCGGCCCTTTTTTCGGGCGACGGCGCCGGTGAACGCCCCCCTTTCATGCCCGAACAGCTCACTTTCCAACAGGTTTTCGGCAAGGGCCGCACAGTTTACGGTGACGATGGACTTTTGGCGCCGGGGGCTGTTGAAATGGATTGCCTTGGCCACCAGTTCCTTGCCGGTGCCGCTTTCCCCTTCGATCAGGACCGTAGCGGAGGTCGGGCCGACCTTGCGAATGGTCTGGAAGACGGCTTGCATGGGCGGGCTCTTGCCGATAATATTGTCGAAGCTGTAGTGGGATTCGACTTCGAATTGAAGGCGTCGATTCGCTTTGACCAGGCGATGGAGTTCCATGGCCTTGTGCGCATACAGGACCAGGCGCTCGTTATCGAAGGGTTTGAGAATGAAGGTATAGGCCCCTTTTTGCATGGCCTCGACGGCCTTGTCCACGGTTCCATGCGCGGTCATGATAATGACAGGCAAATCAGGGGTGCGTTGTTTAATCTTCTCCAATAAAGCCAAACCGTCCATGCCCGGCATCTTCATGTCGGTGATCACGAGCTGGATGTCTTCGTGATCGAGCACTTCCAGCGCCTCCGCCCCACTGTTGGCGATAAAGGTTTCAAAGCCCTCTTCTTCCAAAACGGCGCGCAAGACCGCCGTATAATTCTTTTCATCGTCCACGACGAGGATCGTTTCCATCATGATGCCTCCCTGTATAGCGGCAGCCGAATTCGAACCAAGGCGCCCCCGCCCTCGGCGTTGACGATGACGATCTCCCCCCGATGCGCTTCGACGATCTGCTTTACGATACCGAGCCCCAGGCCGGTGCCTTTCTCTTTGTTGGTGAAAAACGGGTCCCAAATTTTGTCCAGAATGGCTTCGTCAATGCCGGGGCCCGAGTCGCGCACCTCCAGCTGCAGCTGTCCTTCGAGAGTGGTAAGGCTGATCGCGATCCAGCCGTCGCTTTCGATGGCCTGCATGGCGTTCAGCAGCAAATTGAGCAAGGCCTGGTGCAGCATGTCGCTGTCGATCAACACCTGACCGGGGTAATGATCCAGTCGCTTGCGCATATCAATATGACGCCGGTCGCTTTCCTGTTCAAGGTGCTGCAGGGTTTTTTCAATAACCGGTTCGAGGCGGGCAGGTTGCAGGTTGGGCTGGTGCGGTCGCGCGAAGTTGAGAAAATCCGTAATGATGCCGTTCAACCGCGAGGCTTCCTCGACAATGATGCCGGGCATGGGATTGCCCGGGTCGAGTTCGTGCATCCTTTTGCGGAGCAGCTCGGCGGAACTTTTGATGATGCCCAGCGGGTTGCGAATTTCATGGGAGATGCTGGCCGTCATTTCACCGAGATTCGAGAGGTGTTTGGCGTGGGTCAGTTGCTCTTCCAGTTTTAAACGCTCAAGGGCCCGCTTTTCGATGATGTCTTCTCCTCGCCGAACCACCAGCAGAAGAACAAGAAACAACGTCAGCATGACAGCCGTGGAAGTCAAAACAACTCGGGTTTGAACACGGTAAATCGCCTGATATTCGGAGGAGAGATCCTGCTCCAATTCGACCACGCCCAACACAGGGCCGGGAATGCGTGACAGGGGTTTGTCGGCGCGCAAAGGCGCATAGGTGATGATCTTGCTCTCATCCGGGATGCCGAAAAAAAGCTGCATGAAATTGCCGCTCTGCTCGAGTCGGGTGCGTCGCTGGCCCTGTAGCGCATCCTGGTAATAGGTGCCGCCGGCATTGCGCTTTCCGATGACCTCGGGGTCGAGACTGTATGAAATCGTATTACTGAGGTCATAAATGTTGACCATGTCCACGTTAAAGCTGTGCAGGGTGCTGCGCACGACGTTGTCCATCAATTCGAATTG
>CAYMQN010000034.1:0-24313 GCA_964392545.1 uncultured Desulfobacteraceae bacterium
CTTCCGCCGGGATGACGGCCTAGGACAAATCCCTTTCGTGCATATTGCGACACAGGCTCATCCGCCGGGATGACGGGCAAGTTGGTCTATTTCGTTGCCGCAATAATAGAAGGCCCCTTGTTTACCCCCCCTGGGCCGTCCATTGCGGCGCAGGGGCCTGAGAGCCGTCTTTGACTTTCATCCATGCCGTCCTTAGCTTCTCCAGAATCAAAAACGGCAACTTTCTCTTGCAGACGGAATGCACTTTCGATGATCGACGCCCGCCAGTTGAACAAATCCTACGCCATTGAAGACCGACGCATCGACGTCCTGAAAAATGTTTCGCTGCAAATTGCCGCCGGCGAGTTTGCCGTCATCCAGGGCTCCAGCGGCAGCGGTAAATCGACCTTGCTGAGCATCCTCTCGGGGCTCGATCGTCCGGACAGCGGCAGGGTAAGCATCCAGGGCCGCGACATCACCGATTTGAGCGAGGACGCGCTGGCCCCCATGCGCAACCGGACCTTCGGCTTCGTATTCCAGTCCTTCTATCTGGTCCCCTCCCTCTCCGCCTTGGAAAATGTGATGTTTCCGGCCGAACTGGCCCGGAACCCCAGGGCGGCCGAGGCGGCCGAAGCCCTGCTGGAGCGGGTGGGGCTGCGCGACCGGCAAAGCAATATGCCCCATCAGCTCTCGGGCGGCGAGCAGCAGCGCGTGGCCATCTGCCGGGCCCTGGTCAACCGCCCGGATATCATCTTCGCCGACGAGCCCACCGGGAATCTGGATTCGCGCAGCGGGGAGGCCATCCTGGAGTTGATGCTGGAATTCCAGCGCGAGTTTCACACGACCTTGTTGATGGTGACCCACAACCCCGCTATCGCCCGCCGGGCCGACAGCCGCTTTCACCTGGCCGACGGGCGGCTCGCAGGGCCGGAGGCCTGAACATGGCCACGCGCCTGATGACCCGCCTGATCTTCCGGGAGGTACGCCAGAACCGCCAGCAGACCACCGTGCTCTTCCTGTGCATCGTGCTGGCGGTGGTCGGCCTGACGGCGCTGGGGGGCTTTCAGGCCAGCGTCCACCAGGCCATGCTGCGCGATGCCCGCCAACTGCATGCCGCGGATGTGATCGTGCACTCCAGTTTTCCTTTCCTGCCCGCCCTGGAGGCCGGCCTCGCCGCCTATGCCGCGCGCCCGGACGTGGCAACGGCCCGGGTGTGGGAATTTTATACGGTGGTGCGCACCATGGATGCCGCCGCCTCCCTGCTCTCGTCCGTCAAGGTGGTCGAAGCGGGATACCCTTTCTACGGCCGGGTCGAGACCGCCTCCGGGGCGCCACTTGACGACGTGCTGGCGCCGGGGGCCATCGTGGTCGAACAGACCCTGCTGGACCGCCTGGGGCTGGCCGTGGGCGACCGCATCTACCTGGGAGACGTCGCCATGGAGATCCGGGATGTGGTGGTTTCCGAGCCCGACCGGCCGGTGACGGTCTTTTCCCTGGGGCCGCGGATCTTCGTGGATGCCCGCGACCGGGAGCGGTTGGGCCTGATCACCCAGGGCAGCCGCGTGCGCTACAAGGCCCTGCTGCGCCTGCCGGAAGACCTCGCGGCCAAAACCGTCCAGGAAGATCTGCTGGCGGCGGCCGACCCGACCCAGGAGCGGGTGGACACCTTCCGCAGCGCCGATTCGCGTCTGAAGCGGTTTTTCGACAACCTGCTCTTCTTTCTAAAGCTGGTGGGCATTTTTACGCTTCTGCTGGCGGGCATCGGCATTCAAAGCGTGCTGACCGCTCTGCTGCGCACCCGCATCAAGACCATGGCCGCCATGAAAGCCCTGGGCGCTCCCAACGCTTTCGTCATGCGCGTCTACCTGGGGGTCGTCCTGCTTTTGGGCCTGGGCGGCACCGGCGTCGGCATCCTGGCCGGGCTGGGCCTGCAGGCGGGCCTGAGCCGCCTCCTGAGCGATCTCGTTCCAGCGGACGCCACCTTTCACATCGTCTGGGGCGCCGTGGCCGAGAGTCTCGTGGTGGGGCTTCTGGCCGTGGTCCTGTTTGCCGCCCGGCCTCTTCTGGGGCTGCACCATTTCAAGCCCTCGGCCCTCTTCAGGCATGAAGAGGGGCAGCGACGGGTGACGCCCCTCGAGGGGGGCGTCCTGCTGCTGACCGCGCTGTTTTTTATCGGCCTCATTCTCTGGCATCTGGCGGACCTGCGTACGGGCGTCTATTTCATCGGCGGCATCCTGGGTCTTGTGGCGGTCTCCTGGACGGCGGCCTGGCTCTACCTCAAAGCCCTGCGCCGGATGCCGACCCGTCACCTGGCCCTGCGCCAGGCCATCCGCGGTCTTTTCCGGCCACGCAACGGCACGCGGCCCATCATCGTCACCTTGACGGCGTCCATGACGCTCATTTTCGCCATCTATCTCACCGAGAAAAACCTGAATGCCACCTTCGTGGAGGCCTATCCCGAAGACACCCCCAATGTCTTCTTTCTGGACATCCAGCGCGGGCAGACCGATCGTTTCGTCCAGACCATCGGCCGCACGCCGGAATTCTATCCCATCGTGCGCGCCAAGCTGATGGCCATCAACGGGGCGCCGATCGATCCGAGGAAAGAGCGCCAACGCAAGAGCGACAACCTGGCGCGGCCCTTCAACCTGACCTACCGCCACCACCTGCTCGACGACGAGAAGATCGTCGCCGGCCAAACCCTCTTCCGACCGGAGGGCGGCAATTTCCAGGTCTCGGTGCTGGACAGCCTGGCGGAAATCGGCGATATCGGCCTGGGCGACCGGCTGCGTTTCAAAATTCAGGGCATTCCCCTGGAGGCGGAGGTGGTCAGCATCCGCACCCGGACCCGGGAAAGCATGCAGCCCTTTTTCTATTTCGTCTTCCCGGAAGCCACCCTGAAACAGGCCCCCCAGACGATTTTCACCGCCCTGCGGGTGCCGCCGGGAGAGATCGCCGCGCTTCAGAACCGGGTGGTACAGGCCCTGCCCAACGTGACCGTGCTGGACGCCAGCCGGACCATCCGCCAGGTGGCCGACGCCCTCGGGCGTTTTTCCCAGGCCATCCGCTTTTTCACCTTCTTCAGCATGGCGGCCGGGATCCTTCTGCTGGTCAGCTCGATTATCGCCACCCGCGCGGCCCGCATCCGCGAAGCGGTCTATTATAAAATTCTTGGCGCCCGCCGCCGTTTTGTGCGGATCGTATTTTCGCTGGAAAACGCTTTGTTGGGGACCAGCAGCGCCGTGGCGGGCCTTTTGCTGGCCCATCTGGTCAGTTGGGGGGTCTGTACCCTTTATTTCGACATCGCCTATCAGCCCTATCCCGCCCTCTCCCTGGCCGGACTGGCATCGGCCATGCTGGTGGTCATGGCCGTGGGATTGGGGGCCTCCCGCGGGATCATGCGCCGCAAACCGGTCCAATTTCTAAGATCGCAGGCCGAGTAGGCGTTTGGCAAAGGAGTAATCGTTTGACGAAAACAGGCATGCACGTCACCTCCCGGGTTTTTATTGGGGTACTGTTGATCGCCGTTGCGCTGGCGGGCTGCGACAACCCGCCCCAGGAGACCAGCCCGCCCCCGGCGTCGCCGACGTCGGCGGGGGCGGGCACCATCGTCTGCATGGGCGACAGTCTCACCGCGGGCTACGGGGTCGAGGAGGCCGAGGCCTACCCGGCCCTGCTGGAAAACCGGCTTCAGGCCGAAGGATTCCGCTATCGGGTGGTCAACGCCGGCGTCAGCGGCGAAACCAGCAGCGGCGCCCTGTCGCGCCTGGACTGGATGCTGACCCTGGATCCGGACATCGTCATCCTGGAAACCGGCGCCAACGACGGATTGCGCGGCGTCGATCCCGATCTCACCCGGGGCAATATCGCCGCCATCGTGAGCGAATTGCAGGCCCGGGAGATCGTCGTGGTCCTTGCGGGAATGCAGATGGTGCGCAACCTCGGGCCGGCCTTTACCGAGTCGTTTCGCACCCTCTACCCGGACATTGCCCAATCCACGGGGGCGATCCTGATCCCTTTTTTCCTGGAAGGCGTCGCCGGCCGTCCGGCCCTCAATCAGAACGACGGCATCCATCCCACCGCCGCGGGCTACCGGGTCATCGTCGACCGCATTTATCCTTACGTTCTCCAGGGCATCGAGCGCCACCGGGAGCGCGCCGCCGGGAGCGCGGCGCAATGAGACAACGGCCCTTGTTCGGCACGCCCGAACCCCGGACGGGTGCCGAGGCCGACGGCCTGTGGGAGCGCCACATCCTCCTGGGTCTGGCCCATGAATGGGAGCTGATCGGCCACTATCTCGCGGACGAACTGCGCCGCCGCCTGCCCAAGCCCTCCTTTCGCCTGGCCGAAATGCGTTCGCGCCTGGGCCAGTGGTCCCCCGCGCGGCGGGAGATCTGCCTGAGCCGCCACCTGGTGAGACACTACCCCTGGGACGAAGTCCGGGAAGTGCTGCGCCACGAGACCGCCCATCAACTGGCCGACACCCTGCTGGGGGCGTCCGGGCAGCCGCCCCACGGCCCCGCTTTTCAGCAGGCCTGCCTGATGCTGCGCGCCGACCCGGCCGCCACCGCCTCCCGCTCCACGCTGCGGGAGCGCATGCACCCCCGCCAGGCGGACGGCTGCGGCCTCCGCCGGCGCATCCGCAAGCTGCTCTCCCTGGCCCAGAGCGCCAACCTGCACGAAGCCGAGGCGGCCATGCTCAAAGCCCACGATCTTATGACCCGCCATCACCTGGACGCCCTGCAGCTCGAGCAGCGCAGCTTCGTGAGCCTCTTTGCGGGAAAACCGGCCCTGCGGCACTATCGCGAGGCCTATGCCCTGGCCAATCTGCTCCAGGACTTCTACTTCGTTCAAGGGATTTGGGTCTCCGCCTTCGTGCTGGACAAAGCCAAGCTGGGCCGTGTGCTCGAAATCTCGGGCACCCCCGCCAATGTCGACAACGCGGCCTACGTCCACGACTTTATCCGGCGCTTCACGGCCCGCCGATGGGACCACTATCGCAAGGGACAAGGCCGGTCTCTCAAACGGCGCCACCAGACCGATTTCGCCGTGGGCATCATCGAAGGCTTCCGCACCAAACTGGAGGCGGCCCTGGTGCGCAACACGGCTCCTGAAGCGCTGGCGTTGGTCAAGTCCGAAGATCCTCAACTGAGCCGCTATCTTCGCTATCGGCACCCCCGCACCCAGTCCATCCAGCGCGGTGGGCGCCAGGACCCCGCCGTTTACCAGGACGGTTGCGACATCGGCCGCACGCTGGTCATCGCCCGGGGCATCGACACCCACGCCGGCCGCTCCCGGCGCAAACTCCCGCCGGCCTAAAACGCCTTTCGGACTGCCCTCCGGGAAGGCATTGTTCTCGCCAAACGAGAGTGGTATGAAGAACTCCAAGCTGCAGGATCGGCGCACCGGCCATGGTGCTCCGGCGGCAGGCATCCTTTGATGGCATCGGGGGCTTGCATGAACGACCTCGAACTCAGTCTGCGCGAAAAGGAACTGCGCTGCCTGCTGGATCTCTCCCGCCTGGTGGAAACCCCCGGCATCGACCTGGAGGGCATTCTGGAGGGCGCGGTCCGGATTGTGCCGGCGGCCATGAAATATCCCCAAATCTCCTGCGTACGCCTGACCCTGCAGGATCGCTGCTATCAAACGGCCGGCTTCCAGGACACCGAGTGGCGCTTGTCGGCGCCCATCAAGGTTCACGGCCAGGTCCAGGGCCACCTCACGGTCTGCTATCGCGAAGCGCGCCCGCCCCTGGCGGAGGGACCCTTTGCCAGCCAGAAGCGCAACCTGCTCAAGGCCGTGGCCGAGCGCCTGGGCAAGGTGGTCGAACGCGAGCTGGCCTTGAAGGCCCTCACCCGGAGCGAGAAGCGGCTCAACGACATCGTCGACAATGCCCTGGTGGGCATCAGCATCATTCAGGAGGGGCAGGAGGTCTACCGCAACCCCGAGTTGCGCCAGCTGATCGGCGAGGTGGACCCCCGCATCGTCTTTTCCGAACTCCCCCACGTTCACCCGGACGACCGCAACAAGTTCCGGACGGCCCTGGCGGATCTATCCGCCGGACGGGTGCCGCGGGTCGACATGATCTGCCGTTTCCAGCCGCGCCCGGATCGGCCCGCGATGCAAAAGTGGGTCTATTGCCGGGCCACCTCGATCGACTACCGCGACAAGGAGGCCGTCCTCTTGAACCTGATGGACATCACGCCGGCCAAGGAAATGGAGCGCATGATGCGCACCCAGGACAAGATGTCCTCCCTGGGACGGGTGGCGGCCGGCATCGCCCACGAGGTCCGCAACCCGCTCTCCGGGATCAACATCTACCTCACCACCCTCGAAAAACTGTTGCGCAAACCCGGAGATCTGGAAAAAATCTACGGCATCATCGAACAGCTCAAATCAGCCTCCGGCAAGATCGAGAACGTCATCCGCCGCGTCTACGACTTCGCCCGGCCCAGCGAGCCCCAATTCGAAACCGCCGACATCAACCAGCCGGTGCGGGACGCCATCGATCTGGCGGCGGTCAGTCTCCGCAAGAAGGGCCTTCGGCTGGAGACGGACCTCGGCGCCGACCTGCCCCTGTGCCGCTTCGATGCCCAACTCATGGAGCAGGTGCTCCTCAACCTGATCACCAACGCCGCCGAAACCCTCGAGGGCCGGCCGAACCGCAGCCGCATCGGTATCCAGACCCGTCAGCACGGCGACTGCATCCACATCCGGGTCGAAGATTCCGGCCCGGGGGTGCCCGACGAAGTGCGCGACAAGGTCTTCGACCCCTTCTACACCACCAAACACGGCAGCAGCGGTATCGGACTGAGCATCAGCCAGCGCATCGTCGAGGATCACGGGGGCACGCTTTCCGTGGACACCAGCCAGTGGGGCGGTGCGGCCTTCACCATTGCCCTGCCGATTCCCGAGGAACAGCCATGACCGCCCTGCGCGATCATCTCTATGTCGTCGACGACGAACCCACCATCCGGGAGGGCATCGCCCTGGCTTTGGGAAATGACTACCGCATCAGCACCTTCGCCAGCGGCGAGGAAGCACTTGCCGCTCTGGCGGAAGCCCAGCCCGACCTGGTCCTTCTGGATATCGGTCTGCCGGGCCTGGACGGGATCGAAACCCTGACCCGCATCAAGGCGGTCGCCCCTCAGATTCTGGTGATCATGATCACCGCCTACGAGGATCTGGACACGGTGATCCGTGCCATGAAACGCGGGGCCCACGACTACGTGGTCAAACCGCTGAAAATGGACCAGCTCGAGCTGACCATCGGCAACGCCCTGGAGACCGTGCGCCTGCGCAAGGAGGTCCGAACCCTCCAGGCCCAGTGTCTGAGCGAAGCCATGCCGCTTTTCATCGGCACCAGCAACGCCTTCCAGCAGGTCATGGACCTTATCCGCCGGGTGGCCCGCAGCAGCGACACACCGGTCCTGATCGAAGGCGAAACCGGCACCGGCAAGGAACTTCTGGCCAGCGCCATTCATTACCACAGCCCACTCTTCAGGGGCCCCTTCGTGGCGGTCAACTGTGCCGCCATCCCCAAGGATCTGGTGGAAAGCGAGCTCTTCGGCTACCGCGGCGGCGCCTTCAGCGGGGCCCGCGAAGGCGGCAAATCCGGTCTGGTGGAAAGCGCCCACAAGGGCACCCTGTTCCTGGACGAAATCGGCGACCTGAGTCCCGAGGCCCAGGCCAAGCTGCTGCGTTTTCTGGAATCCGGGGAATTCTACCGCATCGGCGAAACCAAGCCCAGCCGCGTGAAGGTGCGCATCGTCTCCGCCACCAACCGCAACCTGGAGCGCCTGATGGCCGAAGGCCGCTTCCGCGAAGACCTCTTCTTCCGGCTGGGCGTCATCAAAATCCAGGCACCCTCGCTCAACGAGCGGCCGGAAGATATCCTTCCCCTGGCCAGCTATTATCTCGACCACTTCAATGCCAAATTCGGCACCGCTTTCCAGGGGTTTTCGCCCCAGGCGGAACAGGCCCTGCAGGGCCATCGCTGGACCGGCAACGTGCGGGAGCTGAAAAACCTGATCGAACGGGCCGCCCTCACCGGCCGCCACGAAATCTTGACCTCCCGGGACCTGGGCCTGGAGAGCGGCCGGCCGCCGGCGTGCGACCCCGCCGACTGGCTGGCGGCTCTCCCCGACCTGCCGCCGGAGGGCCTGAACCTTCCCCGGATCCTCGAACAGGTCGAGCGTCACTTTCTCGACCGGGCCCTAGACCGCAGCGGCGGCAACGAGAGCCAGGCGGCGCGCCTGCTGGGCCTCAATCACCACACCTTCCGCTACCGGCACCGCAAGCCTTCCCGCTAGCAGCCCCCTGGATCCCAAGCGTTGATGCCCGCTGCTTCGCAATTCTTCCATGACATCTTTCGCAATTTTGCGAATCGGATGCCCTCCTGCGGCTGACATATACGACCATCATCACTATACCATTCTGATATTGCTATAGTTTCAACCTTAAGGGCGCCGTGGCATGCTTTATGCTGAATGTAAAGTCATCGCTGCCCATGTCATGGCGCGCCCCGCAGGGGAGCTGACGCCGCAGTTCCGTGAAGGAAGGGAGCAAGGATACCCGGCCATGGCGTCCAGGACGCAAAACAACCAACGGCAGCATCTGCAGGGCAAACACATCCTGCTGGTGGACGACGACGCCTGGATCCGTGATTCGCTCTCCATCTGCCTGGGCTGCGAGGGATGCCACGTCATCACGGCCCAAACCGCCCGCGAAGGATTGGAAGCAGTCCGCAGGGGGGGCATCGACATTCTGATCTGCGACTACCAACTGCCGGATCGCGACGGGCTCGCTATGCTGCGCGAAGCCAAAGGGCTGGCACCGCAGGTTCCCATGATTCTGATCACAGCCTTCGGTTCCCGGGATCTTTATGCCCGGGCGGCCGCCATCGGTGTGGACATCTCCATCGACAAACCCTTCAACTCCCAGACGATCGAACACGCCATCGTCCGGTTGCTGGAGGAGCAACCCCAATAGGGGATCCCTGATTGAACGATTTACCGGCGCCCGGCGACAAAAAATTGAAATCATGGATGAAATTCGCCGCGTCATGGTGGTCCTACTGACCCTGCGGAGCCGGGAAAAGGCCGGGGAATAGCCCTTCACCAGGGCCGCGGCCGATATATCGACATCACGTATCCAACCCTTCGCAAAGCGAGACTGCCATGAACGAAAACAAAAAGGTACTGGTGGCAATCGATGGATCGAAGCAGGCCTTACCGTTCGCAACCGGGCGGTCTGGATCGTTGCCTAAACCCGCAAAACCGCAGGCCGGACCGTGCCGGTCATCACGCCTCTCTCAGGGGAGGCCCCCCCCGGCAACAGGTCGGGGCGCCCTGCAACCCCGGAAGTCCGGAGGAGAGGAAAGGAGGATACTCATGTTCGACAAGATTCTGGTACCGCTCGACGGATCCAAACGGGCCGAACGCATCCTGCCGCATGTGGAGAAGCTGGCCCAAGACAACCGGTCCACCGTGGTGTTCTTCACGGTGGTCAGCGCGCCCAAGATGTTCGGCTACGACGACCTGCAGTACGCCCAGTTCCAGAAGGAAACGGAAACCACCATGGCGGAGGCCGAACAGTACGTCAAAGCCCTGAGCGGTGAATTCAAAGCCAAAGGCATCGAGACGCGCCACCGCGTCGTCATGGGGCCGGTGGTCAAGGAAATCCTGGACGCCGCGGAGCGGGAAGACGTGGATCTGGTGGCCATGTGCAGCCACGGGCGGGGCGGGCTTTCCCGCCTTTTTTACGGCAGTGTGGCCTCCGGTGTGTTGAACCGGGTGGATCGCGCCCTGCTCATCATCCGCTCCCGCAAAGAATGATGCGCGGCCCCATGCGTTTCCCGCGGCCCGAGCCATTTACAAGGAGAACCGAAAATGAGCAAAGCCCGATCCAAGTCAAAGGCAAGGTCGAAGACGCCCCAACGCCGGATGGCCTTCCGCTGCGAGGCCGACGAGGCCCAAAACGTTGCCCTGGTGGGATCCTTCAACGACTGGGACCCCCAGCGGCACCCGATGACGCGCAAGGGCCGCGGCCCGTGGCAAAAGACCATCCTCCTGCCGCCGGGGGTGTATGAATACAAGTTCTGGATCGACGGCCAGTGGCGGGAGGATCCGCGCAACGCGCATACGCGGCCCAATCCCTTTGGAACCGTCAACAGCATCGTGGCGGTGTCTGCCGACTAGCCCTCCGGGGCCGGCGGGCGGCGCGGACTTCCGCCACCCAGCGACGAGGGCGCCTGAAAGGTGCGTGACACCCTATGGCTTCCGAGCGTAAAGGAGGACGAGCATGGCTGCCCCAAAAACCATCGCCATCTTGACCGGGGGCGGCGACGTCCCCGGCCTGAACGCCTGCATCAAACAATTGGTGCTCCGGGCCGCTCAGGCGAACTTCAGCGTGCTGGGCATCCGCCGCGGCTGGCACGGCCTGCTGGCCTGCCATCCCGAGGACGATGCCAGCCGCACAACCTGTCTGCAGTCGCTGACGCCGGAGGGGGTTCGCACCATCGACCGCTCCGGCGGCACCATCCTGCACACCTCGCGCACCAATCCCAGTGCGGTGGCCTATGCCGATGCCCCCGCCTTCCTGCGATCCGGGTACACGTCGGAAAGCGAAAAAAAGGATTTCAGCGACCATGTCATCGCCAACCTGACCCACCTCGGGATCGACGCCGTCATCCCCATCGGCGGCGACGATACCCTCTCTTTCGCGGTGCGCCTGCACCAGGAGGGCGTGCCGGTGGTGGCCATTCCCAAGACCATGGACAACGACGTCATGGGCACGGATTACTGCATCGGGTTCTCGACCGCCGTCACCCGCAGCGTGGACTTCATCCATGCCCTGCGCACGTCCAGCGGCTCCCACGAGCGCATTGCCGTGGTGGAGCTCTTCGGGCGCTACTGCGGCGAAACATCGTTGATTTCAGCCTATCTCGCAGGCGCGGACCGGGCCGTGATATCCGAAGTGCCCTTCGAACCGCAGCGCCTGGCGGACCTTTTGCTGGACGACCGCAACCGCAACCCCAGCCGCTACGCCATGCTGACCATCAGCGAGGGCGCCACGGCCATCGGCGGCGAGATGCTCCTGCGCGGCGAGGCCGACGCCTTTGGCCATCGCAAACTGGGCGGCATCGGGGCCTGGACGGCGGAGGTTCTCAAGCAACTGACCGGCATCGGCATGATTTACCAGCCCCTGTTTTACCTGATGCGCAGCGGCTCTCCGGATTCGCTGGATCTGATGGTGGCCCGCAACTTCGCCAACCTCGCCATCGACCTCGTCTCCCGCGGAGAGACCGGCCGCATGACGGCCCTGCGCAGCGGGTGCTATCGGGATGTGCCCCTGAACGATGCCGGCAAGGGGGCCAAACGGGTCGACGTGGAAGCCTTTTACGACAAGCAGGCCTACCGGCCCGACATCCGCGAGGTGGCGGGCAAACCCATGTTTCTCTATTGAGAAAGGGAGGCTTGGAAATGAAAACGACCATCACGGCCTTTCGGGCGGATATCGGCGGTGTCGGCGGCCATCTGCAGCCCAGCTCGGCAGTGCTCCGCGCGGTGGCCGACCATGTGCGCAGCGCGTTGGCCGACACGGTGATCGATACCGACGTCAGTTTCACCGGGGACGACATCACCATCGTGGCCACCCATGGCCAGGGCCTCGAGGACCCCGGGATACACGACGGCCTCATGGGGGCCCTGCGTACCGGCGCACGCCAGGCGGCCGAGGAGGGCTTGTACGGCGCCGGCCAGGATCTTTTCTCCGACGCCTTTGCGGGTGCCGTCAAGGGCTTGGGGCCGGGCATTGCCGAGATGTGCTTCGAAGAGCGGCCCAACGAGGCCTTTCTGGTAATAGCCGCCGACAAGACCCGACCGGGGGCCTTCAACCTGCCTTTTTATCAGGCGTTTGCCGACCCGATGGTATGCGCGGGTCTGCTGCTGTCCAAAAAATTGCACAGGGGATTTCGCTTCGTGATCATGGACGTGGTCTACGCGGCCCACGACCGTGTCGTCAGTCTGGAGGCGCCCGAAGATCTCTACGACCTCGCCGTGCTCCTGCGAACCCCGGAGCGCTTCGCCGTGGAGGCCATTTTCTCGCGCACCAACGACGACCAGTCCGTGGCCGTCAGCACGGCCCGCCTGCACAACGTGGCCGGTTTCGTAACCGGGCGGGACGACCCCGTGGCCATCGTCCGGGTGCAGGATCACTTTCCCGCCGCCGGGGAGGTGCTGGCCCCCTATGCCATCGGGACCTTCGTTCCGGGATTCCTGCGCGGCAGCCACTACGGCGCCCTGCTGCCGGTGCGCCGCGACTGTGGTGTGTCGTACTTCGACGGCCCGCCCCTGGTCGCCGCCAGCGCCTACTCCGTCAAGGAAGGCCGTCTGACCCCGCCCTTGGATCTGTTCGACCACCCCTTCTGGGATCACACCGCGCGCGATATCGTGGCCAAGACCCTGTCCTTGCGCCAACAGGGGTTTTTCGGCAATGCCATGCTGGCCTTCGACGAACTCTCCCAGAGCGATATCATCAACATCGCCCGGGATTTGGACGAACGCTTCGTCCTCCGCAAAGAAGGTGCCACTTGACCCAACTGGAAAAATGGAAACGCCCTTGTCGCTTGAATCGGTGCTATTCCGAAGCGCTCTCTTTCCTCAGTGGCGGCAAAATTCTCTCGATGTCCCTGTGCATCTTGTCTCGGTAATAATTGACTTGGGCGGGGTTGGACATGATCATGTCCAACTGTCGGGTGTGAAGGGTGAGGTAGCCCAGTATCCGGAGGCGATCCAGCATGGTGTCCTTGGCATACCCCTCGATCCGCGCGATGAGATTGTCTTCCTTGATACGGACTCTGAAATTGTAGGTCTCCAGCACATCGCCGATGAAGTGGATCCGCTTGATGCGGCGGCGGTCGTCGGCCGCCCCGCCTTTGAATTGAAACCCCACGTAATTTTCCGAGGTGCGCTCGCTCACCAGCGCCTCCATGGTGGAAAAGTGGTAGCCCAGTCGGGAGTTGAGGTTGCAGTAATGTTTGGAGATCATGAAGTAGTTGCGGTCAGCGTAGCGCGAGCGAACCCCAGGGTTCAAGGCCGGGTTGGTCGTGGAGCGAAACATGACCGACATGAGGCCCTTGCCGTCCAGGGAAGGGGGGCCCTCCCAGGGGATGGCGGCAAAGCCCTCCCAGAAGGCCAGCATGGGAATCGAGGCGATATTCTCGAGCCGGATGTATTTGCCGCGCACCTCTTCCTTGAAGCCGTCGTCCAGATTCAGGATCCACCACTGCATGGGCGCATGGTAATAAAGCTGCTTGCTCGAGCGCTCGTTGAAATGATGGTCCCGGCCGAAATGGAACATCTCGTGGACGGATTTCTCGTGGATGAACCGGGTGATGTCGTGGAGCGTGCGGCAGTGCGCCGGCGCGAATTCGGGGGCATCCGGATCCAGGAGGTTGAGGGGGATGATCAGGCGGCTGACCTTTTCCAGGGTATGGTAAATCGGACTGTCCAGCATCAGGCTGGTTTTGGGCGAGGCGGCGGATAACAGCGCATCGATGCGATCCTTGTGGATGGTCCTGTGGGTGGCGTCGAGCGTCACCAGGGTGCCGGGGGACAGGGCGGCAAGGGCGTCGGCCACGCCGAACAGGGCCGGAATGCCGAACTCCCGGGCCACGTTGGCCAGATGCCCCGTGAAGCTGCCGTGCTCGGTGACCACGCCGGTCGCCCGGGTGAGCAGGGAAGCCCAGCGGGGATGCGCCTCGCGGGTCAGCAGAATCGCTCCCTGGGGAAAGGCGAGCATGTCCAGCCCGCTGTCCACGCGGTGGATCGGGCCCACCCCGACCCCCGGGGAGGCCGTAATCCCCCCTTCCAGGAGAACACTGTCCTTTGCGACGGGGGCCGCACCTTCCAGCGCCGGTTTGTCTTCAAAGGCGCTCTGCTGCAGCGGGCGGCATTGCAGCAGGAAGATCCGACCCTGGTGATCGACGGCCCACTCCATGTCCTGGGGGGTGCCGTAATAGTCTTCCAGCCGCACCGCGATTTCGGCCAGCGCAAGCACCGCGGCGGCGTCGAGGGAGGCCTGGTTGCGGGCGTCGTCCTCGGTGATGTCCAGACGGCAGACCCCCTCCTCGGGATAGCAGACGAATTTGCGCGCCTTGGCGCGGATCTCCCGGTGGCGGACCGTCATGGGCACCGAGCGACCCACCACAAAAAGGTCGCCGTCCACCGAGCCGTCCACCACCGCCTTGGGCAGGCCCCAGGCGGCGTTGATCACCACGGTTTCCTCGCTGAAGTCAAACGGGTTGCGGCTGTACATGACCCCCCCGGCGGCGGTGTCCAGCATGCCCAGGCAGCCCACGCACATGGCGATGTCTTCGTCGCGAAACCCTTTGTTGAGCCGATAGGTAATGGCCGGCAGACTGTATTTGCTGGCCACGATCTGCTTGTAGGCCTCGAAAAGGGAATCGGCGCTGACATTCAGTTCCGAGCGGTGCAGGCCGGCAAAGGAGCTGCCTGCGGTGTCCTCACCCAAGGCACTGCTGCGCATGGCGGCCCGCATGCCGGGTGGTCCGGATGCGCTAAGGGCCTGCCAGGCCGCTTTGACCGCAGCTTCGAGATCGGGGGGGATGTGCGCTTCGACAACAAGCCGGTCCAGGCGGGCATGCAGCCGGTAGAGGGTCTCGAGATCGTCCAGGTCGGCGGTCTGCATCAGGCGGTCGATTTCGGCCCGCAGGTCGTTGTGATCGATGAAGCGTTCGTAGGCATGGGCCGTGATGACGAAACCGGGCGGCACCTCCAAATCGAGGTTGTTTTTGAGTTCCCCCAGGTTGGCCATCTTGCTGCCCACCAGATCGACCATGTCCTTGTCGATGTCCCCGAGGTCGATGACCAGCCGGCGGTCGCGGACTTCCCGCCGGCAGCACAGGCTGGCCTCGATTTCACGGCTGATGCCGTCGAAGCGCTCGCCGAGGAATGCGTATTTTCCCGGTGCCAGGCGCTGCAGGTTTTCCACCATCTGGAACACGCTGACGGTCACCGTGGTAACGCAGCTCCGCACGAAAGCCATGCCGAAGGGTCGGTGCCCCTGGAGGGCCTCCTCGATTTCCGCCATGATCTCGAGGGCTTTGTTGTTGGCGCTGATCAGTTGCTTGAAATAGCCATAGCGCTCCCGGAACACCAGGCGCAGCTTGTCGACGTCGGGGGCTTCCTCCGCTTGCCGGGCGGGGAATAATTTTTGGAAGAGGCGTCTAAACACGGTCATGGGCACCGTCATCCGATGGGTGTCAAAAGGGTTCATGACGCTATTGGCACGCACCTTGCGGAGCGGCCGCCGAGTCACCGTCATCCCGGCGGAGAAACCGGCGTCGAAATCAGATGAAAAAACCTTATGCTTGTCCGTCATGCCGGCGGAAGCCGGCATCTGATTGGGCTAACGGCATGAAATTGTGAGAGATCCCGGCTTCCGCCGGGATGACGGCGTGTATCGACCTTTTTACGTGCAAATTGTGCCACAGTCGCCTTCGCCGGGATGACCGTTTAGGGCAACGGCCCTACATTAGCACTTGACGTTTCACCCCTGCAAGCCGACGGCGTCCTGTAGGCCGGCGACACGACGACCTTGGCTGCCTTCAATAAAAATAGGCCGGCAGCAGAAAACCACATTCTCCGCTGCCGGCCCTCCGGCATGGTGGGGGCGACCCTCCAGGGGGCCGTCTTCGATCCTTAATGCTCCAGGCGCATACCCCAGCCCTCGAAAAGAAACATGATCGCAAACCCGAACCAGAGCGTGTAAACCACATAGAAGACCAGCGAGAAAATGACGATGCCGTAGCGCTCCCCGATGCTCTGGGGATCGATGCGGTAGTAGTTGTAAGCCATCTCGATGGCCTTCTTGTTCACCGAGGCCACCTCCTTGGCGGCCTTGAACATTTTCTGGCGCTGCAACTCCTTTTCCATGGCGTTGGTGGCCGCCCACCAGTTGTAGAGGACCTGCCGTTCCCCGTAGCCGTACCTGGCGGAAACGGCCTCGCCGTCGTTGTGATACATCAGGTCGGCGTCCTCCAGGCTGACGGCCATAATTTTCCCCAGGTCGCCGCTCACCGAAAGGCTGGCCCCCGAAACGTTGACCAATGCACCGCCCTGTTGAAAGAGCAGCGAGGTCTGCCGGGCCTGGGTTTCATCCTGGAGGGTGAGCTGCAGTTCGACCTTTTCGCCGTCGAAGGCTTTGACTTCTTCCTGCAGCACCGGGATGTAGTAGGCCGATCCCTTGGAGATGGAGTTGTAAAGGGAATCGAGATAGTCGAGACCGTTCTGGCCCTTGAAGACCGGCATGAACATGACGATCAGAATCAGGATGAAGACCGCCAGCATGGCGGCCCCGCTGTAGAATTCGCCTTTTTTTGCGATCATGAGTGCACCTCCCCCTCGCCCTTGAGCTTGCGGATGTTGGTCAGAAAGGTTCCGATGACCCAGACCCCGAAGCCGGATATAACGATGAAAAAGGCCCATATGCCGATGGTGTCGAGGGTCTTGCCGAGCCCCGGTGATATGGGGAGGACCCCCATTTCACCCAGCTTTGCCGGCAGGGCGAACAACCGGTTGACGAAGCCCGCCAGCACCGCCATGGCGTAGAAGCCGCGGATGGTGATGCCCTTGACCACCTTGGTCACCATGGCCCCGATCTGAATCCCCACCAGCGATCCCAGCAGCATGCCCATGGCCAGGGTGTAAAAGATGAACCCGTAGATGGCGTACTGACTGATGGAGGCGTAACCGGCGGTGAACACGATCTGGAAAATATCGGTGCCCACCGTGGTCATGGAGGAGACCCCCAGCACGTAGACGAAAATCGGGAAGGTCAGAAACCCGCCGCCGACCCCCATGATACCCGCCGCCAGCCCCACCAGGGCCCCGCTGAGCACCAGGAAGACCCACGAGATGGCTCGCCCGCCGGGGACAATATCGTGGTCGAAACGCACCATGGGCGGAACCTTCATGGCCTGCAGTTTCTTGGGCAGGTTGCCCATTTCGGCACCCTCGTCCTTGCCGCCGTGAGCCCCGGCATCGGCGGCGGCCCCCTTGCGGGCGTTGAGATAGTCGAGCATGGCGTAGATGCCCAGGAAGCCCAGCATGCCGGCGTAGACGGTGGTGATGAAGGCGTCGCTGAGCACGGGGTTGATCTCGTACAGGACCCGGTTGATTATGCCACCCACCGTGGCCCCGATGATCGCCCCCAGGAGGAAGACCACGGCCAGCGGTACGGAGACGTTGCCCAGTTTGCGGTGGATGACACTGCCCATGATGGCCTTGGCGAAAATGTGGAACAAATCCGTGCCCACCGCCAGAATGCCCTTGATGCCGGCGCTCATGAGAGCCGGCGCAATGATGAAGCCGCCGCCGGCCCCGATGCAGCCGGTGATCAAGCCGGCGCCCAGCCCGATCAGGATCGACACGATAAAGATGCCGGTGCTGTAAAAGGCCGGGCTATAGGCTTTTTTGCCCCCCAGCAGGTCGGGCAGGGCCCCGCCGATCTGCTCGGCGAACACGACGCCGCCCATCAAAACCGGAATCAAAAGGAGCCCCAACATCAACATCCGCTTGCGATCATTAAGAATGGTGTAGGCATTGCGGATTTCCCACTCGGCGAAGACCCTGGTTCCCGCCATCATAAACCGGCCCCATTGTCGGAAAAAGTTCATCGCGCTTTTCTCCTCCCCTACGAGTTAGGTTAGCGTCCATCCGCAGATGAATGGACACCAGGTTAATCGGTCCTGCACTATATTCTTATGCTTACGACCGGCCGGTCGTCAGCAGTGCGTCGAGCGCATCGATCTTCGCTTCCTGAATCGTCTTCTTTTTGTAGGCATCTTCAAGCTTGTAAAGGAGTTCATCGATACCCACCGGTTTCATGAGATAATCGAAAGCCCCCAGCTCCATTCCCTCCCGGGCCACTTCCAGACTGGCATGCCCCGTCAGCATGATCACCTCCGTCAAAGGGGCCATTTCCTTGATCTTGCGCAGGGTTTCGACGCCGCTCATGCCGGGCATGCGCACATCCAGAACCACCACATCGGCCGGTTGCTTTGCCAAGTGCGTCAAAGCATCTTCCCCGCTGCCCACCCCGGAGGCATCGATGTTGCGTTTACCCATCCGCTTGAGCAGTGTCGTCAGATAGTCCTCTTCGTCATCCACGAAAAGGACGGTGGGTTGCTCGGTCATCTCATCCCTCCTGCCGGACGGCCTGGCGAATGATATCGACCAGGTCCCCCAGGTCGCTGGGTTTGGTCAGGTAATCGAAGGCGCCGCAGGCCATCCCCTCCTGTGCCGCTTGCTCCGACCCGTGCCCGGTCAGCATGATCACCGGCATGGCCGGCACCAGTTTCTTGAAAATACGCAGAATCTCGATACCGTCCATGTCTTCCAGCTTCAGGTCGAGAACGGCGACGTCGAAGTCTTGTTTGCGTAGGCTTTGAATGGCCGTGGTACCACTGTAGGCCGCCGTTACGTCCATGCCCCGTTTGGACAAACGTTTGATGAGGACGTCCACAAACCCCACCTCATCGTCGACGAGCAGCACTTTGATGGCATCTGGCATATCGGCTCTCTCTCACCGATCCTTTCCGAGGCGGCCACAGCGATCGTTCGACGTGTGGCCGGCTTCGGCCTCAAGTGCGATGTTTGAGGATCGTCTGGACACGCGCTTCGCGAATTTTTTCTTCATGATCCCTTTTCTTCTTGGCGGCGGCATTCACCTTTTCCATGAGCACATCCATGTCGCAGGGCTTCATCAGGTAATCGAAAGCCCCCAGGCGCATGCCCTCGATGCTGGTCTCCACGGTGGCGTGACCGGTGAGCATGATCACCTCCACCAGGGGGAAGTCCTTGCGGATTTCCTTGAGGGTCTCGATGCCGTCCATCCCGGGCATCTTGACGTCCAAAATCACCACATCCATGTGGCTGTTGTCCCTGAGCGTCTCCAGGGCCTCTTCCCCACTGAGGGCTTTGGACACGTTCAGCTTGCGTTTGGTCAGCCGCTTGGTCATGGTTTCGACAAACGGCGCCTCATCGTCCACCAGCAACACGTTGGGTTCGATCATGGTTTCTGTTCTCCTATGGTTCGGTAGTGGATTCCTCTATACCTTCAAGCGGTCGCGGGGGGCCGGTTCGGCCTCCCCCTCCTCGAGCGGGAGGGGAAGCTCGATGGTAAAGGTGGTGCCTTCATCCATCTCGCTCTGCACCCGGATGTCGCCCCCCATCTTTTTGATGATGCCGTAGCAGATCGACAAGCCCAGGCCGGTGCCCTTGCCCACCGGCTTGGTGGTGTAAAAGGGGTCGAAAACCCGATCGAGGTTGGCGGGCGGAATTCCCGGCCCTGAATCCGTCACCTCGATGACGATACGATCTTCATCGAGGTGCGAGGCCACAGTCAGACGCCCCCCCTCCCTTTCCATGGCATCCACGGCATTGTTGATCAGATTGAGAAACACCTGCTGCATCTCGGACGGTGAAGCCTTGATGGCCGGCAGGTTTTTCTCCAGATGGGCCGATATGGTCACCTTGGCGAAGCGGGCGCGCTGCTCCGAAAGCCCGATGACCTCCTCGATGAGGTCGTTGATGGAAAAATGCTGCAGCCGGGCGTCGGTCTTGCGAGCGAAGCTGAGCAGTTTGTGGGTGATTTCCTTGCAGCGTTTGCCCTGGGTGTTGATCTGCTTGAGGGCCCGTTCGAATTCGTCCAGGTTGTCGCTTGCAGCAAACTCCTCTTCTTCCAGCAAATCCTGTACCCATCCGGCCTCCTCCACCATGATGGCCACGGGGTTGTTGATCTCGTGGGCGATGCCGGCGGCCAGCTCGCCGATGGAGGCCAATTTTCCGGTTTCGATGACTTGCTGGTTCATCAGTTCCTTGGCGCGGTCGGCTTCCTTGATGCGCTCCACCTGCCGCAAAGACAGCATGAAGGCCATCATGATGATGCTCACCCCACCCACGATAAAAATGACCACCGAAACGATCTGGGCCCGTCTCAGGTCCGAAAAGGCGTCGTCGCGCTCCTGGCGGTAGACGAGCAGCCAGTCCCTGTCCTTGAGCAGGGCCGTGACGTAGATGCTGTCGTTCCCATCCTCGTCTTCACGCTCCATGATGGTGACATCTTCGTTCAACTCCTTTTCGCAGTCGAAGAAGTGTCCGTAGCACCCCTTGCTGGGCACGAAATCGACCAGTGGCTTGGTCTGGAATTCGCCTTGGCGGTTTAGGATGTAGGCAAACCCGGTTTCCCCCACCCGGATGTTTTCCACAAGATCGTTGAAGACCACGAAATCGATGGTGGCCCGCAGGATCCAGGGCTCACCGTTGACCGTGTTTTTCACCGCCACGATGAAGTGGGGCTGCCGGCGCAGACCGAGAAAGACGTCGCTGATGACGTGGCCATGGTTCATGGTCTCCTGAAACCAGGCCGTTTCGGCATAATCGGCTTCCGCCAGGCGAAAGGGGCCGGCGTAGGCCTCCTGTTGTCCGTCGCCTTTGATGACCCCCAGATCAACTACGACATAACGGTAATTGCGTTGCAGGGAGGCCAGGATGGACTGGAGAAACGCTTCGTCGCTCAATCGCGCGTAACCCAAATTTTGGGCCAGAAACCGGACCAGGGCCTGTTTGTCCAACAAAAAATCATCAATCTGCTGACGGTGCTTCTCCACCAGTTCCTCAAGATGGTCGTAGACCTTTTCCTGGTAGGAGGCGTAGAAGTTGTAATAAATGGTGCTGCCCACCAGAAACACCGGAATAAAGGAAACCACGATGATCATGACCGTCATGTTGAGGGTCAGGGAACGATAGTAAGGCAACTGCAGCAGATCTTTGGGTGGCATCGGGTCCTGTTCCTGTCGGCGATCAAATGCCGTATAAGGAGAGCAACATCTGTGCCACGCAGGCGCGATCCTTACCCTTTGCAATTATCTAATTTAATTGTATTTTATTTTGACATGGCAGGGATATGGCATGATCGGGCCAAAGGAGGTGTCGGTATTTTTTACACTCAGTAAAAAGACCTGACAAAGAGAGGCATCCACTGACACGATATCGATCGTCGGATGGATGGGGTTTTTATCCAGGGATTGGAGCGCCCGCCCGCCGAGGTCTCCACGGCGGCCACCGGCTGTCGGTTTCTCAGGTTCCGCCCTGGGATACAGAGGTTTGGATGCGCAAATGATATTTATCGATTTTGGCGTGCAGGGTCGGCCGCGAAACGCCCAAGAGTTTGGCAGCCCGGGATCGGTTGCCGTCCGTGTAACTCAGGGCTTCATGGACGATGATGCGCGAGAAAAAATCCATGCAGTCCTCATACAGGTTTTCCGTTCGACGCGCCTTGGCGGCGTCACGGAACCAACGCCGGACCTCGTCTTCCAGGCTGCCTGCGGCCGCTTTGGACGGTGCTCCGATCTTTGCCAGGGCCGTTCCCACGTCCTGGGGCGCAATAGGCGCCCCGCGATTGAAAATGAGCGTTTTTTGAAGCGTGTTGGCCAATTCCCGGACATTGCCGGGCCAGGGGTTTTCGGCCAGCATGGCCAGGGCCTCCGGGGTGATGCCGGGATTGTCGACGCCGAGCTCCCCCGCAAAACGATCCAGAAAATAGGCGGTTAACAGCGGGATATCGGTAATGCGCTCCCGCAGGGGAGGCAGCCCGATGGTGATGACCTTGAGACGGTAATAAAGATCTTCCCGGAACCGGGATTCGGTCATCAGGGTTTCCAGATCGCGGTTGGTGGCGGCGATGATGCGCACGTCCACCGGGATGGTCTCCCGCCCGCCGAGCCGCTCGATCTTCTTTTCCTGCAGCAGGCGCAAAATCTTGGTTTGCAGATTGACGGGCATATCGCCGATTTCATCCAGGAACACCGTACCGCCGCCGGCCTGCTCGATTTTGCCCAGCCGGCGATGGGCCGCCCCGGTGAAGGCCCCTTTTTCATAGCCAAACAATTCGCTTTCCAGCAGGGTTTCGGGCAGGGCCACGCAGTTGATCACCAGAAACGGTTTGTCGGCCCGGCTGCTGTGCTGGTAGATGGCCCGGGCCGCGAGTTCCTTGCCGGTGCCGGTCTCCCCGCGGATCAGCACCGTGGCATCGGTGGACGCCACGCGCCCGATCATCTTGAAGACCTCCTGCATGGCGTCGCTGCGCCCGATCAGGGTGTCGCGGTCGGTTTTCTCGGGAGCATCGCCCATGCCCACCGGTGAACGCATGAAGCGCCCGGTTTCCAACGCCTGCTGGAGGGTCTTGAGCATGTCCGGGATATCGAAGGGTTTCAGCACGTAGTCGAAGGCCCCCAGCTTGGTGGCTTCGATGGCGGTCTCGGTGGTGCTGAAGGCCGTCATGATGATCACCGGCAGTTTGGGATCGAAGGCATGAATCGCCCGAAACGTTTCCAGGCCGCTCATCCCGGGAAGACGCACGTCGAGCACCACCACGTCGGGCAGGACGGTACGCGCCATCTGGAGACCTTCCTCGCCGGAAGCGGCATGCTGAACGTCATAGCCTTCGGCCCGCAGCAGCTTGGTAAAACTCTTGCGCAACTGGTCGTCATCGTCGACGATGAGAACGGTGCTCATGCGTAAGGCTCCTTTATGGGCAGGATCACGACCACGGTGGCGCCGCCGCCTCGGGTTTCCGCGACGCCGAGCCAGCCGTCGTGTTCGTTGATGATGCGCTTGGCAATGCTCAACCCCAGTCCGGTGCCTTCCTCCTTGGTGGTAAAAAACGGTTCGAAGACCTTCTCGCGCAGGGAGGCCGGGATGCCCGGACCGCTATCGCAGATGCGGATGACGGCCTCACGCCCGCCGGAAAGCTTGCGCGAAACCAGCTCTTCAATGGTGATGATGCCCCCTTTTTCCATGGCTTCGCAGGCATTGATGATCAGGTTGACCAGCACTTCCTTCAACTGGTCGGGATCGGCGTCGACCGTCGGCAGGATCTCACTCCGCACTGAGTTGACCGTGACCTCGTAGGATTTTAGACGGTGGGAGAGGAGTTGGATCACCGTGTCGACCACGGCCGAAGGGCTGATCCGCTGCATGGCCAGTTTGGGGGGGCGTGAAAACTCCAAAAAATTCTGGACGATGGTGTCGATGTGGTGGATCTCCTCGGCGATCACGTCGAAATCCTCCTGCTGGGAGTGGGACAATTCGAGGGTCCGCTCGAGGGAGAACAACCGCATCTTGACCGAGGTGAAGGGGTTACGGATGCTGTGGGCCATGCCGGCGGCCAGTTTGCCGACCACCGCCAGTTTTTTGGCCTGGTGGAGATTTTCGCGGCTTTTCGCCAATTCCAACTGGGTGGTGTCCATGCTTTCGAGAAGATCGTTGACCCTGTGGCTGAGGACCTTGATCACGTTTTCCTTTTGGGTCACCACGTCCTCATGGGTGACCGCCTGGATCAGGCGGCGGATCGGGCCAAGGATTTCCTTCACCACGATGGTGGCCAGCGTCACCGCCAGGAAGAAATTGACCAGAATGGCAAACAGGGCGATGCTCCGCAGTTTGACCGCTTGGTCCCGGCTTTCCAGACGGGCTTGGTTGATGGCACGCAGATTGACGGATTTAAATGTGTCGCACAGCTCCAGGATGGTAAAAAAACGATCCCGGACCTCCTGGTGCAGCATGGCCCCGACATCGAACTTGCCAGATTTATAAAGCGCGATCACCTTGTCCCGGGAAGTGACGTATTGTTCGTATTCGGCGGCGATTCGCGCGATGGTCTCCTTTTGCCCCGGAGTTCTGGCAAGTGCCCGGGCGTCGCGCAGCCTGCGGTTGAAACGCTCCTGATATTCGCGCAGTTGGCGTAGCCAGTTCGGGTCTCCGTCCAAAAAATAGTAGGAAACAAAGCCTTTCTGACTGACCAGGGCGATCTGCAGGTCTTCAGCGGTTTCCAGGGCCACGAGGTTCTCGTCCGCAATGGCGGTGATCAGGGCCTCGATGCGGTAGGTGTACCAGATCATCACGATTCCCCCCATGAAAGTGATCAGCACCAGCGCGGCCAGCACCATGTAAATGCGCTTGCGCAGGACGATGCGATCCCAGATTGGCAGTTTAAATGTCATCGTCGTGAAGGGGCCTCGTCTTGTCTGAAATGAACGCACGCCTAGCCTTTGATGGAACCGCAAAGGTCACCGCGGGCCGAAATTGAAGTTGCAGGGGGGATAGCATCATGGGCGTATTCGTTACGGTTGAATGAGGCGCCGGGTCGATGCGCGTGGCGGATCCAAGCTTACCCTGAGCTTGTTAGCAAGCCATGTGCCAGAGCCTGCGGCAGCGGCTCAAACGCGCTTGGACCCCATCGGGTGCGG
>CAYMQN010000035.1:0-23733 GCA_964392545.1 uncultured Desulfobacteraceae bacterium
CGTTAATCTGTGTCATCTGTGGATCAAAAGCTTTTGTTTTGTGGATAACCAGGTAGTTTTTATTTGGCAGCTTTGCTGGGTACAGGCCTATTCCCCCTCACGGCGCCGGTTGGCGCAGGAGAGGGTCCAGGAAGGCCGCCGTGTGCGAAGCGGTCGAACGGCAGATCTCTTCGGGGGTGCCGCACCCCACCACCTCCCCGCCTTCGGCGCCCCCTTCCGGTCCGAGATCGATGATGTAGTCCGCGGTCTTGACGAGATCCATGTTGTGCTCGATGACGATGACCGTGTTGCCGGCGTCCACCAGGCGGTGCAGCACCGTCAGCAGTTTGCGGGTGTCCTCGAAATGCAGGCCCGTGGTCGGTTCGTCCAGGATGTAAATGGTGCGGCCGGTTTCCCTGCGGCTGAGTTCCTTGGCCAGTTTGACCCTTTGCGCCTCTCCGCCGGACAGGGTGATGGCGGACTGCCCCAGACGAACATAGCCCAACCCCACATCGATCAGGGTCTCCAGTTTGCCGCGGATGTTGCCCAGCCGGCTGAAGAAGCTGTGGGCCTGGTTGACCGTCATGTCGAGAATTTCCGCAATGGTGCGGCCGCGGTACTTGATTTCGAGGGTTTCGCGGTTGTAGCGCCGTCCCTGGCAGGCCTCGCAGGTCACGTAGATATCGGGCAGGAAATGCATCTCAATCTTGATGATCCCGTCCCCGCGGCAGGCTTCGCAGCGCCCGCCCTTGACATTGAAGCTGAAGCGGCCGGGTTTATAGCCGCGGGTGCGGGCTTCGGGGGTGCGGGCGAAGAGGTCCCGTATCAGCGTAAACAGCCCCGAATAGGTGCCGGGATTGGAGCGGGGGGTCTTGCCGATGGGGGATTGGTCGATATGCACGATCTTGTCGAGATGACGGATTCCGGCCAGCCGTTGGTGCCGCCCGGCCGGCGTGCCGGCACGATGCAGTTTTTGCCGCAGCGCGGGATAGAGGGTTTCCAGAATCAGGCTGGATTTGCCGGAGCCGGAAACGCCGGTCACGCAAATCAAACAGCCCAACGGAAACCATACATCGATGCCGCGCAGATTGTTGCAGCAAGCCCCCTCGAGGACCAGGCGCTCACCGCTGCCGGGACGGCGCTTGGCCGGCACCGCGATCTGCTTGCGTCGTGCCAGGTAGTCGGCGGTAAGGGAGTTTGCGGCCTGCAGCAGCGCCTCGGGGGGGCCGCTGAAGACCACCTCACCGCCATGAACACCGGCGCCCGGCCCCATGTCCACGACATGATCGGCGGTCAGGATGGTTTCGGCGTCATGCTCGACCACCAACACCGTATTGCCCAGGTCCCGCATGGCCATGAGGGAATTGAGCAGGCGCTGGTTGTCGCGGGGATGGAGGCCGATGCTCGGTTCGTCGAGCACATAGAGAACACCGGTCAATTTGGACCCGATCTGGGTGGCCAGGCGAATGCGTTGGCTTTCACCGCCGGAGAGGGTCGTGGCACGTCGGTCCAGGGCGAGATAGGGCAGGCCGACATCGATCATGAATTGCAGCCGGTTTTCAATTTCGGCGAGGATCTTGGCCGCGATAAGGGCCTCCTGGCGGGAAAGCGCCAGATGTCGGACCTGGGTCAGGGCATCCGCCGCACTGAGCGCGGCAAAGGCGGCAATCGTCAGGCCGCCCACCTGCACCGCGCCGGCTTGGGGATTCAAGCGGGACCCCCCGCAGGCCCGACACGGCTGGCTTCGCATAAAGCGGCGGATTTCGTCCCGGGTGGCCGTTGCGTCGGATTCGCGGTAGCGGCGCGTCAGAAGGGGGATGACCCCCTCGAAGGGTTTGCGATAGATGTGGCGGCGTTCCTTTTCGAAATAGAAGGGGATCTCCTCGTCCCCCGATCCATAGAGCAGGACGTTCCGCAGCCGTTCCGGCAGATCGGCATAAGGGGTGTAGATATCGCTCCCGTAGTGGGCCGTGAGGGCCTCCAGGAACTCGTTGAAATGAACCGAATGCCTGTGGGCCCAGGGGGCCACCGCGCCTTCGCGCAGCGACAGGGAGGCATCCGGGACGATGCGTTCCGGATCCAGCTCCTCGATAATGCCCAACCCGTCGCAGGCGCGGCAGGCCCCCTGGGGTGAATTGAACGAAAAGCTGGCCGGTGTAAAAACCGGGTGGCCGATATGGCAGACCGGGCAAAGGGCTTCTTCGCTGAAAGGATGCGTTGTGCCGTCCAGCTCTTCCACCAGAATATGCCCGCCGGCAAGGCCGGCAGCCAGTTCCAGGGAATCGGCCAGCCGGTTGCGGACGTTTGCGCGCATGACCAGGCGGTCGATGACGACCTCGATGGGCTCGCGGGAAGAGGCGCTGGCCGCGGGAACCGCATCCATATCATAGATTTCCTTCCCCAGGCGGATACGGGCAAAACCATCGCGTCGGAGTTTGCGAAGGCGTTCCTTGAGGGGCCGGTCGGGCTGGGCGGCCAGGGGCGCGAAAATGATGATGCGGGTGTCCTCTGGAAGGCCCAGGAGGTGGTCGATGAACTCTTCGAGGGTCTGGGACTGGATCGGATGACCGCAGCGGGGACAATGGGGGCGGCCCGCGCGGGCATAGAGCAGCCGCAGATAATCATAGATTTCGGTAATGGTGCCCACGGTCGAACGGGGATTGTGCCCGGCGGATTTCTGCTCGATGGCGATGGCCGGCGACAGACCGTCGATATGCTCGACCTCGGGCTTTTCCATGCGTTCGAGAAATTGCCGGGCGTAAGTGGAGAGGGACTCCACGTAGCGGCGCTGACCTTCGGCGTAGAGCGTGTCGAAGGCCAAGGTGGATTTGCCGGACCCCGACAGGCCGGTCACAACGATCAGCCGGTCCCGGGGAAGGTCCAGATCGATATTCTTGAGGTTGTGATGCCGGGCGCCCCGGATCCTGATATAGCGGGATGTCATGAGGCTACTGAACCGCCTTCAGTTATTAGATTTTTATTTGAGAATGGTTAAAATAAGAGAAAATAGAAGAAAAGAATAGAAAATCAAAGAAACAAAAATTGTCAATAACTGCCCGGCAGCATCGGATACCCTTAGAATTCCTACAAAAACGCCCTGGGTTGAAAATGACCGTATTTAAGCCTAGTTGGGTCGTCATATAAAAATATATCTAATAAAAACAGCAAATAAATCATTGTTCACAACGGAGCCGAGAATCCCCAGAGACTTCATATGATTCGGTTTGACTTCGGGTCGAGGTTCCCTTAAACAGGGGCCTGTTTTTCTCTCGGAACTTTCCGATAATCAATTCTAAATATCCAAAACCGCTCTTTATTTGTTTTAATCTGTTAGGAGTGCGTTAGTAACCTCCTGATTTCACAGCCCCTGTGTTCTTCGCACGAGGATGGTCGCAAAAGGTCTTATGGGTACGATCTGGCAGCAAGTCAAAGCAACGATTCAAGATCAAATTCCCGCGCATAGTTTCCGCATGTGGATCGATCCCATTGCTGTTCAGGAAAACCAGGAAGGCGAACTAATATTGACCTGCCCGAATGCCTTTTCCTGCCGCCGCATCCAGGAACATTACGGCACCCTCATCCGGCAGGAGGTTGCCCGCCGGTGCGGCAAGGCCTGCCGCTTTACCTCCGCCAACGGTCACAAACCCGCCCCTGAGATCATGCCGGCCGGCAGCCAGCAGTTGACCTTTCAGGATCTGGCGCCCAAGCCCAGCGCAGGACGGTTCCTGCACAAGGACTTCACCTTCGACCAGTTCGTGGTGGGGCGGAACAACGACTTCGCCTATTCCGCCTCCCTGGCCATGGCCTCCCGCCGCCAATCCGATCAGAGCTGCCTTTACCTGCTGTCCAAAACCGGGTTGGGCAAGAGTCATCTGGCCCAGGCCATCGGCCATCATATCCTCGGCGAATTTCCCAAGGAGCGGGTCTATTATGTGACCGCCGAGGATTTCAGCAATGAAATGGTGGCCTCCTTCCGCAGCGACCGCTTCGAGCAGTTCAAGGGGAAGTATCGCAACCAGTGTGATGTCCTCCTGCTCGAAGACGTGCATTGTCTGGGCGGCAAAGACCGCACCCAACAGGAACTGGCCTCGACCCTGGACTCGCTTTTCGATGCCGGCAAGAAAATCATCTTTTCAAGTTGCTACCGGCCGTCTGAAATTCCCCGCTTGAACGACAAATTGCGGTCGCGCTTCTCCTACGGGCTGGTGTCGGCCATCGACCCGCCGGATTTCAAAACACGGGTCCGGATTCTGGAGAAAAAGGCCAAAACGCGTCACCTGCGCCTTCCCCGGGAGGTGGCCCATTACCTGGCCGGGGAACTTACCGAGGATATTCGACAGTTGGAAAGCGGCGTCATGCAGGTGGCCGCCAAGTCGTCCCTTTTGGGGGTGCCCATCGATCATCCCCTGGCCGAGAGCGTGGTGCGCAATATTGCCGGCAGCCGCAAAGCGATTACGGTGGAGGCGATCCAAAAAATGGTCTGCCGCCACTACAATGTGGCCTTGAAGGACATGGTGTCGCGCTCGCGCAAGCAGTCCATCGTAAGGCCCCGTCAAATGGCCATTTTTCTGGCCCGGCGTTATACGGATGCGCCGCTACAGACCATCGGCAAAGCCTTCAACCGCTACCATGCCACGGCCCTGCATTCCATCAGTGCCATTGAAAACGGCGCACGCAAGAGTACCGCCCTGCGCAAGCAGGTGGAATTGCTCTCGGAGAAACTGGATTGCGGGGATTTTTAACGCGTGCCCATCCATTCACTGCATTTTTAGAACGTATCCCTCGGAGGACATGAGGTCCTCCAGAAGCTCCATTTGGGCATGGTGATCTTTTTCAATGGCGCAGCGCAGGCTGAGCGCACACGCTTCGCGGCAGATGCGGTCCTGGGCCGTATAGCTGCCATAGCATTCCAGGTACTGGTCCCATTCCCTATCGCCTTGCCCTGCATGTTTCATGCGTTTCCCTTCAAATCGAGCAGTGTAAGCATTTTATCGTGAATACGGCCGTTAGAGGCCAGGATCGACGTCATTTCCGGATCGAAGGGACGGTTGGCGAAGTCGGTCACCCGTCCCCCGGCTTCCGTCACCAGGAGCTGGCCGGCGGCCACATCCCACGGGTGCAGCCCCTCTTCCCAGAACGCTTCGAAACGGCCGGCGGCCACATAGCACAGATCCAGGGCGGCCGAACCGAGTCGCCGAATGCCCTGGGAGGCTTCCAGGCAGCGGCGGAACCGTTCGAGGACCGGCCCCATGCTGGTTTTCACGTTGTACGCAAACCCGGTCACCAAGAGGCTGTCCCGGATGCCTTCGATGCCCGAAACCGCCAGCCGGCGGCCGTTGAGATAGGCCCCCTGACCGCGCACGGCGCAAAAAAGCTCTTCGGCAAAGGGGGACCACACCACACCGACCAGGGGGCCTGCTTCGTCCACGGCGGCGATGCTGACGCCGCAGGTCGTCAACCCATGGGCGAAATTGGTCGTTCCATCCAGCGGATCGATGATCCATCGGCAAGGCGCATCGCCCGGGAGGAGTCCTTTTTCTTCCGATAGCACGGTGTGATCGGGAAACTGCGACCGGATCGTGTCGATGATACGGTGTTCCGAGCCCAAATCGGCTTCGGTCACCAGGTCGATATCGCCCTTGTGGGAGATGCGGCGCGGGCGGTCGTAGCGTTCCTTGATATAGAGGCCGCCCTGATAGGCCGCTGCCAGGGCCACCGCCTTCAAATGATTCAAGTCCATAAGAGAAAAAGCCTATCGCAAAGCAGCGCTGCCTGTCAAACCAAAATCAGGACGGGCCTTGGGGGCCGTCGGCCAGACGAGCGTCGGCGGGAAACGCCGCGCCGTGTTCCGGGATACGGCCGGTGGTAAAAAAGCGGTCCATGGCATCGATCAGGGGATGAAGGGTGGCCGGGTCGATGGCGGCGATGGGGATACCCCCCAGGCGATGGACGCGTTTGGTCAATTCCGCGGCCGCCAGCCGATCCTGTTTGTTGAGGACCCGCAGGGTGGGCAGATGGTGCAGATCGAGTTCTTCAAGAATACGCTCCACGGCGCGGACCTGCTGTAAATACTGGGGGTGGCTGATGTCGATGACATGCAGCAGGAGGTCGGCGCTTTGCAGTTCTTCCAGGGTGGCCCGGAAGGCGGTGGTCAGTTCCCGGGGCAGGTCGCGGATGAAACCCACCGTGTCGGTGATGATGATCTCGGCATCGCGGGGGAAGCGCATCCTGCGGCTGGAGGGGTCGAGGGTCGCAAACAGGCGATTTTCGGCTTTGACCTGACTGCGCGTCAGGTTGTTGAGCAGGGTCGACTTGCCGGCGTTGGTGTAACCGATGATCGAGGCGACCGGCAGTTGACGCTTGCTGCGCCGGGCCCGCTGCTGCTGGCGCTGTTTTTGAACCTCCCGCAGGGCCGCTTCCAAACGGTTGATGCGGTCGCGGGTTTGGCGCCGATTGAGTTCCAGTTTGGTCTCGCCGGGTCCCCGGCCGCCGATGCCGCCGGTCAGACGCGACATGGCCGTATTTTTGGTGACCAGGCGCGGGAGGAGGTATTTCAACTGGGCCAGTTCCACTTGCCGCCGGCCCTCCCGGCTCTGGGCGCGCTGGGCGAAGATGTCCAGAATCAGCTGCGTGCGATCGATCACTTTGATCTCCACCTGATCGGTGATGGATTTGATCTGGGAGGGGTTGAGCTCCTGGTCGAAGATCAGCATGGTGGCATGCCGCTGCATGGCCTGGACGGCCAGTTCGCGCAGCTTGCCGGACCCGAGCAGGATGCGCGGATCGACTTGGGCGCGCTGCTGGAGGAGGGTGTCGATCACCTCGATCCCGGCGGAGGCGGCCAGGCGCCGCAGTTCCTGGAGGGATTCCATGGCTTCGCGTCGGGGGGCGCTTGTCACGCTGATCAGCAATACCCGCTCCCCCCTGCTGCCGGCATCCCGCAGGGCCTGGTCCTGGGCCATCTCCGCTTCGAGGGCCAGGATGGTTTCCAGGCAGGTGCGCTCCGGGTGGTGGGGATCGAGGACCGGCAACCGTTCGTATGGTTTTTCCGCGGTGCCGCCGGGCAGGACATGGGCCGCCCACAGGCGGTCCGGCCGTCCGTCGGGGGTCATGGTGATGACGGCCATCATGTCCAGGCGCAGCAGCACGAGATCGGTGAGGTCGTCTTCGCTGAGCGCCTCCGGTTTCAAGTGGGTATGCACGCAGCGAAACCCGGTCAGTCGACCGGGGGCCACCCGCTGGGCCACGAACCCGGGAATGAAGATCTGGTGATGGTCGCCCACGATGACACAGGCGACCTTGCCTTTGCGATTGATCAGAAGGCCCACCTGGCGCCGGATTTCACTGGAGATGTGCACCACCTCACGGGCCAGCTCGGGCGAAACGAGGACGGCCGGTGATACCCGGCGCCCGGTCATGCGCTCGATGCGCTTGATTTGACTGGGTTTGAGTCCGGACAGATTGCCGTAGACGCGTTTCATGAGGTTGCTTCGCACCCCCTTCTCAGGAGATCTTGATGGCGCCCGGAAGCTGAGGCGGGGCAGGCGGTCGCAATCGGCCCCGGGGTTGCCGGGCAGGTCTCGCCTAGCGGGGGATGGGCACCGGGGGTGGGGTGTTTAACCGGGTTCGGGCACAAAGGTGTCGCGGGCCAGGTTCTCGAAGCGCGTGTAGGCATGCACGAACGCCATCGGCACGTCCCCGGTGGGGCCGTTGCGGTGTTTGGCGACGATAATCTCGGCTTTGCCGATATTGGGGTTGTTTTCTTCGCGGTTGTAAACCTCGTCGCGGTAGATGAACATGACCACGTCCGCATCCTGCTCCAGCGCACCGGATTCACGCAGATCGGACAATTTGGGCCGCTTGTCGGTGCGCTCCTCGAGCTTGCGGTTGAGCTGGGAAAGAGCGATCACGGGTACATCCAATTCCTTGGCCAGGGCTTTGAGCGATCGGGATATATCGGAAATTTCGAGGTCCCTGCGCTCCGAGTTGCGCCGCCCCTGCATGAGTTGCAGATAATCAATGATAATCAGTCCCAGTTTTTTGTCCAACTTGAGGCGCCGCGCTTTGGCCCGCACGTCCAGGGCGGTCAAGTCCGGCGCGTCGTCGATATAGACCGGGGCTTCGGACAGAACGCTGGCGGCCTGGGTGATGTTGGTCCAGTCGTCATCGCTCAGAAAACCGCCCCGCAGGCGATGGGAATCCACCCGGGCTTCGGCGCAGAGCATCCGCATGGTGAGTTGCTCCTTGGACATCTCCAGCGAAAACAGCGCCACGGCCGTACCGGTTTCCACGGCCGTATTGCGGGCGATATTGAGGGCAAAGGCCGTTTTGCCCATACTGGGGCGCGCGGCTATGATAATCAGGTCGCTGGGTTGAAAGCCCGAGGTCAGATAGTCGAGGTCCGTGAACCCGGTGGGCACCCCGGTGATCAAGGTTTTGTTGCCCTGGCGTTCTTCCAGCTTGTCGATATTGGCTTCGATCAGGGTGCTGATGGGGTGAAATGATTTGCGCGATTTGTTCTCGGCGATTTCGAACACCGACTGCTCGGCGAAATCGAGCACCTCATCCACATGGCCCCGGTCCTCGAAGCAGCGTTGCACGATCTGGTTCGATTTGGCGATCAAGCGCCGCAGGCTGGCCTTGTCGTGGACAATTTTGGCGTAGTGGCTGGCGTTGACGGCCATGGGGGCCGTATCGACCAGATCGGAGAGGTAGGTGGCCCCGCCGATTTCTTCCAGATGGCCCTTTTCCTTGAGGATATTGGCCAGCGTCACCAAGTCGACCGGTTCACTGCGGGCAAACAGATCGGTCACCGCCTCGAAGATACGCTGGTGGGCGGAGCGGTAAAAATCTTCAGGGGTCAGGATTTCGACGATATCCAGCAGGGCCGTGTTATCGATCAGAACCGCGCTAAGCAGGGAGGCTTCCGCCTCGAGGTTCTGGGGCGGCAGTTGATGAAGGGAAGGATCTGTCCCGGCCGGATTCTGATTCACTGCCATGGGGTCATGCCTGTCGTCGGGCGGGTCTGCAGTCGGACGCGCCGCTGGAAATCCCTGAACACCGCAACCGCGCGATGTCAATCGGTGCTCAGGGACGCGGGTTGGCGGGCGGGTAGGGGGCTTAGGCGTTGACGGCTTCCGGTTCGACGTGAACGGTAATTTCCGGTTCGACGTCCCGGTAGACCCGGATCGGCACCTGGTAGGTCCCAACCGCCTTGATGGGTTCCTTCAGCAAAACGACCCGCTTTTCGACCTGGACATCCTGTTTGGCGAGCGCTTCCACGATATCCCGGACGGTTACGGAACCGTAGAGGCGGTTCTCGTCGGCCGTCCGGGCGTGGATCGTGACCGCGACGCCGTCCAGACGTTTGGCCATCTCCTCGGCCATGGTCTTCTCTTTGGCGATCTGCAGGTCGAATTTGGCCTTTTCCTGCGCAAGCACCCGGCGGTTCTGGGGGGTGGCCTTGACCGCCTTGTCTTGGGGGAAGAGATAGTTGCGCGCATAGCCGTCGGCGACGTCTACCTCGCTGCCGATAATGCCTAAAGATCCAATGGTTTCTTTCAATATGATTCGCATCGCGAAAATCCTCCGAAAACGCAATGAGCCGCCATCGTGCCCATAAGTTCAGGCCCCCTCCCAGCGCCGCGTTGCCCATTGTGTTTCGAGCACGGTCCGGCGGCGCTTTTACAATCGAGACACCACAGGGGCGGGGTGTTATTTGAAATCGAGTGTTCCCACGTAGGGCAGCAGGGCAATCATGCGCGCGCGCTTGATGGCGAGCGTCAATTTGCGCTGGTGCTTGGCACAGGTCCCGGAGATGCGCCGGGGAATGATTTTCCCTCGTTCGGTGGTGAAATTGCGCAGGGTGCGGGGCTCCTTGTAGTCGATCTCCAAGCTTTTGTCGGCGCAGAAGCGGCAGACTTTGCGGCGGTGATAAATGCGTCGTTTGCGTTTACGGGGACGGGGTCGTGCTTGTGCCATGTTATACATCCTCCTTCTGGGCTTCGGATTCGGTCGCTTCGGGTGCGGTCTCGGCTTCGGGCGCCGCGCTTGCTTCGGCGGCCGGCGCCGGCGCTTCGGCGGGCGTTTCGGCCGCTGCTTCGGATTCGGCCGCCGCGGATGCCGCTTCGGCCTTGGCCTGCGTCATCGCTTCCTGAATGCGTTCCATGTCCGCTTCCTCGTCGAGGAGGATCGTCATGTACTTCATCACACGGTCATCGATGCGGAACTGCCGCTCCATTTCGTTGACCAGATCGCCACCGCCACAGAAATCGATGCGAACATAGTAGCCGCGGGATTTCTTCTTGATTTCGTAGGCCAGTTTACGGCTGCCCCACTCGTCGAATTCCACCAGCAGGCCCCCCTTCTGGGGGATCAGCTCGCGGATTCGGTCGAAAACGGGCCCGCGCGCTTCTTCGCCCAGGTCCGGATCGACCATCAGAATCGTTTCGTATCGGCGCATACTGCCTCCTTTTGGATGTAAAGCCCCGGTCCCGCCCGGAGCAAGGATCTCGACCGATCTTCATCGGCCATAAAAATCATATTTTATACAAATTGATGCGTGTATTTGTCAACGATTAAAATTTAAGCCGGCGGGGTCCGCCGGAAACCCCGCCGCCAATAAAAAAGGGGCCGATGCCCATGGCTCTGCCCCTCTGGAAACCAATGTGGTGGGCCGTGAAGGAATCGAACCTTCAACCTACTGATTAAGAGTCAGGTGCTCTGCCTAGTTGAGCTAACGGCCCGCGTGCATTGACAATCGGGTGTGCTTCGTAACAGCTTTGCCGGGGGTTGTCAAACGGTTTTTGGGCGGGCCGAAGAGCGGAGGGGCTCAGCGGGAGCCGTTGGAGCCCTGCTTCCAGCGGCGCGCTTTTTGACGCTCGCGTTTCCAATCCTTCGACCGCGGCCCCCGCCTTGTGCGCGGTGTGTTTTTCGCAGCCGCAGGACCATCCTTCACGGGCGCGGTGGGATCCAGGAAGAAGCTGCCGGGGGTTTTGGGGGCTTGGGGCGCCGTGGGCGCCTCGGCTTGGCGTTGCGTTCGTGCCAGGGGCGGCCGCGGCAGACGGCAGCATTCCGGCGGCACCGTCTCCGCCAGAAAAATGGCCTCGGCGAAGGGCTGCAGGGCACACCCGCAGGCTTTGGCGCCGGCCACATTGACGGTGACCAGCACGGGCGTGCCATCCTGCCGGCGTCCGGTTTTCTCCGCCAACGCACGGTCGGCAAACAGTACCACCCGGCCGGTGTGGCCCTGGGGGCGCAAACCATGCTGCGCCACCGCTTCGTAGGCCCTGCGGCGGATGGGCGCGTAGAGGAGCTTGGGGCAGGCGGCGGAGGGGCGCGGGATATCCGCCAGGCGCGAGCGGTCCGTGGCCCGCACGAGATGCGCCCTGAATTCGAGCACCTCGCGGCCCACGTGATAGCTCAAGGTCTCCAGCTGGTTGCGGCGAACCTGGGGCCATCCTTCTTCCCGGGCGACCTTGAGAAGTTCGGCGGTCGGCACGTAGCCCTGCGGATCGGTGACCAAGCCGAATTCGTCCGGGCGCCGCCCGAGCACGTAGGTGACGAAGCGCGCCAGTTGTTGCGCCTGTCGAAGGTCCAATGGCTTCCTCGGTCGTCTGGCGGGTTGACAGAGAACGTCATCATACCCGTCCCCGCTGGGGGAGGTCCACCCCTTTGTTGCTTTTTGGGGCCATGTTTTGATATGTTTTCAACCAGTGGCCTGGCGTGAAGGGCATCTTTCGGCTTTGGCTTGCACCGCAAGCGGCCCTTGCGCGACGGACACGCGCTGCACATCGTCAACCCAATGCGTCACGCGGAGCACAGGCCGGCTCCGGCATTATCATCTCGGGGAAAAGGATCGCAGGGCATGATTACAGATCGTTCGACCGCGTTTTTCGAAAGCTCCCAAACTGTCATCCCGGGCGGCGTCAACAGCCCGGTCCGCGCCTGTAAATCGGTGGACGAACTGCCGCGCTTCATCGATCGGGCCGACGGCTGCCGCCTTTTCGACGCCGACGGCAACGCCTATATCGATTATGTCGGCTCCTGGGGGCCCATGATTCTGGGGCACCGTCATCCCGCCGTCATCCAGGCCATCACGGATGTCCTCGCCCGCGGCACCAGCTTCGGGGCGCCCACCGAGCTCGAACTGGAGCTGGCCGTGCGCGTTACCCAGGCGGTGCCCAGCGTCGAGATGGTGCGTATGGTCAATTCCGGCACCGAAGCCGCCATGAGCGCCATTCGCCTGGCGCGGGGCGCCACGGGGCGCAACCTCGTGATCAAATTCGACGGTTGTTACCACGGTCATGCCGACACGCTGCTGGTGGCGGCCGGATCGGGCGTGGCCACCCTGAACATACCGGGCAGCCCGGGGGTTCCCGAGGACGTGGTGCGCCACACCCTGTCGCTGCCCTACAACGATCCGGAGCGGTTCCGGGCCGTCATGGCCGCCAAGGGCGATGACGTGGCCGCCGTCATCGTGGAGCCGGTGGCCGGCAATATGGGCATGGTGCCCCCCGCCCCCGGCTTTCTGGAAACCCTGCGGGAAGAGACGGCCACCCATGGCAGCCTGTTGATCTTCGATGAAGTGATGTGCGGGTTTCGCGTGGCCTATGGCGGCGCCCAGGAGCTCTATGGCATTCGTCCGGACGTGAGCTGCTTCGGCAAGATCATCGGCGGCGGACTGCCGGTGGGGGCTTACGGGGGCCGCGCGGATATCATGTCCCAGATTGCGCCCCTGGGGCCGGTCTACCAGGCCGGCACCCTCTCGGGCAATCCCGTGGCCATGGCCGCCGGTCTGGCCACCCTGGAGCAGTTGCAGCAGCCGGGGGTCTACGAGGCACTGGAGGCCCGCTCCCGGCGGCTTGCCCATGGGCTTGCCGAAGCCGCCCGCCGGCACCATCTTCCGGTTACGTGCAACCGGGTCGGCTCCATGCTGGGGTTGTTTTTCACGGACAAGGCCGTGACGGATTTCGCGAGCGCCAAGAAGAGCGATCTGGTCCGTTTCGGACGCTATTACCGCCTGATGCTGGAGGCCGGCATTTACCTGGCGCCGTCGCAATTCGAAGCGGCTTTCGTTTCCCTGGCCCACGATGAGGCCGCCATCGATCAAACGTTGGCGGCGGCGGATGAGGCCATGGGTGCGCTGGCCGCCTGAACGCGGCGTGCGATCGAGACCACCCGCAGACGGCGGGCGGTGGGAGAGGGGCCCATGAACGACAGCACCTGGACGGGGAAATTGTCCTTCGATCAAAAAGACATCTACTACCGGATGATTCTGGCGTTCGCCCTGTTTTTCTTCGCGCCCCTGGCCGGCTTCGGCTACCTGGCCTACGCCTACGATCTTCTCCATAAGCCCTATACGCTCTATATCCTGTTGGGTTTTCTGCTGTGCGCACTGGCCGGCTTCATGATCCTGCGGCGTCTTTTCGACCAGATCCACGCCGTCTCCCGGGCCGTCACCCGGAAGGCGTTGGCCGACTTTCACGTGGACCGTCTGGACACCGGCAAGAATGAACTGCGCAACATCGTGCAGTCGGTCGACGCCATCCAGACGCAGTTCGAACGCACGATGCATCAGTTGGAGATGAAATCTTCGGAAATCGCGGTTCTCAAGGAGCTTTCGGATCTGTGCTATGTCACCTTCGATCCGGAAGAGATTTTGTACGTCACCCTCGAGCGCGCGCTTTCTTTGACCAAGTCCGACATCGGCTCCGTGCTGGTGCTGGAAAATGCCGATGCACGCTATTTTACGGTCAAGGCCAGCATCGGCACCGGGCAGCACATCAAGATCGGCGACCGCATCGATTTCGAAACCAGTATCGCCAAATACGCCGTGATCAACAAGTCGCCGCTCGTGGTGGCGGATGTTGAAAAGGACAGCCGCTTCGGCCGGGCCAATCTGGCCCAATACAGCACCAAATCGTTTGTCTGCATGCCGATCAAGACCAGCAAGACCATCGTGGGCGTCCTGACCATCTCCCGGCGGGACGGTGCCCGCACCTACTCCCATGACGATGTCGAGGCCTTGACCCCGCTGCTCAGCAACGCGGCCTTCTCCTACGAGAATCTGCAGCTCATCCAGCAGAACGCGCAAGCCGAGCGCCAGCTCAAGACGGTGGCCAAAGTCTTCCATCTCATCAACTCCAGTTTCAGGGATTCCGAGCTGCTGCACGCCATCATGGCGGAGATCAGGGCGGTTATTCCTTTTCAACAGGCTGCCGTGCTGACCTTGAGCGAGAACCGGGACGGCTATCTCAGGGTCTTCGAGATCCTCTCGGCCGCATCCAGCCGCATCGCGCGCGGGAGCAGTTTCCCCTTGGCGGGAACGATCTTCGAACGGGTCCTGCGCCAGGAAATCATCGTGGTCGTGGACGATTTGCACCAGCTCAAGCATCCCGCCGAACGCCGGCTCCTGGCCGTGCCGGGGGCGCGCACGGCCCTCGTGGCCCCGTTGCGCATGGAAGGGGAGGTCCAGGGCGTGTTCACCATGACCGGTACCGAAGAAGCCTTCTTCCAAAACCGCAAAGCCCTCATCGGTTGGCTGACCAGCACCTTGGCCTATGGGATCGAGCGCAACAACCTCTCCGCGGCGGTTTACAAACGGGATCGCGAACTGGGCAGCATCAAGCAGATCGGCAGCGCCCTGGCTTCGTCAACCTTCGAGATGAAGCAGGTTTTGAAATACACCATGGACATGATCCGGGTCATCATGAACGTGGAAGCCGGCTCCCTCCTGTTTCTCAAGGGGGAGGAGTTGAAGTTCGCCGTGGCCTTCAATACCAAGGTGAAATCCAACATGACCCACCCCATCCGCCTGGGTCAGGGCATCGCCGGCTACGTGGCGGCCAAGGGCAAGGCCATTATCGTCAACGATACCAACCGCTCCCCTCATTTTTTCGCCGGCGTCGATCGTTCCACGGGTTTCGTGACCCGTTCGGCCCTTTGTGTGCCCATGATTTCCAAGGGGCGGGTTATCGGGGTCATCGAGGTGCTCAACAAGATCAACGGCGATTTCACCGCCGGGGATGAAGACCTGCTGCAGTCCATCGCCTCGTCGGTGAGCATTGCCATCGAAAATGCGCGTCTCTACCGCGAGACCGTTTCCATGGCCGACCACGAACGCAGCATGCGGCGGATGTTTCAGAAATTCGTGCCCAAGGAAGTCCTGGAGCGCATCCTGCACGGCTCGGAAAGCGAAAAAGCGGTCTTCGAGGAATTGCGGACGCTGACGTTGCTCAACCTGGACATTCGCGGCTTCTCGGAGCTTTCCAAAGACATCGGCCCGCAGAAGACCGTTTTGCTCCTCAACCGCTTCTTCTCGATCATGGGGGACATCGTCTTCAAGCACCACGGTATCGTGGACAAGTACCTCGGCGACGGCTTTCTGGCCATCTTCGGCGCCCCCGTGGCCAGTACCCGGGATGCCGACAACGCCTTGACGGCGGCCCTCGAGATGCGGCGGGCGCTCGGACTGGCCAACCCGGTCTTTCGCAAGGCCTTCGGGACCACCATCAAGATCGGCACCAGTATCCTGACCGGTGAGGTGGTGGTGGGCAACATCGGATTCGAAAAGAAGATGGACTACACCGTGATCGGCGACGCGGTGAATGCGGTTTTCCGTCTGCAGGACCTCACCCGCTTCTACCCCAACGGCATTTTGCTGGGCGAAACCACCCGCCGGGCCTGCCGCTCTTCCTTCAACCTGATGCGCATCGAGGAGACCCTCGGCGACCTCACCCTCTACACCCTGCTGGACGAGAACGCGGATCAGGTGTCCCGCGGCAAGCTGGTGGAGCTGGCCAAGCCGGCGCGTTCCTGATCGCCCTTTGGAAACGGCCTTTTCCGGGGATTTGCGGCCAGGACCAGGTGCAGATCCATCACGTTGGTGCGGGTGGGGCCGGTCACGATAAGGTCCCCCAGGCGTTGGAAAAGCGGGTAGGCATCGTGGTCTTCCAGGTGGCGCCGGGGATTCATCCCGCGCGCCCGCGCCCGGGCCGCCGTATGCCCGTCCACCAGGGCGCCGGCGGCATCCGTGGGACCGTCGCTGCCGTCCGTCCCCCCACTCAGAACGACGATTTCCTCCGCGCCGTCAATGTCCAGCGCCGCCGCCAGCGCGAATTCCTGGTTGCGCCCACCGCGGCCGCCGCCTTTTAGCGTGACCGTGGTTTCGCCTCCCGAAACGAGACAGGCCGGCGCTGGTGCCGGCTGCCCGGTGGCCAGGATTTCGCGTCCCATGGCGGCATGCACCCGTGCCACATGGCGTGTTTCGCCCTCGATCACCGAGGACAGGGCCAGGGTGTGATAGCCGCGCGCCCGCGCCGCGGCCCGTGCCGCATCGACACACTGCCGGTTGCTGCCGACGATCAGGGGATAATGGGTTTCAAAACACGGCGCGCCGGGTTTGGGGGATTCGGCGATCTCGCCGGCCAGTCCGGCTTGAAGGTGCCGGCGCACCGCATCCGGCAGGCGGGGGGCAATGCCGTAGCGTTCGACCACGGCCATGGCGTCCTGGAAGGTGCCGGGGTCGGGCACCGTGGGGCCGGAGGCGATGCTATCCAGGTCGTCGCCGACCACGTCCGAGAGAACGAGGGTGCAAAGCCGGGCCGGACGGACGGCCGCCGCCAGGCGACCGCCCTTTATGGCGGAAAGGTGTTTGCGGACCGTGTTGATGTCGTGAATGTCGGCCCCGCAGGAAAGCAGCACGTCGCTGACGGCCTGTTTGTGCGCCAGGGTCAGCCCGTCGGCCGGCAGGGGCAGCAGGGCCGAGCCGCCCCCGGAAAGCAGGCAGAAGACGAGATCCCGGGGGCCTGCCGCCTGGGCCATGGCCAGCACCTGGCGCGCGCCACGGCAGCCGTTTTCGTCCGGCAGGGGGTGGCCGGCTTCCATGATGCGCACCGTGCGCAGGGGCTCGCCATGGTCGTACTTGACGATGACCAGGCCCTCCTGCAAGCGGTCCTCCAGCAGTCTTTCAAGGGCCCCGGCCATGGCGGCCGAGGCCTTGCCGGCACCGACGATCCGGATGGCGGCATACGCGGACAAATCGTAGATCCGCCGGCCGACGTGCAGCCGGCGCCCGTCCCGGCGGCAATGGGCTTCGATGGCGGCGGCGGGGTCCACCGCGGCCAGGCCGGCCTGGAAGATCGCCAGGGCGTCCTGCCGCATCGTCTGCAGGGTTTTGGAAGGCATGGCGGTAGACTCCGCTGCGGTGTGTGCTTCCGGCATGCCATTTCGGCTGCCGGCATCGGGGGGGCGTCCCATGCGGACGGTCTCCATCCTACCAGGCCGGACAGGCGTTGACAATCCCGCGGGCGGTCCAGGGGCCGCCGCAAGGTCCCGGCCGCAGGGGGGCTAAAGCTTGACAAGGCCCACGGTTCCACGTATGGCCTGATGAACGCATCCATTGCCAAACGGAAGTGAGTCGCATGTTGGGGGATTATCCCGAGTCGTTGAAAGGGCAGTTTTTGATGGCCATGCCCAGTCTGGTGGACCCCAATTTCCATCAGACCGTGGTCTGCATTTCCGAGCATACCCTCGAGGGGGCCGTGGGCATCGTCATCAACCGGGAGCATCCGACCCTCAGGGCGGAAAGCATTTTCAGCGAACTGGGCATCATGCACACGGACGAGGCGGGTCGGGCGCCGATCTTCCTGGGGGGCCCGGTTCATCTGAGCGAGGTGTTCATTCTGCACGCCCCACCTTTCGATGCGGCGGTGAGCCTGGCCATTTCGCCCCGCCTGGCCATGAGCACCACCCGGGATGTGCTGGAACGCATTGCCCGCGGCAAGGGGCCGGAGCGGTTTATCATCAGCCTGGGGTGCGCCGGCTGGGGGCCGGGCCAGCTCGAAGATGAAATTCAGCAGAATGCCTGGCTGACATGCGACATCGATGAAAGCATTCTGTTCGAGACACCTCCGGAAGCGCGCTGGGAACGTGCCCTGCGGCGGCTGGGGGTCGATCCCGCCCAGTTGATCGACGCGGCCGGCCATGCCTGATGCGCCCTTTGATGCAGCCCGGCGGCTGGACCGTCAACTGTCGTCCGTGGGGTGTTTGTTTATGCCCTTCTTTTTTTTGCGGCAGGTTTTGTCCTTGCGCACGAAGGCGCACAGCTTCGGATTGTAGTATTCCTTGCAGTTGAGAGGATTATACAGGGGGCATTCGGGGTTCTTCTCGGACATGGATGCGATTCCCTTTGAGCTTCTGGCATTAAGGCCAAATTACAGTATGCTACCATAAATTTGTTGATTTTACAAAAGCTTGGGCTATTAGACCAAACTTCGATCCCAACGGCCGTCATGGCCGTTGGCTGTAACGGAGCGCATGCAACCCTACGACGACATCAAACGCCGGTTGATCGATCTCACCCGGGAATTCGCCGCCTTGATCGAGCGGGCCGGCCAGACCAACGGTCTGGTCGATGGATCCCTGGAACAACGTCTCGCCGCATGCCGCACCATCGAACACCAGCTCGACGAGGAAACCTTGCGGGTGGCCGTGGTGGGGCCCATCAAATCCGGCAAGAGCACGTTGGCCAATGCCATTCTGGGGGGCGACTACCTCAAACGCGGGGCCGGGGTGGTGACCTCCTTCGTGACCCGGGTGCACCGCGGAAAAGATCTCAAAGCTGAATTGCAGTTCAAGACCTGGGACGAGGTCAATGAAGACATCGATCAGGCCCTGGTGCTGTTTCCCACCACGGACTGGCAGCCCCGGGACGGCGGGTTCGATATCCGCCGGGAGGCCGATCGCCAGGGTCTGCGCCGGGCGCTGGCCTCCTTGAATCCGGAGCAGCTGCTCTCCCGTGACGCCCGCAACGCGAACAGCGTCCTGCTGGCCTCCTACCTGAAAGGCTACGCGCGGGTTCGCGACATCCTGAAGGATACGCCGGAAACGATCCGCTACAGCGCCGATCGTTTCGCCGAGCACCGCGACTTTGTCGGCGACGATGCCCTGGCCGTCTACCTGAAGGACATCCGCCTGGAGATTCGCAGCCCCCATCTGCAGCGGCATGTGGAGCTGGCCGACTGCCAGGGCAGCGATTCGCCCAATCCCCTTCACCTGGCCATGATTCAGGACTACCTTCTCCAGGCCCATCTGCTGATTTACGTCATCAGCAGCCGCACCGGCCTGCGCCGGGCCGATATCCGCTTTCTTTCGATGATCAAGAAGATGGGCATCATCGACAATGTCCTTTTCATTCTGAACGCCGATTTCAGCGAGCACGACTCCCTCGAAGATCTCGAGCAGCTGGGGCGCAGGGTGATCGATGAGCTGGCCATCCTGCGGCCGGAACCGGAGATGTATACCTTTTCCGCGCTCTTGAATCTCTTCCGCGCCCAGCCGGATCAGCTTTCGCCGAAAGATCGCCAGCGGCTCGAACAATGGGAGCAGGATCGCGCCTTCAGGGCCTATGCCGACCGCGAAACCGAGCGGTTTTTCAAGGATCTGCAGACGAAGCTGGTCAACGAATCGCTGACCCTGCTGCTGCGCAACCACGTGGAACGGCTGCTGGTCATGACAGCCGATCTGAACCGCATGGTGGGCGTCAAGCGCGAGCTCCTGCTGGCCGACGAAACCCGGGCCGCCGAGATCGTGGCCCGCATCAAGCGCAATCAGGAGCAGATGGGGCGCATCCGATCGGTGATCAAGAGCACCCTGGACGGCAGCATTCAGAAAATCCGCAAGGACCTGCGCCGCGAGGTGGACCGCTTTTTCGACCCCCACACGCCCGACGTCATCGGGGCCCTGCGGGATTTCATCCGCAACTACAGCGTGCCCTCCTGGCAGGAGCACCTCGACGGGCTGGCCGCCGCCGGTTTTCCCAACACGCTCTACCATGTCTACCAGGAATTCAAGCAGGCCCTGGATGGCTACATCGCCGAATCCATCACACCGCAAATCTTTCATTTCGTGCGCGCGCAGGAGCAGCGCGTGGTCGACGCCCTGCACCAGGCAGCCCTTCCCTACGGGTCCATGGTCGAGGATGCGGTGGGCGATTTCCGTACCACGGTCGGTGAGCTTGGCATTGGCGGTGCCATGGACGAGGGCCGGCATCCGGCGGCCCTGCCCGGCCTGGAAGCCATTCGCCGGGCCGCATCGCTCAAGCTGCCGCCCGCCAGTGCGGCCATGCGGTATTCGGCCAAGGTCAAAAGCGAAGCCATCCTGCGGTTGGGGGCCTACAAGGTGCTGCGCGGTTTTCGCAAACTGATTCGCAAACCGGTGACCGACGGCCATCAGGAGGAAATCCGGGCCCTCAAGGACGGGGTCGAGCGGATGAAGCGGGAAACCGAGCGCTCCGTGCTCTTCCATTTCAAGGACTACCGCGAGAACATCAAATTTCGATATATGTTTCCAATGGTGGAGTCAGCAGCCGATCAGATCGCCGAGGCGCTTCTGGATCGCTTCCGGACGTATGAGGAGGACCTGACCCAGATGGTGGCGTTGATCGATGCCGACCAGGCGGACAAAAGCGCCCGTGCCGACGCCCTGCGTGAATTCATGGCCGGTGCGGACCTGCTTTACCAGAGGGCCCGGGATCTGAGGGACACGGTGGTGCCCCACTGAAGACGCCGGTGTTGCGCAGCCTGGTTTCATCCCCCGCATACTGCGCGGGATGCCGTCGGTCGGCCTGGCTCCCGCAACGCAAAGGGAGGGATACGCATGGCGTCCGGAAAAACGCGCAAGATTGCGGTGGCCAACGAAAAGGGTGGCGTGGGCAAAACAGCGACCATTGTCAACCTGGGGGCCGCCCTGAGCCTGCAGGGGTTCGACGTGCTGGTGGTGGACATGGATCCCCAGTTCAATGCCACCCAGGGCCTGGGGGTCGCGCTGGCCGACGGCGCCCCGTCGGTCTACGATCTGCTCCAGGGCAACGGGGACCTAACCGCTGCCGATGTGGTGGTTCCCAGCCGTTGGAACCACCTGGCCTGCCTGCCCTCGGTTCCCGATCTGGCGGGCTCCGAGGTCGAGCTGGTGGGTGTGGCGGGTCGCGAAAACCGCCTGCGCGACGGCCTGGCCGATCTGGAAGGGGACTACGACTACATCCTTCTCGACACCCCGCCGAGCCTGTCGCTGCTGACCGTCAACGTGTTTGCCTATGCCGACGAGGTGCTGATTCCCTGCCAGACCCAGCCTTACGCCTTTGCCGCCCTGAACGACCTCTTCGATACCATCGACGCCATCCGCCGGGGGATCAATCCGGACCTGGCCACCGCCGGCGTGGTGGCGACCTTCTATGATCGCCGCACCCGGGTCAGCAACCATACACTGGAGCGCCTGAAGTCCGACGAGCGCTACAGCCCCCTGTTGCTGAAAACCGTGATCCGCGCCAATACCACCGTGGCCGAAAGCGCCCTGGTGGGCAAGCCGGTCGTGTTCTACCGGACGGGCAGCTTCGGCGCCAAGGATTACGTCCGTCTGGCCGAAGAACTTGCCGGCTGAAGCCGGCCCTGCAATCCGGGGCGTTTTTCGCGGGGGCCAACGCAAGAAGCGCCGCCCCCGCTTCGATTTCCCTGCCGGCGGGGCTTCGGCGCCTATTCCACTCCCGCGGCGCCGGTCAGGCGGGCCAGGTTCTCACGGGCGAAATCGATTCCGGGATCGATCTCGAGGGCCATGCGGTAGTAGCGGACCGCCTCGGCGGTGCGGGCCATGTCGCGGTAGTTGGAGGCGATGTTGGCATAGTCGATGGCCGATCCGGGATCCAGGCGGATCACGTTTTCGAAGCAGCGGATGGCCTCGGCGTGCTCCTTGAGCTGGAAGTGGCAGAACCCCATCAGGTTGTGGATATCCGTGCGCGCCTCGTCCACGGCCAAGCCCTTGGCAAGCACGGCGAGCGCTTCCCGGAAGCGGCCGGTATCCTTCAAACAGACTCCCATGTAGGAATAGATGCTGGGGATGTCTTCGGTCTCGGGCTCCAGTTCCAAAGCCTGCTGGAAATGGTCCAGGGCCTCCCCGGGGCGCCCGGCGTTCAAATGGCAGAGGCCCAGGTAGAACTGAAGGTAATAGCGGTCCGGCAGCAGATCCGCGAATGTCTTCAATTGGGCGAGGGCGATGTCGGGCGGCTGGTTTTCCACCACCAGCTTGGCGGCGAACATCCCCACGCTGGTCCCCCGGGCGCGCTCGCGGAAGTGGGTCCCCGGCACGATGGTGTAGAAGGCCGGGATCGCCAGGCGGGGGTGGGTGGTGTCGATCACCAAGACCTCGAAGTTGCGCCGGGCCAAGGCGGCCACCAGGTTTTCGACTTCGACGCGGATGTTGTCGTGGGAGAGATCCGGCAAGGCCGAGATATCGATGGACGGTTCAGGGTGCATCAGGAAGGCGGCCTGCTCGAGACGGGTGAATTTGGGCAGGCCGCTGGCCACATAGTTGGCGTTGGCGTTGAAGTCCCCGGCCAGCTGGGCCACTTCGCTGAGGGCCCGGCTGAGCGCCTTTTCGGGGCTGGGCGTGGTGCCGGCGGTCCAGACCAGCTCGCTCGACGCGGGAAAGGTGGTGGGGTCGTAGGCGAGCACCCCGACGGTGGGAATACCCGTATCGAGCGTGAAATCATGCACATGGAGGCGGATGCCGTTGCGCGTGTATTTGGCCAGCATGTCGCGCACCATGGCATCCTGCGCCGATGCGGGGCGGATTACCGGCAGCCGCAGCTTGCCGCGGCTCACGAGGGAGGAGACATGCCGTTCCACGATCTCGCAGATGCCCTGGCTCAGGGCCTCTTCCCGGCAGTTGCCCGCCGAGGGCCCGTTGAATTCGTTGATGGCGTAAAACCAGTCGAAGGGCACCATGACCTCGCGGCCGGCCGTGAGGTTCCAGGCCCGGGTCCAGCGCATGGGGATCGCTTCGAAGATCCGGCGGGCGGCATCCAGGTCCTCCGAGGTGTCGTGCACCGAGCGGGCGATGGCCTCGAAGGGCAGGGCCTCGCGGGCGAGATTGGCGTAGGTGTCGACCACGAAGCGGGAGGCGTCCCGGCAGAAGCTGAAAAAACTGAAGCGCTCGGCGAGTTCCATGACGGCGCTGGCCTCGGCCTGGGCCGGGCTGGCGCCCTTGCCCATCTGCTTCTTGTTGCCGATCACCTCATGGGCGTCACGGCCGCAGACACTGAAATAGACCGGGATGTCGAGCCGGCCGTTGTCGATGCGTTCGGTATGGTCCAGGATGTCCAGCCCGGCCGCTTTGAGGCGCGCCCGGAAGCGCCCCACGGTCTCCTCCGGCGAGACGACCTTGTCCTGGTCGTAGGTTGACGTTTTATAGGCATCCTCGAGGATGATTTCGACACTCATAACAATTAAAGCTCCTTCTTGGAGACCATCGTGCAGAAGACGCGGGTTTCCGGAAGCGGCGGCCGGCGTATGGCCTGTCCTCGATATTGGGGCTGTCCCGCTGCCGGCGCAGCCGGGCGGCACCCGTCGTCGCAGGGGGCGCTTTTGGGCGGCCGATGTAAATCAAAATCCTTGTCCTGACAAGGATTTTTTTGAATTGATTCCTGCCCCGGGATCTGGTAAGTAGACCCCCGTTTCCCGTGGGGATGTAGCTCAGCTGGGAGAGCGCAGCGTTCGCAACGCTGAGGTCGAGGGTTCGAATCCCTTCATCTCCACCATCTTGTTTTTATAACCCGCTGCAATCGTAGCGGGTTTTCTTTTGCACCATTTTCTTGATGCGCTCGTTAAACGTCGAATAATAAGAATTTTTGTCATCCCCGCGAAACGGGGGCCAGGCATTTCAATGGGCTCTGGACTCCCGCATCCGCGGGAGTGACAACTG
>CAYMQN010000036.1:0-23416 GCA_964392545.1 uncultured Desulfobacteraceae bacterium
TGCCGGGGGTGTTTAAGAGGACCAGATATTTTTTGCCGATAAAGCCATTGTGAAACACAAGCTGCCGATGGTGGTAGATAGCGCCCCGTGTCTGCAATCATTCCACTCCGAAAATTTGATACATCTCTGAGCGTTCCTGCAGTCTTTCCTTGGCCTCGTCATAAGGCAGGCTTACGATCTCGCTGTCAACGGCGAGCATGTAGTCGATTTGCCGGAACTCGCCCTTTTGCTTGAGGGTTCTGTCCCAGGGTTCATTTTTTAAATGGGTGGACTCGACCATGGCGTCGGCCTTGGCGTCTTTAAAGATGAAGGCGAGGTTCTCCAGGAGCTCCATTTCCTTCTTGGAAAAAAAGCGCTCGTCGAACTTCTTTTTGGGTCGGATCTGCTGGAAGCCCTCTTTGGGGAGGTCATGGATGGCGGCCCGCAGGTCGGGCTTCATGCCCTCGGTGAGCTCTTCGAAGAGCTCACGGGGCACCGGACCCATCTGCCAGGCGAAATAGTCCAGTCCCGTCACGGACTTGCCTGTCTGCTTGAAATAGGAAAAGTCCAGAAAATACAAAAGCTTTAAAAGCTTGGTTTTGCCGCAGTACCGGGTACGGGCGGCAAAATAAATGATCGCGTTGATCAGCTTATCTCTGTGATGCGTGACAATCATGATCATAACTATCGGTCAGAAATTGAAGAAAGTCAAACAAAGGCAGGCGGAACTGGAAAGGAGGCGGCGATGTTGTTGAGAAATTTAATCGCCTACTATTATTTCTATGGCAGTACTTATGGTATCATAATCCATTAATAAGATATAACATATTGAAATCATTATTGAGGTGGTGGAGGCGGCGGGAGTCGAACCCGCGTCCGGAAACATTCCACATGGGCATCTACATGTTTATCCCGAACTTTGCGTGTCAGCCCTCGGGGCCCTTTCGGGCGAGGTCCCCTCGGACTTATCCTGATTAGAGTTTCGCTTCTGTCCCATCAGGCAAGGACAGTTGCTATCCCGCTAGTCGACGCCCTTTCCAGGCCCGCAGGAGTAGCCTGGAAGGACGGTAGCTATGCAGCTACGGCGTAGTTATAATCGTCTGCGATTATATTTAGTTTTCCCGTCGTTTTACGAGCGGACAGGAAAGCTCGACATGCAGCCAATGCTTCTTTGCCCCCGTCGAACCCGTTTCGCCCCCATATTCTCAAAGATCCATTCCCGCCCGAGGCGGTTGGCGCACTCCCCGTCGATTCGGGAAGGTAAGGTCCGCTTGTATCACAGGTGAGCCGTTTCCACAAGCAGCCGCGCTCATAGCTAATTTAAGAACATTTATAAAATTGTCAATCAGTTAGGTTTTTTTAAGTACAGGAGGGGCGAGAATCCGAAAGGGTGCGCCTACAGCCACCCCGACAGTCTCCACTCGGCGGCTCTCGTTCGGAGCCCTTTGTGCGCGTTTCGGTCAGCGCCTATGGCCTGAAGCCCATTTTTTCAGCAGGCGGCCGTCGATGGCGACGAGTCCCACGAAGATCAGCAGCATTCCGCCCAGGGCATTCCACGCCAGGCGTTCCCCTAAAATGAAAACCCCGAGCAGGATGGCGCTGATCGGGATCAGGAAGGTCACCAGCAAAATGTTGGTGGCACCGGCTGTGGCAAGCACCCGGAAATAAATCAGGTAGGCCAGGGCCGTACTGACAATGGAGAGCCCCAGGATCGCGCCCCATGTTGTTAGTCCAGGATGCAGAGCCAGCGGGTCTTCTACAACGGCCGCCAGGGGGATCAGCATCAAGGTGCTGCAGCAGAGCATGCCCGTCGATACCGTAATGGGCGGAACCTGCTTGAAGCGGCGCCCGAAAATGGCTGCGCAGGCGTAGCACAAAGCGGCTCCCAGTACCGCGGTATAGCCGGCGATTTTGAGATCGAGTCCTCCCAGCGATTCGATGCCGATCAGCAAGGCCACCCCCAGCCAGCTTAGCAGCACGCCCGCTGCGCGGTTGACGGTGAGACGCTCTTCGCCGGTCAGGAAGTGGGCCAATACGACACTGAACACCGGGGTGGTGGCATTCAGGATGGAGGCCAGGCTGCTCTGGATGTGCTGCTGGCTCCAGGCGATGAGGCTGAAAGGCAGCAGATTGTTCAAAGCCCCCAGAACCATAAAGGCGCCCCACAGGGAGGGGTCGCGCGGGATCCGGCGTCCAGTCAGAGCGCCGTAGGACAGGAGAACCATGGCCGCCAGCCCCACCCGGCAGAGCACCAGGGTCAGGGGCGTGACCTCGGCCACCGCAACTTCGATAAAGAAAAAGGAGCCGCCCCATACCACGGAAAGCACGCCGATCAGGAGCCATTCGGTAAGTCCCATGGTCTTGTTGACGGTGGCGATTGTCCTGGAAACCGGCGCGGCCGTCGGTACGGCGATATCGACAGCAGATGATTTCATGGCATTCGTTCCTTCCTATCACGGACCGTGCGGTGGGTATCCCTCCGGCACGGCTAAACGGAAGGCAGGGATACCACGGGATCGTGTCCATGGCCACCCGATAGTTGCTCATCTTGCGAAAAGAAGGGTAGGCGTCAACTTAAAAAGGGACCGAGGATCTGCAAGGATTTGTTAGGAAGGGCTGAAGGGTAAAAAAAATTCAAGATCAAAACCACAAGGGACAAGTAGTGCCCGTCCCAGAGGGAGCATTTTGGGTTCTGCTCAAGACCGCACAAGGGGTTGTGGTGAGAGGTACATCGGTACGCCGCAGCCGCAAACCCCGCGGAGAACGCGGAGCAGGGCCCCAAAGGTCCTTTCTGGGGCGGGCACTAGTAGTTGCGCATCGCCCGGTCCAGATCCCGCTGCTCGTCCCTTCGGCGAATGGTCTCGCGCTTGTCGTGTTTTTTCTTGCCGCGGGCCAGGGCGATCTGGATCTTGGCCTTGCCGGCCTTGAAGTAGACCTTGAGGGGAATCAGGCTGTAGCCGCTTTCGTTCATCTTGCCGTAGAGCTTTTTGATCTCGTACTTGTGCAGGAGCAGTTTGCGCTGACGGCGGGGCTCGTGGTTGTTGTAGTAGGCAAAGGGGTAGGGCCCGATGTGCATGTTGAGCACCCAGACCTCGCCGTTGATGATGCGGGCGTAGCTGTCCTTGAGGTTGCAGCGTCCCCGGCGCAGGGACTTGACCTCGGTGCCGCGCAGCGCCATGCCGGCCTCGAACTTGTCCTCCAGGTGGTAGTCGAACCGGGCTTTGCGGTTTTCAGCAACGATCTTGATGCCTTCAGCGCTCATCGCTTGCCACCTTTGGCGTCGCCCGCTCCCGGGGCAGAGGATTCCGGACGACGGCGGCCGCCCCCCCTTCGGGGTGCCCGTTCTGCTGGAGGACCAGGCCGCTGTTGATGTGGATGCGGAACCGCTCCAGGACCAGGCGGTTGATTTCCTCGGCATTGTCGAGGTCCACGATTTCCTTGACGAACTTGCGGGCGTCGATGGTGGACAGGCCGCGCACCATGCGTTTGACCACCGGGATGGCATGCGGGTTCATACTCAACTCGGTGATACCCAGGCCCAGGAGAATCGGCACGTGGAGCGGGTCGCCGGCCATTTCACCGCACATGGCGATCTCGATCTTCTTGCGTCGGGCCACATCCGCCACATGTTTGAGCATCCGGATGATGGCCGGATTCAGGGGGTCGTAGAGATAGGCCACATTGCGGTTGCTGCGGTCGATGGCCAGGGAATACTGGATCAGGTCGTTGGTGCCGATGCTGAAAAAGTCGCATTTTTGGGCCAGTTGGTCGGCCATGACCACAGCCGAGGGCACCTCGATCATGACCCCGATTTCGATGTCCGGATTGTGCTCCACGCCGTCGGCCGCCAGCGAATCGGCGGCTTCCCGAAGGGCCCGGCGGGCGGCGATCAGCTCGCCGCAGCCGGTGATCATGGGAAACAGGATGCGCACGTTGCCATGGGCCGCGGCCCGCAGGATGGCCCTCAATTGGGTGCGAAAGACGTCCGGGTTCTGCAGGCAGTAGCGGATGGCCCGCAGGCCCAGCACCGGGTTGGCCTCGTGGCCGCTGTCGACGTGGTTGAGGGCCTTGTCGCCGTTGATATCGAGGGTGCGGATGGTCACCGGGTTGGGGGCCATGACCTCCACCACGTCGCGGTATTTGTCGAAAAGTTCGAACTCCGTGGGGAACTCGTTGCGGTTCATGTATTGGAATTCGGTCCGGTAGAGCCCGATGCCGTCCCCGCCGTTGTCGATGACCGAGACCACCTCTTCGGGCAGTTCGATATTGCCGTGCACGCGAATGTTTTTCCCGTCGGCGGTGAGGGCCTCGAGGTGGCTTTCGCGGGTAATGCGCGCCCGGAAGGCTTCGTAGCGGGCCTGGCGTTCCTCGTATTCCACCAGGGTCGTGTCGTCGGGGTTGACGATGACAACCCCCTCGTTGCCGTCCACGATGAGGATGTCGTCATTGCGGATGACGGCGGTGCCGTTCACCAGGCCCAGGACGGCCGGGATGTCCAGGGTGCGGGCAATGATGCCGGTGTGCGAGGTCTTGCCGCCCATGTCGGTAAGAAAGCCCTTGATACGCTCGAGCTGAATCTGGCTGGTGTCGGCCGGCGACAGGTCGCGGGCCACCAGGATGACCCGCTTGTCGATGTCCGAGATCTTCACGCTTTCGGCGCCGGTCAAATAATGCAGGATGCGGTCCGACACATGGATGATGTCGGAGACGCGCTCCTTCAGATAGGGGTCGTCCATGCTCTGAAACATGGCCTTTATCTGTCCCACCACCGACTTGAGGGCCCATTCCGCGTTGACCTTGTCCTGCTCGATGAACGCGATGGTGCGGCCGGAGAGCATCTTGTCGTCGAAAAGCTGAAGATGGGTCTCCAGGATGCTGGTCTGGTGCTGCAGGTCTTCGGGCATCCCCCTGATGATTTGGCGCAGGTCTTCCTTGGCCTCGATGACCGCCTTTTTGAAGCGGTTGACCTCGTTGGTGGCCCGGTCGGGGTTGATGAAATACTTGGGAACGACCTTAACGCCTTCGCGGTCCACCAGGTAGGCTTTGCCGATACAGATGCCGGGGGAGGCACCGATTCCTTGCAGTCTGAATTCCTTGGCTTCGGTGGGCAACATAACCGCTTATTCTCCAAACCCGGCTTCCACCAGGTCGATGATCTGATTCAGGACGACACCGTCATCCGGATTTTCGATGCGCACCTCGATTTGGGTTCCCTTGGCGCATCCCAGGGTCAGAAGGTCGATGATGCTCGTGGCATCCACGGCCTCGGCATTCCGCACGATCCAGACTTTGTCCTTTGCATTCCGGGCCACTTCCGCTATTTTGGCCGCGGACCGCGCATGAAGCCCCAGTTCGTTGACGATGGTCACGTGGCAATGCAGCACTGATCGGGAACGGTTCATGGGCACTTGGTTCAGGATTCGGCAGAAAAGCACACTTCTATATATTAAATCCATCCATTTAGCAATATCCGGCCCCACTGCAGGGGCAAAAAATATTCGGCCGAAAGGATCTGAAATGGAAAGACAGTTCGTTATCGATGATCTCAAGCTGGGCGAATCCTGGCGCATGTTCCGAATCATGGGGGAATTCGTGGAAGGGGTCGAAAAGCTGCACGACCTGGGGCCTGCCGTGAGCATTTTCGGCTCGGCCCGGGTAACACCCGACAATCCGGCCTACAAGACCGCGGCCCATCTGGCCCGGCTGTTTGCCGAAGAAAATTTTGCCGTGATCACCGGCGGGGGCGGCGGCATCATGGAGGCGGCCAACCGGGGCGCCGCCGAAGCCGGCGGGGTTTCGGTGGGGCTCAACATCAATCTGCCCTACGAACAGAAGCCCAACCCCTACGCGAACATCCTGCTCGAGTTCGACTATTTCTTCATCCGCAAGGTCATGTTCGTGAAATACGCCATGGCCTACATCATCCTGCCGGGCGGCTTTGGAACCCTGGACGAGCTTTTTGAAGCGGTTACCCTGATCCAGACCCATCGCATCCGTCCGCTGCCCGTCATTTTGATGGGCTCCGCGTATTGGAATGGGCTGATCGACTGGATCCGGTCCCGTCTGCTCAAGGAGAGCCGCATTTCGCCGGAGGACATTGACATCCTGCAGGTCATCGACGAACCCGAAGAAGTGGTCAAGGCGGTCAAAAGAGTGGTCATCCTGTAAGAACAGCGGGCGTGCAAAGGCATGCTGGGACACCGGATTGCACTAACGTCCGGTCGGTCGGTTGCGCGCGCCTGGCGGTCTTCCAGAAATCCCGTTTTTGTGAATCAAGTTACTGAATTTCCAGTTAGATAATTATAATCTAGTTCCATCGAAAAAGAGCTTGACTAAACGATAAATAAAATATAGAGGATTGTATACCAAATGAATATTATTCATTAAAAGATTTGAACAGGTGATCGATGGCGGACATCGGCAGTGAAAACGAGCCCGACGATATGAGGATCGACGATTGCCGATGGGGCCCGATGACGGGCAGCTCCCGCCACGATCAACCGCGCATGAACATCACCGAAGCCCCGATGACCGCCGACCGGCCGGCCTTCAGCATCATTGGGGCTTTTTCCTTCCTTCAGGAGAGGTAAGCCCCTGCGCCTTCCGGAATCTTTGCGGTTTCAGAGGCCCGGGGCGATGGATCTATGGGAAACGACGCCACCATGCCGCAGGAAGAATTGAGAATCGAGTCGGCCACGCTGGATTTCGGCGGGTTGCGGGCCTTGTCCAGTGTGGACATGGCCATTGCACCAGGGCTCATCACATCGGTGATCGGGCCCAACGGAGCCGGCAAGACAAGCCTGCTCAACTGCATTTCCGGCTTCTACCATCCCACCCGGGGCGAAATCCACTATGGCAAGCGGCGCCTGACCCATGCCTCGCCCCATCAGGTCTCGAATCTCGGCATCGCCCGGGCGTTTCAGAACATCGAACTTTTCCGGGGCATGACGGTGCTCGACAACCTGATGCTGGCCCGGCACCAGAAGCTGAACTACACTTTTTTCCACGCCCTCGTCTTCTGGGGCCGGGCCTCCCGCATGGAGGCGGAAAACCGGGGCTATGTCGAAGACGTGATCGACTTCATGGAGCTCGAGCCCTACCGCAAAAGCACCGTGGGCAGCTTGAGCTACGGGGTGCAGAAACGGGTGGAGGTGGCCCGGGCCCTGACCATGGGACCACGCATCCTGCTCCTGGACGAGCCCATGGCGGGCATGAACATCGAGGAGAAGGAGGACATGGTGCGCTTCATCCTCGATATCCAGAAGGAGCGCGACATCACGGTGGTTCTGGTGGAGCACGATCTCGGCGTGGTGATGGACATCTCCGACCGGATCTACGTGCTCGATTTCGGTCAGTTGATCGGGTGGGGGCGGCCGGAGGAGGTGGCGGCGAATGAGAAGGTCATCGAAGCCTACATCGGCGAAGAGTAGTCGGAGGCGTCATTGGCCCAATATCGGCGTTGCCCGGCGGGCTTCGTCGCTGCGGCGTACCTGGTGTACGCCTCACTCCTCAGCCCTTGGGCGCCGTATCTTGGACCAATGACGCCTCCGACTTCGTCGTGGGGGGAAGAGGGAGGACGTTTGAGAAACAGTGGGCTCAATATCGGCGTTGCCCGGCGGGCGTTTGAAGGCGCCTTCAACCTTATTGGAGAGTAGATCGATTAAGCGCTTATGGAAGATCGTGACGAGTTGGTGAAATATTCCATTCCGCAGCTTTTGCGGTGGCGGGTGGCCCAGTCGGGGGACAAGGTGGCCCTGCGCGAGAAGGATTTCGGGCGCTGGAGCACCTACACCTGGCGCGACTACTATGATCACGTGCGCAAATCCGGGCTGGGGCTGGCCGCGCTGGGGCTGGAGAAGGGCGACCGGATCGCCCTCATCGGGGACAACATCCCCGAGCTGCTTTTCGTGGCCGTCGGCGCCCAGGCCGTGGGCGGGATATCCGCCGGCCTTTACCAGTCCAGTCTGCCCAGGGAGATTTCGGGGATTCTCAACTACCTGGGGGTGAGCATCGTCTTCTGCGACGACCAGGAGCAGGTGGACAAACTGATCGAGATCCGCAAGGAGATCCCCCAGGTCAAAAAAGTGATCTACGAGGACCCCCGCGGCATGCGCAACTACCGCTCGGACGACTGGTTCATGCCCGTCGAAGCGCTTTACGAGCTGGGCGAGGCCGCCCACGCCAAAGACCCGGAGCGCTTCGAGCAGCTAGTGGACCAGGGGGCGCCGGACGACGTGTGCCATCTGTGCCTCACCTCGGGCACCACGGGCCTGCCCAAGGGCGCCGAGATGATGCACCGCAACTACATCAACATGGGGCTGCAGATCACCAAGGTCGATCCGCTGGAAGAGACCGACGAATATCTCTCGTTTCTGCCCTTTGCCTGGATCGGGGAGCAGATGAATTCCTTCGGCGTGGCGCTGGCCACCGGCATTACCGTCAATTTCCCGGAATCCGTGGAAACGGCCATGGCGGACCTGAAGGAAATCGGACCGCACTTCATGTTCGGTGCGCCGCGCATCTATGAAACGATTCGATCCCAAATCTGGCTCAAGATCGATGAATCCTACCATCTGAATCAGGCCTTCTACCGCTATTTCATGAAGGTCGGGCAAATCGCGGCCACCTACCGCATGTCCGGCAAGCCCATGCCCCCCCTGCTGCGCTTCAAGGCCTGGCTGGGCCAGATCCTGGTGTTCCGGCCGCTCATCAACCAGATCGGCTTTCTCAGGCTGCGGCGGGCCTACACCGGCGGCGCGGCCCTGGGACCGGATCTGTTCACCTTCTACCAGGCCATGGGCATCAACCTGAAGCAGATCTACGGTCAGACCGAAATCACCGGGATCGCCTACATGCACTCCGATGGCGACGTGAAGCCCGATACGGTGGGCATCCCGCTGCCCAAAACCGAATGCCGGATTTCCGAAGATGGTGAAATCCTCTCCCGATCCCCCTCGGTGTGCCGGGGCTACTACAAGCTGCCCGAAAAGACCGCCGAGCTGCTCACCGACGGCTGGCTGCACTCCGGCGATGCCGGCCTGATCGACGAAAACGGCCATCTCGTGGTCATCGACCGGCTCTCGGACGTCATGCACAACCGCGCCGGGGAAATGTTCAGCCCCCAGTTTCTGGAGAACAAGCTCAAGTTCAGCCCCTACATCAAGGAGGCCGTGATCTTCGGCGACCAGCAGGATTACGTGGGGGCCCTGATCAACATCGATCCGATCATCGTGGGCAAATGGGCCGAGGACCGGGGGATCTCCTTTTCGACCTTCATGGACCTTTCCCTCAAGTCGGAAGTGGCCGAATTGATCCGCGGCGAGATCGAGGCCTTTAACCAGGCCGTGGAAAAACCCCATTTCCGGATCCACCGCTGGGCCATGCTCTACAAGCTGCTCGACGTGGACGACGAGGAGCTGACCAAGACCGGCAAGATCCGCCGCAAATTCGTGCGCGAAAAATACGAAGAACTCTACCGTGCGCTCTACGACGAATCGGTCCGTGAAAAAAAAGTCCAAGCCCTGTTTCAGTACCAGGACGGGCAAACCACCACGGTGGAAACCCTTCTGCCGTTCTACACGATGGAATTGGAAGAGGTGTCATGAGCTATTTTTTTCAGCTGGTGGTCAGCGGTATCGTGGTGGGATCGATTTACGCCCTCTCGGCATTGGGCTTCGTTTTGATCTACAAGTCCAGCCGGGTTTTGAACATCGCCCACGGGCAGATCATCGCCGCCGGTGCCTTTATCGTCTACGCGCTCACCGTATGGGTCGGAATTCCCATCTTTCTATCCTTTCTGGCCAGCATGGTGATCACTTTTTTTCTGGCCATGAGCGTGGAGCGGGTGTTCCTGCGGCGGCTGATCGGCGAGCCGATCATTTCGGTGATCATGGTAACCATCGGGCTCATGTCCATTCTGGATGGGCTGATCTACCTGACGCCCTTCGGCTCGATGAACTACTCATTTCCCGAGTTTCTGCCCACCACCCCCATTTCCATGGGGGGTGTCTCCATCTCCTGGACCCAGCTGGTGGGCGTTGTCATCACCGTCATTCTGATCGGCCTCTTTTCCTGGTTTTTCAAGCGGGCCACCCTGGGTATCAGCATGCGTGCGGTGTCCGACGACCAGCTGGCCTCCATGAGCGTGGGCATCTCCGTTCCCAAAGTGTTCGGGCTGGCCTGGGCCATGGCCGGGCTGAGTGCGGCCGCGGCCGGCGGCATCATCGGCAACATCACCGGTCTCAATTTCGAAACGTTGCGCGCCTTCGGCATCACCGTCTTTCCGGTGGTCATCCTGGGCGGGCTGGATTCCATCATTGGGGCCGTGGTGGCGGGCATCATCATGGGCCTGATCCAGCAGTTTGCGGCCGGTTATCTGGACGGCAGCTGGGGGCTCCACGGCACCGCCGACGTGTTGCCCTACATCATTCTTCTGGTCATCCTCCTGTTCAAGCCCCATGGGCTGTTCGGGACCCACGAAATCGAGCGAGTCTAAGCCATGTCCACCAATCGATGGTTTGCCACGGGGAATTTCTACACCACCTACCGGGAAGAGCAGCGGATCTTCAGGACCCATGTGGACCGTCTTTTCTTCATCTTCTTTGTGGCAAGTCTCTTCATCTGGCCCTTCTTTATCGACGCCAGCAACCGGAACATGCTGGTCATCAACAACATCCTGATCGCCGTGGTGGCGGTCTACGGTCTGAACCTGGTGACCGGATTCGCCGGGCTGATCTCCATCGGACACGCGGCCTTCGTGGGCATCGGGGCCTACACCCTGGCGGGAACGGCGCGTGCCATCGGTAATGACCACATGCTGATCACCCATGCCTGGCCGCTCATGATCCTGATCTCCGGTTTCATGGGGGCGGTTTTCGGCGCCTTCGTGGGGCTGCCGGCCATGCGCCTCAAGCACCTCTACCTGGCCATCGCCACTTTGTCGTTCCAGATGATTTTTACCTGGACGATCAACTTCATGACCTTTTTCAACCAAGGGCAGATGATCGCCGTGGGCCGCGTCTACTGGCTGACCGGAAAAGTGGGACGCAGCGATCACTATCATTTCTGGTATTACGTCATTCTGGTCACGGCGGTGATCTGCGGCCTGGGGGTTCGCAACCTGCTGCGCACGCGCTATGGCCGCTGTCTGGTGGCGGTGCGCGACAACGACCGGGCCGCCGACGCCATGGGCATGCACCCGGGCCTGACCAAGGTCTACGCCTTCGCCCTGGCCGGCTTCTTCGCCGGTATCGCCGGCGCCCTGCACACCTACATGTTCCGGGGGGCCGGGTTCGAATCGTTCACGCTGCACCACTCGATCATCTACCTGGCCATGGCCATCGTGGGCGGCCTGGGCACCCTGCCCGGAAGTCTCCTGGGTCCGGTGGCCATCAAGACCCTCGAGCTGCAGATGGAGCATCTCTCCGAGTGGGCTGCGGCCTTTCTGCCGGCCACCATGAACCTGGCGACGGCGCTGCGCCCCCTCGGGTTCGGTCTGGTGATCGTCCTGTTCCTGATGTTCGAGCCGCGGGGCATGGCCAACTGGTGGCGCATTTGCCGATCCTATTTCAAACTCTGGCCCTTCCGCTACTGAGAAGGGCTAGCAAAAACGGCGGCGCGCCTGGCAGCGATGCCGCCGGAGAAGGTTAACTCGTACCCATCCATAAATGACATCTCTTCGGCATATGCCGGCGGTGTCGCTTTCCGGATGGGCACCAACTCACTTCCACAAGGGGGGCACACCATGAAAAGAAGATTCCATCGGCTATCGGTTGTTGCGATGACAGTGGGGCTGGCACTGCTGGTCACGATGCCGGTCCAGGCCGCCGAAACCTACCAGCTCGGTTTGTCGCTGGCGATTACCGGCCCGACCTCGGATGCCGGCAATCCCTATTCCAAGGGCGTTGAGGACTATATGCGCTTCGTCAACGAAACCAACGTTCTGGGCGATGCCAAGATCGATTGCCCGATCCGCGACGACATGTACGAGACCGCTGTCACCAAGCGCAACTTCGAGGACTTTCTGGATCAGGAAATGGTGCTTTTCCTGAGCTATGCCACGGGCGCCAACCAGGCCCTGGCCCAGGACTTCAACGAGGTCAAGATTCCGGTGATTCCGGCGTCCATGGATAAATCGCTGGTGGGGGCGTCCTCATACATTTTCCTGCCCATTGCATCGTATTCCCATCAGTACGTGGGCGTGGCCGAGTACGTGGCCAAGAACCACAAGGGCGACGGCGTGCCCAAGGTGGCGGCCTTTATCCATCCCTCGGCCTTCGGGCGGGCGCCCCTGGACGATTTCAAAGCCGCCGTGGCCGCTGGACTGAAGCTGGATCTCGTCGAAGTGGTCGAGCACGGCAAGGACCTGGACAACAGCGCCCTGCTCCAGCGGCTCCAGAGCAAGGGGGTGCAGTATGTGCTGTGCCAGACCGTTCAGTCCCCGGTGGCCACCCTGCTCAACGACGCCCAGCGCCTGGGGATGACGGCCAAGACCTTCGGCGAGCCCGGCAAGATGACCTTCATGGGGGCGCACTACACCGGCGGCAACGACTTGATCGCCCTGGCCGGTACCGCCGCGGAAGGCTTTCACTGGACCACCGGCTATCATGTCACTTCCGAACCGGGCCCCTGGACCGACTGGCAACGCGAAATGGCCCAACGCTATGATCGCGACGAGAAGACCGCCAATTCCCACAACTATGCCTGCGGGATGATGGCGGCCCAGATCGCCGTGGAGGCGATTCGGCGTACCCGTGAAGCCGGGCAGGAAGTCACCGAAGCCACGCTGTACGAGACCCTCAATCAGATGAACGGGGACAAGGCCTTCACTTCGGAGGTCGCCGTCGGGCCGATTACCTATTCCGCCGACGACCGCATGGGGGTCGACACCGTCCAACTCTATGTGGTCAAGGACGGCGTCTTCAAATCCGTGGGTGAACCGTTCAAGCCCCAGTTTATCGAATAGCGCGATGATCGCGGCTTCTCGCGGGCGGGGCGGCGCCATGGCCGCCCCGCTCAAACCCAAACCCGTGCGGACCGAAGCGAGGCCATGAAATCCAGCGTCCCGGACAAACCGCTTCTGGAAGTCAACAACATCGAAGTGGTATACAACGACATCATTCAGGTATTGCGCGGGGTGAGCCTGTCGGTGCCCCAGGGCAGCATCGTGGCCCTGCTGGGCACCAACGGGGCCGGTAAAACCACCACGCTGCGCGCCATCAGCGGCCTGCTCAAACCCGAAAACGGATTTATCCGAGACGGCTACATCAAGTTCGACGGCCACGACATTACCAACGTCCTGGGAACCTCCGTGGTGAAACAGGGCGCCGTGATGGTGCCCGAAGGGCGGCGGGTGTTCAAGCACCTCACCGTTGACGAAAACATTCTGGTGGGCTCCATCACCCGTAAAGACGGGGCCCGCGCCATACGTTCCGACCATGAAAAGATGTACCAGCATTTCCCGCGGCTGTCGGAAATCACCCATCGCATGGCCGGCTACTGCTCCGGGGGCGAGCAGCAGATGATCGCCATCGGCCGTGCTCTCATGGCCGCGCCCAAGATGCTGATGCTGGACGAGCCCTCGCTGGGCCTGGCGCCGCTGCTGGTGAAAGAGATCTTCCGCAACATCGAGGTGATCAACCAGGAGATGAAGACCACCATTCTGGTGGTGGAGCAGAACGCCAAGATCGCCCTCAAGATTTCCGACTATGCCTACATCATGGAGTCGGGCAAGATCGTGATGGAAGGGCCCTCCAAGGAGCTCCAGAACAATCCGGATGTCAAGGAGTTCTACATGGGGGTCACCCAGGGCGGGGGGCGCAAGTCGTTCAAGGAGGTGAAGTCGTATAAACGCCGCAAGCGCTGGATGTAGCTGTTGGGCGCGTCAGGCGGCGCTTTTCGGCCCCTGCCGGCGTTCTCACCGTTTTGCCGTCCTCGGCGTAGCCGGGCTACGCCTGCGGCGTCAAAAGCGGCTGCGGCCTTGGCAGGAACCGAAAATCACCGCCTGACACGCCCAACACAGGCGGCTGGCACTGGCCCTGTTAGGCAGGCGGCGTTTTTTGGCCCCCGGCGGCGTTCTCACCGTTTTGCCGTCCTCGGCGTAGCCGGGCTACGCCTGCGGTCGCCAAAGCGGCTGCGGCCTTGGCAGGAACCGAAAATCACCACCTGACGCGCCCAACACAGGCGGCTGGCACTGGCCCTGTTAGGCAGGCGGCGCCTTTTGGCCCCCGGCGGCGTTCTCACCGTTTTGCCGTCCTCGACGTAGCTGGGCTACGCCTGCGGCGTCAAAAGCGGCTGCGGCCTTGGCAGGATCCGAAAATCACCGCCTGCTCAACCAAACTGTACAAACCGCCCCAAGCATAGAGACATTATCGAAGGAATTCACCGTGCAGAAAAATTACCTCGTGGCCTATAACGGATCGGAAGCTTCCAAGGCGGCGCTGGCGCTGGCCAAGCACCAGGCCCTGCTGCGGGGGTCGCACGTGGACGTGGTGACCTCCATGGAGGGCGGCCCCAAGGAAAAGCCGGAAGAAATCAGCGCGGCCAATTTCGCCCTGGAGGAGGCCGGCAACGAGCTCAAGGCGGCCGGCATCGATTGCAAGGTCTATCAGCTCGTGCGGGGGCTTTCGCCGGGGGAGGATATCGTGAAATTCGCCGCCGACAACGCGATCGACTTCATTTTCGTGGGCATCGAGAAGAAATCGCGTACGCAGAAGCTCCTCATGGGGTCCACGGCGCAATTCATCATCCTCAAGGCCCCTTGTCCGGTGGTGACGGTCAAACCCTGACGGCGATCGGCCGCCCGCTGTCGTTTTCCGGCCTTTACCGCCTTGTGGCCGGCCGGCCCGGTATGGGCGTCCCGCCGCCGTTCCGGCGGGGAGCCCCCTGCCCCGCATGGTGCGATCCGTTCCGCGCGGAGGATCACAGGGGCTGCCGGCGCATAAAGGGGCGCGTGCCCACCTGGGCTTCCAGTTGCCGGCGCGTCTGCAACGCCTCCTGCTCGTCGGTGTAAGGGCCTACCATGACCCGGTGCCAGATGGTCCGGTCCCGGCGCTCGCTGTGAACGGCGGCCGGAAATCCCCGTTTTTGAAGGGCGTCGCGTTGGTCGAGAGCGCGCTGCTGGTCCAGGTAGGCACCCACCTGAAGGTCGAAGCGCCAGGCGGCTTTCGGTGCCGGCTGCGCCCCGGACCCCGGAATGCGATCGGCCAGGGTGCGGGCCAGTTCGTCCACCGCCCGTACGATCTGGCTGTCGCGCAGATTCCAGCCGGAACGGGCCCCGCTGAGGGGGATCCCCAGGGGTGTCAGCGGTACGCCGCCGTCATGCAGGCGGGAGACGTGGCGGTCGTGCCACAGCCGGTGGCCGTCGTGGGTATCGTAAACCGCGATGTCGGCCCCCACGCTGAGCTGGGAATAGACCCCCATGAAGAGGCGCTCGAATTCGATGACCGTGCCGATGACCACCGCATCGCAGCCCAGCCGATCCCCGAGATCGCGCAGGTTTTCCGGCGTGGGAACCGGGGTGCTTGCGGCATCGCCCAAAACCCGGTCGATCACCTCCAGTTCGACATCGCGAAAGGGCCGGTGGCTCAGATGCCCGTAAAAACTTTTGCGCAGCATGCGCGGCAGATCCGGCATGCCGGTCCGGTCGTCAAAGGGCAAAACGGCGATGGAGCGGGGCGTCGGGGTGCCTTGGGAGGCCATTGCCTGGTAGACCACCGGCCGGCGCGCAAGGCAGCCGCTGGCCAGCAGCAGGGTCCCGACCACTACGCCGACCCGGAGGGCTGCTTGCATCCGGCGGTGGCGGAAGTGGGTCTGGTTGCGCATCATGAGCGTCCTGGCGGGGCGGGCCCCCGAGCCTTGTTGTCATCGATCGGCCTGGCATGCCGGTGTGCGTCCGGAACGGACTGGCACCATATTAGCCGCTAATGCCGAAAAGTCAAAGCAAAGGGCCGATGGCCTGAATTGACTATCCGCGGGGGATGGCGTATAGTTCTTTCCCGTTAAAGGCCACTGTCATCCCGGACGGTTGCGCCCGGACGATCCCGAGACCCTCATGTATCGAAGAGGATGTACCGCCATGATCAGAACCGAGATTTCGCTTTTTCTCAAAAATGCGCCGGGCCAGCTGGCCAAGCTTTCCGCGCTTTTCTCCGAGGCCGGTATCAACATCGACGCCATCACCATCCAGGATGCCTCCAGCTATGTGCAGGAACTGTTCAAGGCCCGCGGCAAGTCCCTCAAACGTATCGCTTCGGCGGCGAGCTACAATTCCATGCGCAAAGATTCCGCCGAATTCGCCCTGATCCGCCTGCTGCCGGCCGACGGCAAAACCAATGCGGCCATCGACCTGCTTTCCCGCAACGATTATCTGTTCGACATGTTGCCGGTGATCGCCCTGGAACTGGACAACCATCCCGGAGCCCTGGCGGAGGTGACGGCCAAGTTCGGCGAGGCGGGGGTCAACATCAACTACGTCTATGGATCGGTGTCGTCCCCGGAGGAAAAGTGCCTGTTCGTCTTCAGCCCGGAGGACATCGATCTGGCCGCCAAAATTTTCGCCGATTGAGTGGATCGGCCGTCCACCTGCGCCATAGCCGCAGGAGGACGGCATGCCCCACGGAGACCCGGCACGCCGGGCCTGCGCCTGGTTTCCATTGCCGCCCCCGGCCATCCATCAGACTGGTTGCAATCCCCGTCCCCCCTTTGATCCTCCGTTAAAGAAATCCAGCCAAAAGCCGTAAACTTTTGCCGCCATCCGCCGATAAGAATGGCAGGAGGGTGGTGGCGTTATGTATTTGCAAAGCGATTGCGCTGAAAATACAGGGGAAAAGGCTGACCGGACGATGGTCGAAAACGACGACGGGCTGGGGCCGGCGGATGACAAGCAGCGGAAGCACATTCTGGTGGTCGATGACGAGCGTCCCATCCGGATGCTGCTGCAGAAAATCCTGGAAGCCAATGGCTATATCTGCCGAACGGCGGAGAACGCCGCCGAGGCCCGGGTGCTGATGACCGATCAGGCCAGCGATCTGATCCTGTGCGATATCAACATGCCGGGCGAATCCGGGCTGGATTTCATCCGCCACGTGCTCAAGGTCTTTCCCGACACGGCGGCGATTATGGTGTCGGCCATCGGGGATCCGCTCCTGGCGGAATCCATGCTGCAACTGGGCGTCTACGACTATATCATCAAACCCATGGACCGCAACGGGATCCTGATCAGCGTGGCCAACGCCTTCCGCCGCCGGGAACTGGAAATCGCCAACCGCTCCTACCGCAGGAATCTCGAGCAGATGGTGGACGAACGCACGGATTCCCTCCAGCGCAGCATGAAGAAGCTCGAGAACGCCATGAACGGCATCGTGCGGGCCATTGCGCACACCGTTGAAACGCGCGACCCATACACAGCCGGGCACCAGCGCCGTGTGGCCGAACTGGCGGGGGCCCTGGCCGAGACCGTTGGATTTGAACAGGACAAGATCGAGGCGGTGCGGGTGGCGGCCCTTATCCACGATCTGGGGAAAATCAGCGTGCCGGCGGAAATTTTGAGCAAGCCCAGCCGCTTGACGGTCAACGAGTTCAATTTGATCAAGGAACATCCCCAGGTGGGCTACGATATTCTGAAGGACATCGAATTCCCCTGGGAGATCGCCACCATGGTCTACCAGCATCATGAAAAGCTGGACGGCAGCGGATATCCCCTTGGAATATCCGGGGAGGCCATCCTGCCGGAGTCGCGGGTGCTCACCGTGGCCGACGTGGTCGAGGCCATGGCCTCCCACCGCCCTTACCGACCCGGCCTGGGTATCGATATCGCGCTCGAGGAGATCGACAAGAACAAGGGCAAACTTTACGATCCGGAAGTCGCCCGAGCCTGCCGGGCGCTATTCCTGGAGAAACGTTTCACCTTCGAGACCTGACCGGCGCCGCCGGCACCCCTTCCCGGGGGGTCAACGGTTAGACCCGCGGATCCTTCCCTCCCGATCCCGAATAGCGGCAGCGGTACCTGTGTTCCTGTCAGCGGGAATTTACGGCGTACGCTTGTCCTTGAGCAGGTGGTTGCTGATGACGATGCGCTGGATTTCCGAGGTACCCTCGTAGATGGTGAAAACCCGGGCATCCCGGTAGTAGCGCTCGACCTCGTAGTCCTTGGTGAATCCGTACCCGCCGTGAATCTGGATGGCTTTGGCCGTGAGGCGGTTGACCATTTCCGAGGCGAACAGCTTGGCCATGGAGGCCTGGCGGGTGAATTTGGCTTTCTGATCCTTCATGGCGGCCGCGGACATGGTCAACTGACGGGCAGCTTCGAGTTCGGTGGCCATGTCGGCGATCATCCAGCGCAATCCCTGGAATTTGGCGATTTTCTGGCCGAATTGAGTGCGCTGCTTGGCATAGCGGATGGATGCATCCAGGGCCGCCTGGGCCACGCCGATGGACTGGGCGGCGATGCCGATGCGGCCTCCGTCCAGGCCGGTCATGGCCAGTTTGAAACCTTCGCCTTCCTGCCCCAGGAGGTTTTCGGCCGCCACTCGGCAGTTGTCGAAGATCAGGTCGGTGGTATCGGAGGCCCGCAGGCCCATCTTGTCCTCGGTATGGCCGATCTTGAAGCCCGGGGTTCCCTTTTCCACGATGAAGGCGCTGATGCCCCGGTGGCGCTGGGATTCGTCGGTCTTGGCGGTCACGATCACCAGGTGGGAGTTCTTGCCGGTGGTGGTAAAGCGTTTGGTGCCGTTGATGATGTAGGCATCGCCGTCCCTTATGGCCGTGGTAACCTGGCTGACGGGATCGGAGCCGGCTTCCGGCTCGGTGAGGGCGAAGGCCCCCAGCATTTTGCCGGCGGCCAGCTTCGGCAGGTAGTTTTTCTTCTGCGCTTCGCTGCCGAAACGCAGGATGCTCTCGCAGACGATCGAATTGTGGACCGACATGACCACCGCCGTGGAGGCGCAGGCGTAGGCAATCTCGGACAGCGCCAGGACGTAGCTGATGGTGTCGGCGCCTTCGCCGCCGTACTCGGGGGGAATCATCATGCCCAGGAGGCCCAGCTCGGCCATCTTCTTGAGATTGCCGGCCGGAAATTCCTTGGTGCGGTCGCGTTCCGCCGCGGTGGGGGCGATCACTTTACGGGAAAATTCCCGAACCATGGACTGGATCATCAACTGTTCGTCGGTAAAACGAAAAAGCATGCCATCCTCCCGTGAAGCTCAAGGGCCGTAGACCACCACCAGCATTTCGGCGCGGGAATCGCTGAGGTTGCGCATGCGGTGGCGGATGCCGGAGTTGAAGTGCAGGGAATCGCCTTCCTCCAGAACGTTGATGTGCTCCCCCACGGCGATTTCCACGGAGCCCTGCAACACGTAGACGAACTCCTCCCCTTCGTGCTGGTAGCCGACCCCCTCGTGGTCCTGCAGGGGCTCGATGGCCACCTTGAAGGCCTTGAGGTGCTTGTTCTCGGCCCCCGGGGTCAGTGTCGTGTAGGCATAGTTGTCCGTGCGCTTGGTATAGGCCTTGACCCGGTCCTGAAGGCTGGAGGCCTGCTCTTTCAGGAAAAAAGTGGAGTCGATTTCCAGGGCCCGGGCGATCTGCAGTAGCGCGCCCACCGGCGGTATCTTCCTGCCGGCCTCGATTTTCTTGAGGTAGTCGATGGAAAAGCCGGTGTCGTTGGCCATGGTCTCCAGGCTGATCTTCTTCTTGGTGCGCACCTGCTTGATTTTCTTGCCCACCGTCGTTTCTTCGGTCTTTTTCTTCTGTGTCATGCCGTCTCCTTGTCGCCACGTAATGGCTGCTGGCAGGCTGTGGATAACCAATGGGTCGAAAGGCAAGGCGCGAGGACCGCAATCCCGCCTGCGGCAGGACATTTCGACCTGAGGCGGCCTTTATCCGCAGCCTGCTAACCCTGGTCGTAGCGGTAGAACCCCCGCCCGCTCTTGCGGCCCAGCCAGCCGGCTTCGACATATTTGCGCAGCAGCGGGCAGGGCCGGTACTTGGAATCATTGAAACCGTCATAGAGGGTCTGCATGATGGCCAGGCAGGTGTCCAGCCCGATCAAATCGGCCAGGGCCAGGGGCCCCATAGGGTGATTCATGCCGAGCTTCATGACGGTGTCGATGGCTTCGGCGTCCCCCACGCCGTGGTAGAGGCAGAAAACGGCCTCGTTGATCATGGGCATCAGAATGCGGTTGGCGATGAAGCCGGGGAAGTCGTTGGCCTCGGCCGGGGTCTTGCCGAAGCGCTCGGACAGGGACCAGGTCAACTGGAAGGTCGCATCCGATGTGGCCAGGCCGCGGATCACTTCCACCAGTTTCATGACCGGCACCGGGTTCATGAAATGCATGCCGATCACTTTGTCCGGCCGGCTGGTCTGGGCGGCAATGCGGCCGATGGGAATCGAGGAGGTATTGGTGGCCAGAACGGCCGCCGGGGGGCAGATGCGGTCGAGGTCGCGGAAAATGCCGAACTTGAGGTCTTCCCGCTCGGTGGCCGCTTCCACCGCGAAATCCACGCCGGCCATGTCCGCGAGATCGGTGCTGGTTTTGATGCGGCCCAGAACGGCGGCCTGCTCCGCGGCCGTGAGTCGGCCCTTGGCGACACTGCGCTCGAGGTTGGCGGTGATGGTCTTGAGCCCCTTGGCCACGAATGCTTCCTTGATATCGTTCATGACCACGTCGAGGCCGCTGGCCGCCGCCACCTGGGCGATGCCGCTGCCCATCTGCCCGGCGCCCACGACGCCGAATGTTTTTACGTCCATGTTTTCCTCCCAATGCGTGAAAACGGGTTCAAGGGTTCAAGGGGGCGAGGATTCCCAAAGAGCGAGAACGCCGGCCTGGGCTGATAGATGCCCCTTCTGGATGGGCGCGTTAGGGCCTTTTTACCACCATCGCCACGGCTTCCCCGCCGCCCAGGCAGAGCGAAGCCAGGCCTGTGCGGCATCCCCGGCGGGCCATTTCGTAGAGCAGGGTGACCAGCACCCGGCAGCCGCTGGCCCCGATGGGGTGTCCCAGGGACACCGCGCCCCCGTTGACGTTGACCTTGGCCGCATCGAGCTTGAGTTCCCGCAGCACGGCCAGGGTGGAACCGCTGAAAGCCTCGTTGATTTCATAAAGGTCCACCGCTTCGAGTGCGATGCCCTCCTTGGCCAAACATTTGGGCACGGCCCAGATGGGGGCCACCAGGACGTATTTCATATCGATCCCGTAGGAGGCCTGGGCCCCGACGACGGCCAGGATGGGGCAGCCCAGGGCCTCGGCCTTTTCGCGGGCCATGACCACCACGGCGGCCGCGCCGTCGCTGATAATCGAGGCGTTGCCGGCTGTGGCCGTGCCGGTCTTCTGAAAGGCCGGCCGCATGCCGGAGAGAATGTCGTAGGGCGTTTCCCGCGGACACTCGTCCCGCTCGAAGATCACCGGATCGCCCTTGCGGCGGGGGATTTCCACCGGCAAAATTTCGTCCTTGAAGCGGCCCTCGGCGATGGCCGCGAGGGAACGGCGGTAGGATTCGGCGGCATAGCGGTCCTGATCCTCCCGCGGGATGCCGTATTTTTCGGCGCACAGGTCGTTGGAGATGCCCATGTGAAAATCGTTGACGTGGTCCCAGAGGCCGTCGTGGATCATGCTGTCCTTGAGCACCCCGTGGCCCATGCGGTAGCCCGTGCGGGACTGGTCCAGGAAATGGGGCGCCATGCTCATGTTCTCCATGCCGCCGGCCACCACCACGTCGGCATCGCCCACCTGGATGGCCTGGGCCGCCAGCATGATCGATTTCAGTCCCGAGCCGCAGACCTTGTTGACCGTGATGCATTCCACCTTGTCCGGAAAGCCGGCCTTGACGGCGGCCTGCTTGGCCGGGTTCTGGCCGTAGCCCAGGGGCAGCACCTGCCCCATGATGGCCTCGTCCACCGCGTCCTTGTCGATGCCGGCCCGGTGCACGGCCTCTTCCATCACCAGGGCCCCCAGGGTGGTGGCCCCCATGGTGCTCAAGGTACCGCCGAAGCGCCCCAGGGGCGTTCGCACGGCGCTGACAATCACTGCTTCGCGCATATTTGTCTCTCCTTTAATGCGGGACACGCATGGAATTTGACTTTTGGTGTATGTATTTGTTCTAACTGCAAAGAAAAGATGGTTTCGTAAAAAGTGTCGTATCTTTCATTCCGGGCTTGCCCCGGAATCTCGAACACCCTGAAATCAAGGGATGCCGGCTTCCGCCGGAATGACGTCAAGAGGGAGAATCCGCCGTATCCCGAACGCATCAAAGAAAACGAATCGAAAGACGCCCCTTGTCCCACATGTTTTTATCCAGTCGTATCGCCGATGCTCGGCGCGGGACAAAGGGGATAAATCCCCGAAAATCTCAATCGTGCTGCATGACTGCCAGGTGGTCGGTCAGAAAGGGTAGATTGCGGTTTCCGGCAAGGCCGCAGCGTTTCCGGCGCCCGCAGGCGCAGCGGCGCTGCGTCGAGGACCGTCGGAACGCGAGAACGCCGCCGGGGGCCGCAAGATGCCCTTTCTGACCGAGCACTACATGTTGCGGCGATACTTTCCGCCCACGTCATACAAGGCTCCCGTGATCTGTCCCAGGGAGCAGGTTTTGACCGCCTCCATGAGTTCGGCGAAGATATTGCCGTTGGCAAGCGCCACCTGCTGCAGCCGCTCCAGGGCCTGGGGCGCTTCGGCCGTGTGGCGGGTCTGGAATTCCGCCAGCCGCTCGAGCTGCGAGCGCTTCTCCTCCTCGGTGGCCCGGGCCAGTTCGACCCCCTCGGAGAATTCGTCGTCGTGGGCGTCCGGATCCCGGAAGGTGTTGACCCCGATAATCGGCAGGTCGCCGGTGTGCTTGCGGGTTTCGTAGTAGATGGATTCCTCCTGGATCTGGCCGCGCTGGTAGCCGGTTTCCATAGCCCCCAAAACGCCGCCGCGCTCGGTGATGCGGTCGAATTCCATCAGGACCGCCTCCTCCACCAGGTCGGTGAGCTCGTCCACGATGAAGCTGCCCTGCAAGGGGTTTTCGTTTTTGGCCAGGCCCCATTCGCGGTTGATGATCATCTGGATCGCCAGGGCCCGGCGCACCGATTCCTTGGACGGTGTGGTGATGGCCTCGTCGAAGGCGTTGGTGTGCAGGCTGTTGCAGTTGTCGTAGACGGCGCACAGCGCCTGCAGGGTGGTGCGGATATCGTTGAACTGGATGTCCTGGCTGTGCAGGGAGCGGCCCGAGGTCTGGATGTGGTACTTGAGCATCTGGGAGCGGGCCGAGGCGCCGTATTTTTCGCGCAGGGCCACGGACCAGATGCGGCGCGCCACCCGGCCGATCACCGTGTACTCGGGGTCCATGCCGTTGGAGAAGAAAAACGACAGGTTGGGGCCGAATTTGTCGAGATCCATGCCCCGGGAGAGGTAGTACTCCACATAGGTGAACCCGTTGGCCAGGGTGAAGGCCAGCTGGGAGATCGGGT